>NZ_JABMCQ010000071.1 GCF_013179575.1 Sphingobacterium shayense | reverse complement strand
GTTGCTCTTTTTGAGCTAGTAGGCTTGTTCGTCCGTTGTCCAGCAAGATGACATACATCTCTTCGGGTCCATCCAATTCAGAGGATTGTCGTGGTCCGCTCAAGACGGTGTTATAAACGGTTAGGTTTTGACCGGTTCCATGGGAAGCTAGCAAAGGCCAAAATAAATCTAAATCCTGCATACTCGGAATTATTTTTTCGATGCCTACCACAGCGATGTGAACTCTTGGGAAAGTCGTTGTTAATCGGGCATTTCCCTCGTTCTCAGTAATTGCGATACCGCCTGTATCCGCAATTAGAAAATTGGCGCCAGAAATACCAATGTCAGCGGCCTTATATTTCTCGCGAAGTAATTCCCGAGCTTTCATTGTTAGCTGTTCAGCGGTTGCTTCTAGAGGAGTATTGAACTTCTCATTAAATAATTTTGCTATTTCTTCTAGGCTTAAGTGCATCGCAGGAGTAACGAAATGGTATGGTTTCTGTCCTAGAAGTTGAATGATGAACTCGCCTAGATCACTTTCCATCACTTCGATATCTTTTTTTGCCAAGAAGTCGTTGAGTTCAATCTCTTCGGTGGCCATGGATTTTGATTTGATTACTGATTTGGCTTGATGGCGATTAATAATCCGCTCTACTTCAAGTTGAGCCTCACTAACATCATTTGCCCATATCACATTTCCCCCACGACGCGTAAAATTGCTTTCGAAATCGAGCAAATATCGATCTAGATTTTCCATGACTTTCCATTTTATGATGTTAGCTTTTTTCTTGGAATTGTCTAGATCTAGAAATTTGCTCTTACCACGTTCAAATGCAATGTTGTACTTGTCAATGTTGGTGTTGATGATATTACGATGTGCTTGGTCAAACGACTTGACAGCACTGTCGGAAAGAAATTTTTCTGCAATATTTTGCGCCATGTTGGTAAAAATAATCTTTTTTCAATGGAATAGCAAAGCAAGTTTATTATTCAGAACATTAACTTTAGAAGGAAGCTGGGCGCAAAAATGGAAAACGCGACGGGGTGTATCTTTTTAAAAATTAAAAGACTGTAGAACAATGATTCATGCTCTACAGCCAGTAAAGGATCTTATTTTCGAGTATGGAAATTACCGTTGGATGTCAAGCTGAAGACTCAGCTCTGTTAGCTGTGCTTTATCAACCGTTGACGGAGCGTCTATCATAACGTCACGTCCAGAATTATTTTTAGGAAATGCGATGAAATCTCGGATAGTCTCGTGCCCCCCTAAGATGGCTGCTAGGCGATCAAGACCAAAAGCTAAGCCGCCATGGGGGGGGGCGCCGTATTGAAATGCGTTCATTAAGAATCCAAATTGTTCCTGCGCCTGTTCGGATGTAAAACCCAAATGCTTGAACATAAGCGCCTGTGTTTGCTTGTTGTGGATACGTATTGAACCTCCGCCAATTTCGTTGCCGTTTAAAACTAAATCGTATGCGTTGGCACGTACGTTGCCTGGATCCGTATCAAGTAGGTGCATATCTTCCGCCTTTGGAGAGGTAAAAGGATGATGCATAGCATGGTAGCGTTGTGTTTCTTCGTCCCATTCTAATAATGGGAAGTCGACAACCCATAGTGGTGCATACTCATTAGGTTTGCGTAGTCCGAGGCGATTTCCAAGTTCTATCCGTAGGGCACTTAGTTGACCACGTGTCTTGTCTGCTGGACCAGAAAGGACCAAAATTAGATCTCCTGGCTGTGCACCCGTTGCCTTTGCCCAGCTGGCTAAATCATCCTGATTGTAGAACTTATCAACCGATGATTTAAAGGTTCCATCAGATTCAAATTTGCAGTAAACCATACCAAGCGCTCCAATCTGAGGTCGTTTAACCCAGTCGATAAGCTCGTCAATTTGCTTCCTTGTGTATGCGCTTGCCCCAGGAACGGCTATGCCGACAACCAATTCCGCATTGTTGAAGACCGAAAATTCTTTGTGCTGTGCAATAGTATTTAATTCTCCGAACTCCATGCCGAAACGGATATCGGGTTTGTCATTTCCATATTTATTCATCGCTTCGCGATAAGTCAGGCGAGGAAATTTATCGATTTCAATATTGTGTATTTCACGTAAAAGATGACGGGTTAGCCCTTCGAACACTTCTAAGATATCCTCTTGCTCAATGAAGGACATCTCACAGTCAATCTGTGTAAATTCTGGTTGACGATCCGCTCTAAGATCTTCATCCCGGAAACATTTCACAATCTGAAAATAGCGATCCATTCCCGCAACCATCAAAAGTTGTTTGAAGGTCTGTGGAGATTGTGGTAAAGCATAAAATTCGCCCGGATTCATACGTGAGGGCACAATGAAGTCTCTAGCACCTTCTGGCGTAGATTTAATTAAATAAGGAGTCTCTACTTCACAGAAATCAAGATTTGATAAATAATTACGAACCTGTTGGGTCACTTTATGGCGAAACAGCAAATTGTTTTTAACAGGATTTCTACGGATATCCAAGTAGCGATATTTCATTCGGATATCTTCACCTCCGTCCGTTTCGTCCTCGATGGTAAAGGGAGGGGTTTGCGCTTCATTTAGTATTTGTAACTCTTCGACTAATACTTCGATTTCTCCGGTGCTAATCGTTGAATTTTTTGATTCACGTTCGATAACGGTCCCTTTTATTTGAATAACGAATTCTCGGCCGAGTGATTTTGCCGCTTGCATGATCGATTCTTGAGAACGAGATTCATCAAATATTAACTGTGTTATTCCGTAGCGGTCACGTAAGTCCACCCATATCATGAAACCTTTGTTACGGGACTTCTGTACCCATCCAGACAGGGTAACATTTTTGTTGACGTCGGCAATACGTAATTCGCCACAATTATGACTTCTATACATTATAAAACAGAGATTTAGTATACTTTAAATAAAAAGAATGTACGCTAGCGCGTCGTGCGTCTTTACTAAATACGACTTAACGCTCGTAGCGAAGTTAATTTTATGCAAAAATATCGCATTTCGCGGAGAATAAAGAAAGTTTATTAGCATATCGTCAGTTGTGCTCTAACACTGTTTCCCACAAGTTAAAAGAAGCTGTTTCATGTCCTCCACTTTTCCCCACCAAAACTTCGCTTAAGTGGATTTTAAGGTTTTTTAGGGGAATAATAGTGAAAAACTATGCGGCATTTTTTTTATTCCATTTCAGATTTATTTTGGGTTCGACGAAATTTATTTTCGTCCAAAGCTTGTTGTAACCCTTTGTTTATAAGGGTGTAGAGGGTATTGTTGTATGCGCTTCGTGGCGTATATACGGATATTTTTCGATGTGGAAAACTTTTTTGTGTTATATTGTGGGGGAAAGTGGGAGAAAGTGTATACTTTTACATTATAATTAGTAGCATTACTATATACAAATGGATTATTTAATCGGAGAATACGAATGCAAGTTGGACGCCAAAGGTAGAATGGTTGTTCCTGCCGGGCTCAAAAGGCAATTGCCTGATATTGAGCGTGAAGGGCTTGTGGTGAATCGTGGTTTCGAGAAAAATTTAGTTGTGTATACTAGAGGTGAGTGGAATAAGATCTTAGATCAGCTCTCTCGTTTAAGTCAGTTTCAGAAAAAAGGGAGAGAGTTTGTGCGAAAATTTACCAGTGGAGCGACTGAGTTGATGTTGGATTCTGCGGGCCGGGTTTTATTACCGAAGAGTTTGTTGGAGTATGCTGAAGTAGGGAGTGAGCTGGTGCTGGCGTGTAATCTTAGGAAAATTGAAGTGTGGTCCAAAGCGGAATATGATAAACAAATGGATATGTTGGCTACAGAAGATTTTTCCGATTTGGCCGAGCAGGTTATGGGTGGATTTGATTTAGAAGGAGGTTTTAATGGGTAATCCTGGAACGTATCATGTACCTGTGATGTTGGAGGAGTGTATGGAGGCTATGGCGATTAAATCAGATGGAATTTATGTCGATGTTACATTTGGTGGCGGAGGTCATTCTAGGGAGATTTTAAAACGCTTAGGTGAGAAAGGTCGGTTGATCGCATTTGATCAGGATCCAGACGTGCTGAGTAATGTTATCGATGATCCTCGGTTTAAGTTGGTGCAACATAATTTTAAGTTCTTGAAGAACAATTTGCGGCTGCTTGGGGTGAGGGATGTGGACGGAATATTGGGGGATTTGGGGGTTTCGTCTCATCAATTCGATTCGGCGGATCGCGGTTTTTCGATTCGCTATGATGCTGATTTGGATATGCGTATGGATCAGGTTGCTGATTTAGATGCTAAGAAAGTGTTGAATACCTATAGTGAGGAGGAGTTGCATCGTATTTTCGGTATGTACGGCGAAATTCAAAATGCACGAACTCTTGCGAAAGTTATAGTAATGGCGCGGTTGACAAAGAGTATTGAAACGGTTGCTGAGCTTAAAGATGTGATTAAACGATTAGTGCCGAAAGGGAAAGAACATAAATATCACGCTCAAGTTTTTCAAGCTCTTCGTATTGAGGTGAATCAGGAGCTGGAGGCTTTGCAGGAGTTCTTGGAGCAGTCTGTCTCCGTGTTGAAGCCGGGGGGTAGATTGGTAGTGATGTCTTACCACTCTTTAGAGGATAGATTGGTGAAGAATTTTATGCAAAAAGGTAAGTTTAAAGGTGAGGTTGATAAGGATTTTTTTGGAAATGAAATTAAACCCTTCAAAGTTATTAGTCGGAAGGCGATAACTGCGGGTGTTGAAGAGCTGGAATTGAATAATAGGTCACGCAGCGCGAAGTTGCGTGTGGCGGAACGTCAAGCTTAAACTTAGATTATGTCGAGAAACACAATTAAAAGTAAAGAATTAAGCGAGGAAGTCCAGGAGGAAATTGAAGATTCGGTAGAGGAAAAGGTTGAAGAGACTCAGAATTTTCTTCGTTCAATCTTTTCGGCTAAACCATTGTCAAGTTATTTGGTGGCCAGAAATCTTCCTTTCGCTGCGTTTGTCGCCTTATTGGGGTTATTGTATATATCAAATAGACATTTAGCGGAACGGACGGTTCGCTCAATTGACGGTTTGGGGAGAGATGTAAAGGAGTTGAGTTGGGACTATAAGTCTCTGTCTGCTGAATTAATGAAATTAACAACGCAAACAGAAATTGCCAAACGCGCAGATACTTTGGGATTAAAAGAACGGTTGCAGCCTGCAATTAAGGTAGAGGTAGTCGTTGAACAAAAATAAAACTAGAAGCAGATGAATATTAGGAAATCTATACTTATGAGGGTATACCTGGCGTTCGGGCTTATGGTGTTTGGTGCGTTGTTGGTGTTTGGGAAATTGGTTCATTTGCAATATGTGGACGGAGCTGAGTGGCGTGCGATGGTTGATAGCTTGACAGTGCGGGAACGTACGATCGACGCTGTTCGTGGTAATATATACTCTAATGATGGCAGTCTGTTAGCAACGTCCGTTCCTGAGTACGAGTTGCGCTTTGATGCTATGTCGATTCCTGCAGAGGCGAATGATGTATTTAATTCGAAAGTGGATTCGCTAGCAGATCGTTTAGCAAAGAAATTTGGAGACCGCTCTGCTCGTCAATACCTGACGTTATTAAAAAATGCGCGCGCGAAGGGATCTCGTTACGTGTTAATCAAGCGGGATGTGTCACATCAGGATTTGAAACTAATTAAAAAGTTTCCTTTGCTTCATACTTTTAAAGAAGGTAAGAAACGTTATCCGACAAGTTTAGTTACAGTCCGACAAAATAAGAGGATCTTGCCTTTTACAAATTTGGCTGCGCGTACTATCGGTTATAAAAATACGAAAGGCGATACAGTTTTAGTCGGCCTAGAAGGTGCATATGGCTCGTATATCGACGGTAAGAGTGGGTCTCAATTGATGCAACGAATTGCTGGCGGTGTTTGGGTTCCGGTTAATCGAGAGATAGAGGTGGCTCCCGTAGATGGGTCTGATATTATTTCCACACTTGATGTTAATATGCAAGATATGGCGCAGCGTGCATTAGAAAAGCAATTGATTGCTGTTGATGCTGATAATGGTTGTGTTGTTTTAATGGAAGTGAAAACAGGCGAAGTGCGAGCGATAGCAAATTTCACAAGAGATAGTGAAGGGGTGTTTCGTGAGAAATATAATTACGCCATTGCACAAGGGGCCGATCCGGGTTCAACGTTTAAATTGGCTAGTTATTTGGCATTACTTGATGATAAGTATGTGGACACAACGTCAACTGTAGACGTCGGGAATGGTACGTATAAGGTTCCTTCGCATACCATTCGTGATTCGCATGCGCCACGAAAATCAGTGATGACAGTTAGCGAGGCGTTTGAACAGTCGTCAAATGTTGCTATAGCGAAATTAGTGAATACGTATTACGGTAAGCATCCTGAAAAGTATACGGAAAAGCTACATCATTATGGTTTAGGAGAGCCCTTGGGTTTGCAGATTCCGGGAGAAACAAAACCATGGGTTAAATCGCCAGATAGCCGAACCTGGAGTAAATTATCGTTGGTGCAAATGGCTTATGGTTATGAGTTACGTTTAACCCCGTTGCAAACGTTAGCTTTTTATAATGCGGTCGCTAACGATGGAAAACTTGTTGCTCCGCTTTTTGTAAAAGAGATACAGCACCTGGGCAACACAATTGAAAAATTTGAGGCACGCGTGCTGAAGGAACAGATAGCAACACCAGACGCAATTAGAAAAGCTCAAGATATGTTAGAGCGTGTTATGGTCAAAGGCACAGGAAAGTCCTTAAGTTCTCCGCTTTATAGTTCTGCCGGAAAGACAGGGACTGCACAAATGAACGATGGAGCTAAGGGTTATGGCGCTAGACGTTACCAATCATCTTTTGCCGGTTATTTTCCGGCGGATAACCCCAAATATTCTATGATTGTCGTTATTAGAAATCCTAGAAAAGGATACTACGGTGCAACGACAGCTGGACCGGTTTTTAAAGAATTGGCGGATATGGTATACGCCAATGATATGAGTTTACATAAAACCTTAGCGAATAGGAAGGTCAATACAATTGGCTCGACAATACCCCTAACCTTACGAGGTTCTAAAGAGGCGTCTAATGCGGTGTACCAAGCGCTGGGATTTCAACCTACTAATTGGAATTCGCTAATGCAAAAGCTTGATACCGTCGGTAAAGATAAAGGAGTGCCTTTTGCAGTAACAACCATTAAAGAAGGGGTGGTGCCAAATGTGCGAGGAATGGGGTTGACAGACGCGGTATTTACAATGGAAAATGCAGGTTTTAAAACGCATGTTTCTGGAAAAGGTAAAGTAATAACGCAATCGTTGGTTGCAGGAACAAAATCGAAAGTAGGGACGCCAATCGTGTTGGCATTGAATTAAAAACATGAAGCTGAAAGAACTATTACATGCAATTCCGGTACAGCAACTCGAAGGAGTACTCGACATCGACATCTCATCGTTGTGTTTCGATTCTCGAAAGGTAGTCGCTGACAGCTTGTTTGTTGCGATCAGAGGAGAGCAAACGGATGGCCATTTATACATAGTCGATGCTGTTTCGAATGGTGCAAAGGTTGTTGTCCTTGACGAGTTGCCTCAGGTTCTTGACTCTGATATTACCTACGTATTGGTTGACGATACATCTTATGTTTTAGGTCTGTTGGCCACAAATTTCTATAAGGATCCTTCGAGGGAATTAAAACTCGTTGGAGTTACAGGAACTAATGGTAAAACGACTATTGCAACTTTGCTCTTTAATTTATTTGATAATTTGGGCTATCACGTGGGACTTTTGTCTACTGTTGAGAATCGAATTGGGAGTAAAATTATAGCAGCAACCCACACAACGCCAGATCCGATTGTATTAAATTCTTTATTGCGTCAAATGGTCGATGATGGGTGTGATTATTGTTTTATGGAGGTGAGTTCCCATGCGATCGTTCAACAACGTATCGCTGGTTTACGCTTTGCGGGCGGTGTTTTTACAAACATAACGCACGACCATTTAGATTTCCATGGGACGTTCTCTAATTATATCAATGCTAAAAAGAAATTTTTTGATGATTTAGATAGGTTTGCATTTGCCTTAACCAATAACGATGATCGTAACGGTATGGTTATGCTTCAAAATACTTTTGGGCATAAGAAGACTTATGGATTGAAAAATATGGCCGATTTTAAAGCGAGAATTGTAGAGAGCCATTTTGATGGAATGTTGCTTCAAATAGATGGTCATCAGGTGTGGGTGAAGCTTGTGGGAGGATTTAACGCATATAACCTGCTCGCAGTCTATGGCACGGCAATCTTGTTGGAGCAGGAAACTGTGAAAGTATTGACGGCGATGAGCGAAATACTTGGCGCCGAAGGGCGTTTCGAAGTCGTTCGTTCAAAAGATGGCATAGTCGGGATTGTAGATTATGCTCATACTCCGGATGCGGTTCAAAATGTGCTTTCGACAATACGGGAGTTGCGTCAGGGGAGTCAACAGATAATCACGGTTTTAGGTTGTGGTGGTGATCGTGATAAAACGAAACGCCCAGAGATGGCAGCGACGGCAGTTCGCTTAAGCGATAAGGTTATTATCACGTCGGATAATCCCCGCACAGAGGAACCGTTAGCAATTATTCGTGATATGGAAGCAGGTGTACAAAGTACGGATCGTAAAAACGTTTTTACTATTGCGGAACGAAAAGAAGCTATCCGAGCGGCATGTCATTTGGCGCAGCCAGGGGATATCATATTAGTTGCGGGAAAAGGACATGAAAAATATCAAGAGATCTCTGGTATCAGACATCATTTTGATGATAGAGAGGTTTTGGAAGGAACATTTAACGAACAATAAACAATAACGATGTTATATTATTTAGTTACCTGGTTACAAGAAAATATGCACATACCTGGAGCGGGGTTGTTTCAATACATTTCGTTTCGAACTGCTATGGCGGTAATTGTTTCGTTAGTCATTACTACAGTATATGGAGGGCGCTTGATAAGGGCGCTGCATGATAAGCAAGTTGGTGAAACAATTCGAGATCTCGGACTAGATGGCGAAAAACAAAAAGCAGGGACTCCAACTATGGGAGGCTTAATAATCATTGCTGGGATATTAATTCCGACTTTGCTATTTGCGAAATTGGATAATATTTATGTGATCATTTTGATTATTACTACTGTATGGATGGGGGCTATAGGTTTTCTAGATGATTATATTAAGGTTTTTCGAAAGAATAAGGAGGGATTGGCTGGTCGTTTCAAAGTAATCGGTCAAATTGGTCTGGGGACTCTAATTGCGATCACGATGTATTTCCATCCTGATATCGTTGTGCGTCAACAGGTGCAGAACCCTACATCTACAAAAGCAGTACAAATAATGACGGATACCCAAACGGGCGACCGATATTATGCCGAAAACGTCAAGTCGACAAAAACTAATATTCCTTTTTACAAAAACAACGAGTTTGATTACGCAAAGGTGCTTAGTATGTTTGGGTTGGATAGCAGTTTAGCGACGTTCTTGGTGTTCTTAGTTGTGGTTGTTTTTATTGTAACAGCGGTGTCTAACGGCGCAAATATTACTGATGGTATAGATGGTCTCGCTACTGGTACTTCCGCAATTATAGGTATAACATTAGCTATTTTAGCTTATGTGTCCGGCAACGTAATTTTTTCTGATTATCTCAACATCATGTATATTCCAAATTCAGGAGAACTCGTGATTTTCGCAGGTGCATTTGTTGGAGCTTGTACCGGTTTTTTGTGGTACAATGCGTTCCCGGCGCAGGTATTTATGGGGGATACCGGAAGCCTGGCAATAGGGGGGATTATTGCTGCTTTTGCCATACTAATTCGCAAGGAGTTGCTGATTCCAATTTTATGCGGTGTCTTTTTATTAGAAAATGTATCCGTAATACTGCAAGTCTCTTATTTTAAATATACAAAAAAGAAGTTCGGTGAAGGAAGAAGGATCTTTTTAATGTCGCCGGTACACCATCACTATCAAAAGAAAGGATATCATGAGTCAAAAATTGTTATGCGCTTTTTTATCGTGTCCATTATCCTTGCCATTTTGACCATAGTAACATTAAAGATTAGATAAAATGCCAAATATTGAAAATATATATTATCCACAATTTGGTTCACTAGTTATCCTTGGTGCAGGGGAAAGTGGGGTTGGTGCGGCTATTTTAGGAAATGATAAAGGCTTTGATGTATTTGTATCAGATATGAATGATATAACTCCCTTTTACAAGGACGTATTAATCCGAGAAACAATTAGATTCGAGGAAGGTCAACATACTGCCGAAAAGATCTTACAGGCGGATTTGGTCGTCAAAAGTCCCGGGATCCCGGAGCATGCTGCGGTAATTCAGCGATTAAAAGCAGCCGGCAAACCTGTAATATCTGAGATTGAGTTTGCGGCACAATATACTGATGCAAAACTTTATTGTATCACAGGTTCTAATGGTAAGTCCACTACAACGATGTTAACCTATCATATGTTGCAAAAAGGAGGTGTAAATGTCGGACTAGCTGGAAATATTGGTAAAAGCTTTGCTTTACAGGTAGCACGTGAAAATTTTGATGTTTACGTATTAGAAGTCTCAAGTTTTATGTTAGATGATATGTACCAATTCCGTGCAGATATCGCTGTGATATTAAACATAACGCCAGATCATCTAGACAGATACGAGTATAAAATCGAGAATTATGTAGCGTCTAAGTTTCGTATGGTTCAGAACCAAAGAAATACGGATTATTTTATATACTGTGCGGATGATGAGCTTACACAGCAAGGGTTATCTAGGTTCAAAACGAATGCAAAATATTTACCATTTACCCAAGAGGACCGCTTGGAAGTTGGGGCTTATTTAGACGAGACCAAAAATATTATAATTAAAATACCTAATCAAGACATTTTTACGATGAATATTGAAGAGCTATCCCTTCAGGGGAAACATAATGTGTATAACAATATGGCTTCGGGCCTAATAGCGAAAGTACAGGAGTTGCGCAACCAAACGATGAAGGAGAGTATGGAATCCTATGTGAATATCCCACATCGTTTAGAGCATGTCGCTTGTATTGGCGGGGTTAACTATATCAATGATTCTAAGGCAACAAATGTTAATTCCGTTTGGTACGCTTTGGAAAGTTTTTCGCCAGATATCGTACTAATAATGGGGGGAGTTGATAAAGGAAACGATTACGGAATGTTACGTGATCTGGTGAAGTCAAAAGTAAAAGCCATTATTTGCATCGGTAAAGATTCTACTCGCATTCATGAATCGTTCGAAGAAGATACAGAAGTTATTGTTAATGCTTCGTCGATGCAGGATGCTGTCGAGATTGCGTCTTATCTGGCGAAAAAAGGAGACACTGTTCTGCTTTCGCCAGCCTGTGCTAGTTTCGATTGGTTCAAAAATTATGAAGAACGCGGTGATAAATTTAAGGAAGCTGTAATGAGTCTTTAAAAGCATTTAAGATGATAGATCAGATATTTAGTAAGCTACGAGGAGATAAGTGGATTTGGATAATTGTTATTATCCTATCTGGTTGGTCTTTGCTTGCCGTATATAGTTCGGTCGGAACGTTGGCTTATAAAGAAGGTAAAGGAACTGAGTTGTACTTAGTAAAGCATTTCTCGATAATTGTGATAGGGCTTGTTTTGATGTATCTGTCACACAAATTAGACTATCGCTACTATGCCGGAATATCTAAACTGTTGATGTTGATTACTATTCCGTTATTATTGTTTACACTGATCGCAGGGAGTAAAGTGAATGATGCGAGTCGTTGGGTTACAATTCCAGTCATTAATCAAACATTCCAAACGTCAGATTTAGCTAAGTTGGCATTGATAACATTTCTTGCTCGGATGCTTTCTCGTAAACAAGAGGATATTAAAGATGTGAAGCGCTCATTTGTTCCTATAATGGGGGCCGTTTGTGCGGTGTTTATATTAATCGCATGGGCGAATTTGTCAACAGCATTGATGCTATTCGGTACTTGTGTATTGCTACTTCTCATTGGACGTATTAGTGCAAAGCAGATCGGTATCGTATGTGTTGGCGGAGGGTTTTTACTTGCATTGGTTATACTTATCGGACCAAGAAGAGCGACATATTTGAGTCGAATCGAGGGATTTTTTCGTACCGAACAATCCGGAGGGAAGCCGGTGCCCTTTCAGGAAGACAAAAATTATCAAGCGAATTTAGCGAAGATGACGATCGCCTCCGGTGAATTTTTCGGAAAAGGCGCGGGCAACAGTGTAGGGCGAAATTTGTTACCCCATCCGTATTCTGATTTTATATTCGCGATTATAATCGAAGAATACGGTACATTAGGGGGGGCTGTGTTGTTATTTTTATACTTGGCATTGATGTATAGATGCATACGAATTGTGACATTATCGCCTAGAGCATTTGGCGCATTTTTAGCGGCCGGACTAGGGTTTAGTCTTACCATTCAGGCGTTGGCGAATATGGCGGTGGCGGTGGGGCTCGGTCCTGTTACGGGGGTGCCGCTTCCTTTGGTGAGTATGGGAGGAACCTCGATATTGTTTACTAGTGTTGCATTAGGCATTATATTGAGTGTAAGTAGAAATGTTGAAGAGTTAAAAAACAAAGAAGAATTAAATGAAACGCCACAAGCTAGAAAAGTTGTGGTTGGTACAATATAACGAACGTGATGGCTCATAAAGTAATTATAAGCGGTGGTGGTACGGGTGGTCATATCTTCCCAGCGATTGCAATAGCAAATGCTCTGCGTCGTATTGATCCATCCGTGGAAATACTTTTTGTAGGAGCGAATGGACGGATGGAAATGGAAAAGGTGCCAGCGGCGGGCTATCAAATCGTTGGACTAGATATCCAAGGGATAGATAGAGGCTCAGTATTCAAAAACCTTTTACTTCCATTTAAAATGCTAAAGAGTCTTTGGTTCTCACGTAGAATCATCAAACAGTTCGATGCGGATATCGCGGTTGGTGTAGGTGGTTTTGCATCAGGCCCACTGTTAATGATGGCTAACATGATTGGTATACCTACTTTGATTCAAGAGCAAAATTCGTACGCTGGACTTACAAATAAGAAACTCAGCAGAAACGCTCAGAAAATATGTGTTGCTTACGAGGGAATGGAACAATTTTTTCCTTCTGAAAAAATTTTATTGACAGGTAACCCGATTCGACGGGCGTCGGTGGAAATAGAAGGTAAGCGCGAGGAAGCTTTAGCACATTTTGGATTAGAGGCTGGAAAGAAAACGATTTTGGTGACGGGGGGTAGTTTAGGTGCAAATACGTTGAACACATGCATGCGTCAAGCTTTACAAAAATTGGTTGATGTGCAAGTTATCTGGCAGTGTGGTAGTTATTATGCTGACTCCTTAATGCGTGAGTTTGATGGGAATCTTTCGAATAATATCAAATTGCTTCCATTTTTGCAACGGATGGATTATGCATATGCCGCAGCCGATATTGTGATTTCAAGGGCCGGAGCAGGGACAATCTCCGAGTTATGCGTGATTGGAAAACCTGTTGTCTTAGTCCCATCCCCCAATGTTGCGGAGGATCATCAAACTAAGAATGCGAAAGCTTTAGTGAATAAAAATGCGGCAGTGTTGATTAATGATATTGACGCAAAAGAAATTCTAATAGATACTGTGCTTTCGTTGTTAGATCGTCCTGAGCAGTGCGCGCTCTTGGGACAGGAGATTGAAAAATTGGCAAAGCTTGATGCCGACGAAGTTATCGCAAACGAAGTATTGAAATTAATAAGATAAATGATGAATCTCGAACATATCAAACATGTGTACCTTCTTGGAATTGGAGGGATCGGTATGAGCGGACTTGCTCGTTACTTTCAACATTTAGGATGTGAGGTAAAGGGGTACGATAAGACAGAAAGTGAATTAACCAAAACACTAGTCTCCGAAGGGGTTGAGATAATATACCAGGATGACATATCGTTGTTGCCAAGTGTGTTCAGTAAACCTTCGACGGAAAACCTGGTGATTTTCACTCCGGCAGTTCCAAAAGACCTGACGATAAAGAATTTTCTGCTTGATCAAGGCAATAGGTTGTTTAAACGATCAGAAGTTTTAGGAATTATTAGTGCTAGTAGATTTACAATCGCTGTGGCAGGAACTCACGGTAAGACGACAACTTCAACGATGATTGCACATGTGTTAAAGGATTCGGGGTACGATTGCTCTGCTTTTTTGGGAGGGATTAGCTCGAATTATAATAGCAACGTTTTATATGGTAATAACAATGTTGTTGTAGTCGAGGCAGATGAATACGATCGTTCGTTTTTGACTTTGCATCCAAATATTGCGATCGTCACATCCGCAGATGCGGACCATCTAGATATTTATGGAGACGAACAACATTTGCTGGAGTCTTTCGATTTGTTTTTAACACGTGTAGTGGAAAACGGATTGTCGATTGTCAAGAGCGGTTTGCCTTTAGAAGGTACGGTACGGTACGCGCTCAACGAAAAGGCGGACGCATATGCGGAAAATATTCGTATAGAAAACGATGCATTTCATTTTGATTTTCGCTCTGCAAAGAATGATATTTTAGATATTAATTTAGGTATTGCGGGTATCCATAACGTGGAAAATGCGGTAGCTGCAATTGTGGTCGCGTTGGAGTTAGAGATCTCCGTAGAAAAAATTAAGCGTGCATTGTCATCATTTCGTGGAGTCAAAAGGCGGTTCGAATATGTTGCTCGCAACGAACGTACCATTTATATAGACGATTACGCTCATCATCCAGAGGAATTACGAGCCTTTTTAGCTTCGCTTAGAAAATTATATCCTAATAAATGGCTTACTGTGGTTTTTCAGCCACATTTATTCAGTCGGACTCGAGATTTTGTCGCGGGATTTGCGGAGGTGTTAAGTCATGCTGATGAACTGTTATTGATGGATATTTACCCAGCGCGAGAAACGCCGATTGAGGGAGTGAGCTCCGAGTGGTTGTTGGATAAAATTAGATTAGCAAATAAACGTCTGGTGACCCCGCAAGAAGTTTTGGAGCATACACGCGAGTTCACTCCGGAATTGATTGTGACCGTCGGAGCGGGAGATATTGATAGATTGGTTAAACCTTTGAAAGAGATTATTGAGCATGCTTAAATTTGTTCGTAACATACCTTGGCGAATTATAGGCTACATCTGCATGTCGGTTGTGGGACTGTTTGGTATTGGTATGTTAATGAGTTTGGTCAAAACAAAGGACTCTGTTCAAGTCTGTACTTCGATGAAGGTTATGGTTGAAGGAAAAGAGACTTTTATCGATCAGCATGATATTTCAGATCTGGTAAACGGTGAATTTGGAAGGGTAGTTGGGAAGGAGCTCGCCACGTTACCTCTCGAAAAAATAGAGAAAGCGCTAATGACACTTCCTTATGTAGCATCTGCTGAGATCCATTCGGATATGGATGGTGTTTTGCAAATTGCCGTTAAGCAACGCGAAGTCATCATCCGTATAATGAATAATATGGGGCAGGAATATTATATTGATACACAAGGTGCTAAAGTTCCAGTGACGCTAAAATATGTGCCACATGTTTTGGTCGCCAACGGAAATATCAACGAGGGTTACAAAGTTGCATTGGATACCGTTGAAACACAACTGGTAAAGGATCTAGTATCAATCGTTAATTTTGTCAAAAACGACCCTTTGTGGAGCAATCAAATCGTGCAATTGTATGTGAATGAACACAAAGATATCGAAATAACACCACGCGTTGGTACGCAACAACTTCTCCTTGGTAATGCGGATAACTTACCAGATAAGCTAGATCGCTTATCAATCTTTTATAAGAAGATTTTACCAAGGGTAGGATCAGATGCATACAGCACAGTGAACGTTAAGTTTGATGATCAAATCATTTGTGAACGTGAGGACGGCTGGGTGCTGGATAGTTTGCAAATGAAATTAAAAATGAAGTAGATAAAATAGGAATAATAACAGCAACAAAATACACAGCATATGAAACCAAGATTAGCAGAAAACGAGAGAGAAAATCCGATTATCGTAGGATTGGATATCGGTACCACAAAAATTTGTGTAACAGTCGGTCGTCGTAGTGGTACGAATAAGATCGAATTGTTGGGTGTGGGGAAAGCAGAATCTTCGGGGGTGAACCGTGGCGTGGTAGCTAATATTCAAAAAACTGTTGGCAGTATTAGAGAAGCGGTGTCGATCGCTGAATCTCAGTCTAACGTAGATATTAAAGTTGTCAACGTGGGGATTGCTGGTCAACATATAAAAAGTATACAACATCGCGGAATATTAACTAAAAGAGACTATGACGAGGTTGGACGCCTAGATGTCGAACAGTTGATTTCAGACATGTATAAACTTGTTCTTCCTCCGGGAGAGGAGATTATTCATGTACTCCCTCAGGAATTTACGATCGACAATGAACCCGGTATTAAAGAGCCGATTGGTATGGCGGGTCGTCGTGTGGAGGCTAATTTTCACATCATTTCGGGACGCGTGACTGATATCCGCAATATTAAGCGTTGTGTTGATAACTCGGATTTAGAAGTCTCGTCTTTAGTATTAGAACCTCTCGCGTCATCTGAAGCTGTGTTGGATGAAGAGGAAAAAACTGCTGGTGTTGTGTTGGTGGATATAGGTGGTGGAACTACGGATTTAGCTATCTTTCATGAAGGTATTATTCGTCATACTGCTGTTATTCCATTAGGTGGAAATATTGTGACGGAGGACATTAAGCAAGGTTGTTCTGTTCTACGTAACCAGGCCGAGCAATTAAAAGTGCGTTATGGATCTGCATTGGCTGATGAAAATAAAGATAATGAGGTTATTTGTGTTCCTGGGATTCGTGGGCGTGAAGCCAAGGAAATTTCTGTAAAGAATTTGGCTTATATTATCCAAGCTCGTATGGAGGAAATTATTGAACACGTATATTACGAAATCAAATCTTCAGGATACGAGGATAAACTTATTGCGGGAATCGTTATTACTGGCGGAGGTGCTCAATTGAGACATCTAGTTCAACTAGTTGAATATATTACAGGTATTGGTTGTCGAATTGGATATCCAAACGAATATTTGGCAAAGACTGAAATGTTAAATAAGCAAGCTCTAGAGGAACTGAAAAGCCCAATGTATGCTACCTCCATTGGTTTGTTAATTAAAGGAGTACAAGCTATCGAAGAGGATGAGGCAACCCATCAAGAAGTGGTTTCGAAATCAGCTCCAAAAGAAAAGGTAACAGAGATAGCAGAGGAAAAGAGAAAAAAGGAGAGTTGGTTTACAAAAATTCTCTCTGATTTTATTAAGGATGATGCAGGAATCGACGACGATACCTTTATCGGAAAGAAGTAGTTTTCCACATTGGGTGATTTTTCCACAAATTAACATTTGTGGAAAACTGTTGTGAGGAATTTGGTATTATTACATTGTATTGTTGAATCTATAGGTGATTTTCTAAGTGGTTTAGCAAGAGTTAAATAGGGTAAATTTATGTCGATACAATTTGAAATGTTAAAGGAACAATCATCAATAATCAAGGTTATTGGGGTTGGTGGTGGCGGTGGAAATGCCGTTAATCACATGTACTTGCAAGGAATTAGCGGGGTTGATTTTATCGTTTGCAATACTGATGCGCAGGCGTTAGAACTTAGTCCTATTCCTAACAAAGTGCAATTGGGAGCTAGTTTGACAGAAGGAATGGGTGCTGGAGCCGATCCTGATGTCGGTGAAAATTCAGCGATTGAAAGTATCGAGGATATAAAGCGTATGCTTGGTACCAATACGAAGATGCTTTTTATTACGGCCGGTATGGGTGGCGGTACCGGAACAGGTGCAAGTCCCGTTTTGGCGAAAGCTGCAAAGGAACTGGGTATCTTGACCGTTGCAATAGTGACAACTCCTTTTACATTTGAAGGTAAACGACGTCGTTCCCAAGCGGAAGAAGGCTTAGAAGAATTGCGTAAATATGTAGATTCGTATTTAGTTATTTCCAATGACCGTTTACGTGAGATTTTTGGAAACCTAACCATGACAGCTGCATTTGCGAAAGCAGATGATATTTTAACCACAGCGGCAAAAGGTATCGCAGAAATCATTACTATTCCTGGTTACGTAAATGTGGACTTTAAGGATGTGCGTACAGTGATGAACGATAGCGGCGTTGCTATCATGGGTAACGCTGTGTCAAAAGGAGAAAATCGTGCTATTGAAGCCGTAACAGGTGCTTTGGCATCTCCTTTATTGAAAGATAATGAAATCGAAGGCGCTCGCTATATCTTATTGAATATTACATCTGGTACTAAAGAGGTAACAATGGATGAGGTTGCGATTGTTACAGATTACATACAAGAGAAAGCTGGGCTTTCTGCTGATTTGATTTGGGGTAACTGTATCGATCAAAACTTTGAGGATGAATTATCGGTAACGATAATTGCGACTGGTTTTCAGACTGCAGAGCAACGGGTTAAAGAAAAGGAAAAGGAAAAAATTGCTTTACCGTTGACTCCAGAGCCAGCAGTCAATCAGTTTGTAAAACCAGTTGTTCAGAACCAATTTTCTTCAGCAACAACAGAACCAGCACCAGCGCAGTCTTTTATTAAGCCAGTACAGAATACGGTGATATCCACACCTAACTCAACTCCTTCCGTGGATTTGTTTACTTCACCGAAGCCAATTAATTCGGCCGTTTCGCAGCCTCGCGAGGAATCCCAAGTGATTCGTCACACATTAAGCTTTGACGAACCTGAGGAGGCTTCAGCAAAGGAAGAAGAAACGGCGGGGTATGAATTGAAGACTTCTCCGTCGGTATTTGAGTTTAAACTGCCTTCCGTGTTTGATAGTTATAGTTCAAAAGAGGAAGCGATCAAAGAGGAAAGTTCTTCGTTAGAGAGTACACAAACGGAACCGACTGGAGCGACTCACATTGAAGAGTCGAAAGAGATTGATTTCGAAGATCAATTAATGAAAACTAAAGAGCGTATTTTACGCTTGAAAGAATTGAGCATGAAGTTGAAATCTAGCAACGGTTTGCAGGAACTAGAAACTGAGCCAGCATATAAAAGAAGACAAAAGCCTTTAGACGATGTGCCTCATTCTTCACAGTCTCAAGTATCACGTTTTACACTATCTTTTGACGACGGTGAAACTGAGATTCGTCCGAATAATTCATTTTTGCATGATAATGTAGATTAATAATTACCCTATTATAAAAAAAAAGACAGCTTAAGCTGTCTTTTTTTTTTATAATAGGG
>NZ_JABMCQ010000070.1 GCF_013179575.1 Sphingobacterium shayense | reverse complement strand
ATCAAGCGAAAAATAGGAGCCTAATCTCTCAAGGCGCTAACATCTTGCTCGGGAGCGTCTAAATTGAGATTCGAAATTTCTGTATACACAGCTTCGTTTACCGTAAATCCCCACTTTCTAAAGAAATCCGATAAATCCTTTTGCGTGATTCTACAAGCAGAGAGCATAAAGTAACTCATCTTTTCTTCGTCAGTTGATAATGTTGGTCGATTTTCTCTGGTTTGTTTACTTAATTTAATAAAAAGGTCATCACCAAATGCAAGTCCTAGTTGATAGAACATTATCAACTTCAAGTCATTATCACCATCATTAAACTGACGTTCGGATATTGGCTTTTGAAAATAGGTGTCGAGTTTTCCCCAAGAATCATTTTCGGTGATCCGGCTGATCGGTAATCCGAAACCGCGTTCTACAGCGAGGGAGTACACGTTGACGGTAGTCTCTGTCATGTCGCCCCATGTCCAAGCCTTTTGCTGGTAAGTATGTCCCACTTCGTGCCATAATCCCCAACCGTTTGTATTCGATAAAAACTTCGGCTGTAACATTCTATAAGAAAGCGATTCTGTATAGAAAATTGCGATACTTGCGGCCATATAACCACCTGAAGCGGAATCTCTAACTGTGATCAGATGCTTGTTATGCGGGATAGCGTGTACACCCTCGGTACCGCTTAGCCCACTAATGTAATTTGAAAATCCGATCACAGAGTCCAGTTTATCAACAATTAACTGCTGATCTTCTTCCTTGTAGAGGAGAGCTTCGTCCATGTTTGCGACTAGAACAGTGTGATCTGAGGTGAAATAGACATCGGGAGCATCATTTTTGAGTGAATCTAGCGTTGCAACCCACTGCTCATGGGTAGTTTTACCTTTCTCGTAATAAGGGACAGGGATGAACCCTTCGCCGAATGAAAGTTCAATCTCACCAGTAGTAGTTTGATCTGCTGAGGTGTAAATGATATAAGCCAGCCCCCCATATTGATCAACTGTGAAAGTTTGTGAACCTTCCTCAAGATCGAAATATTGTCTGATGGGTCTGATGTTGTCTCGGAATGGCGTACCAATAGCTAGGCGAGCCTTAGTGGTACCGGAGTTGTACTTCACATTGATAGTGATTGTACTATTTGGCTCCGTATAGAATCCTGTTACCTGCATATCGTTATGATTTGCCCTCAATTGCATCCGGTCAGCTTCGGCGGAGGCCGACGGTGTAACATGAAACAGTTGCAGGGTATCTGCGATTGCAAGTTCTGTTGTTTCGGGATCCACAGGGGTAAGTCCGCCGTCTCCTCCCTCCCCAATTTCGCAAGACGAAATCGTCCCGCAAAGGCACATAGCCAATAGGTAGATGCTTGTTTTTCTCATTGGATAAAAATTTAAGTTTATATTGTATTAATGATTATTTTGCAGTTTCCCAGCCCGGATTTTGTTCCAAATTCGGATTCAGTACCAGTTCTGTTATAGGGATTGGAAAATGATACATGCGCTCATCAAATGTTCTGTTCTGATTGTTTAATATTTGCGCATACGGTAGAATTAGTCCATCCCCAGAAAGGATAATGTCGGTCCCGACTTTGATGCTTGGATAATCTTTTTGGTTGAATTTCATTCCTTCTACGGGCATCGATAAAAGCTTTAACGCCTTCCACCGAACCAGGTCGTCCCAACGTACATCTTCAAAGGCCATTTCGACTCGGCGTTCTCTTCTAATCTCTCTCAGTACTGGAGTTACCGTGTATCCAACATATGTTGCGTATATCTCATCAAGCCTTGGATCGGTTGGTTCGTTACCTAAGCGTAAAGCTGGCATGGCTACACGTTCGCGAAGAACATTAATTGTTTGGTCAAGTATGGTTTGTGAAATCTGTCCTAGTTCCGCTTTTGCCTCTGCATAGTTTAGAAGGATCTCCGCATATCGTAGTATTGGCGCAGCTTGAAGTCCGTTAGTTGTTCTCGCCCAATCAGCTGGGTTATCATAAAACCATTTTGCGAGTCTGTAGCCAGTTACACATAAGTTTCCGCTCGCTGTATTCGACCCTTTTATCCCAGGCAATGGGTTTGCTGTAGACCCAGCCATTCCAATACCTGGTCGCAGGCTGTATTCTCCTGGTATACTTATAGTTTGTGCAAGGCGTGGGTCCCGATCCTTGAATTCCAGTTCAATGCTGTTCTTGCCGTTGTAAAGTGTACTCGTGCTAATCGATTCCCCATCTTTGCAGAGGTAGTCATCGATCAAACTTCTGGTAGCGCCAGACCCCCCGTTACGGTTATTTTGCGTGAAATATCTACTAAAGGCCGAACCTAAAGTGAGTTCGCTATTGTAGCCCCTCCAGTAAACGATTTCTTTATTGGAAGCGTAGTCTTCTTGTGCAAAAAGGCTGTTGTATACCGTGTTAGGGTCACCAGTTGTAATCTCGTATTTCCCGCTTTGCATAAGTTCTAAGGAAGCTGAGGCAGACAACTCAAGGTATTTCTGCGCATTTTCTCCACCGTGGTATTTTCGATAAGTACCTTCATATAGGCCTATCCTCGATTTCATAAACAGGACCATGTCCTTGTTTATACGTCCGGAATTAGAACTGCCTTCGGGAAGCAACCCATAAGATTTCTCCAACACCATTAGTACAGAATCGATGACATCTTCTCTTTTATTCCGAGGAGCATAGAGCTCTTCGGAATCCGTTTGAAGATCTTTGGTCAACCATGGTACATCGCCGAATAGCTTTACTTTATCAAAGTATTCAAGTGCTTTGAAAAAGTATATTTCACCAAGGTATACATTGTACTCCTCAGGGCTAATCGCCGTTTTCGCGTAATTGTTCAAAAAATAATTGATTTGTCTTAGGTTCTCCCAGTTCCATCCGCCTGAACCGGTCCCGCCGGTAAGATAACTGATATAATCGTTGTTGGTGACTTTGGAATAGCTCGTGGTTACGGCGTTATCGGTTATTATGTCGCCGTAGACAATCTGGGCTTCGTTAATTCCTTTTGGTTGTACATTTCCATCTTGCCAGACAGCGCCAAAACCTGAAAGGTACTTCGGATATAATGTGTTCACGTATAACTCAAAGTCACTCTTGGAGGTCCAAAAAGTAGCCTCCGAGCGATCAGCTTCCGGATACCGGTCTAAAAAGTCATCGTTGCACGCTGATAGGAGCGATAGCGATAAAAGTCCCGAGAATAATAATTTTATAGATTTCATAATAATAGCTCGTTAAAAGTTTGCTTGTATCCCGAAGGCGTAAGACTTCATAATAGGATAGCTTCTATCCAATAGTTCAGGGTCGAATGTTTTAGGGAGTGACTTGAATTCAAGGAGATTAAATGCCGATACACTCAGCTTGATCTGCTTGAACTTGATGTTCTCCGTTACACTTTTTGGTAGAGTATAACCGAGTGAGATGTTTTTAAGGCGAAGATATGCGCCGCTTTCTAAAAAGCGTGTTTGTACTTGCTGGTTCTTCCCTGCGCTATAGTACCCTGGATATTTGGCGCCAGTATTTTGTGGTGTCCAGGAGTCCCTATATACGTCATATGTTCCTGTTGCTCCCGCACCCCAGTATAAGGCATGTCCTATCCAAACATCCCGTTTTCCCACGCCTTGTAAAAACAGATTGAAATCGAATCCTTTATAGCGAAGATTGGTATTTAGACCATACTGGTAACGAGGTGTGCTGTTCCCAATTACTCTTCTGTCTCCTGGGTTGTCCAGTGTATTATTAGCTGTGGTAATCACGCCGTCACCGTCAAGATCCTTATAGCGCACGTCGCCAGGGAACCATTGTTTATTTAATGATTGCTGTGTTTCTGCCGGATTTACGGATTCAATCTCCGCCTGATTTTGGAAAAGGCCATAAGTTTCGTACCCCCAGATTTCTCCGATGGTCGCCCCAGTATATAACTGATCTAGAAGATTACTGCTATTTCCAAGGTAACGGTTGACTGTAGAGGTATAGTCTCCCAATGTTAGTGCTACATCATAGCCAAGCCCATAGCTTGTTTCATTTTTATATTTGGCTATTAGTTCCCATCCTTGAGATTGAAGCTCGCCTGTGTTGCTGACCGGAGCCTCAGCGCCCAGAATTCCTGGGTATGTTGCTCCGTTCGTTAGGATATCCTTCGTAACTCGGCGGTACCAATCGAAGTTTAACTCGAAGTGGTCAAAAAGGGAAAGGTCGGCGCCGAAATTTAGGGTGGTGGCTGTTTCCCAAGTATAGTTTGCATCAACAAGATCCGGCGCTTGAATATAACTTGGTCTGACGCCACCTAAAATATATTGAAGGTTCGCGTTTTGGGATAGGATTGGTAAAAAATCATAATAGCCGACATCCTGGTTCCCGATGCTACCGTAGGATCCGCGGAATTTAAGAAAATTGACGTAAGGGCTCCAGTCTTTTGCGAATTCTTCTTCGGAAACGACCCATCCTGCTGAAAAGGAAGGGAAGAATTTAAAACGCGTGTCTTTGAAAAAACGAGAAGACCCGTCATAACGTCCGTTCGATTGCAACAGGTATTTCCCTTTATAATCGTAAGTGAGTCTATAGAATAATCCACGTACGGACCACTCAGAAGCGCCATCACCCGCAGTTAAGGTTCCCGTTGCCCCATTTATATAATCGACACCCTCTGTTATATCCTTTTTATCTACCCACAGGGACTGGTAGTTGTACCACTCCTGGTTGTATCCTACTAGCCCGGAAAGGTTATGTCCGTCTGCAAATGAGCGGGTGTAATCGGTATAAACATTGATCGTGTATTGGTTGGATCTTCCCCGAAGGTCATATATGCTCGAAGGTGATGTATGTGAGTTTACAGGTTTCCAACTTCCTGGTTCAATCCGGTTTAATATCGGTATAATTCGCTTATTTTGGGTGTTATAGGTTTTGTAGGACAGATCAGCTTTGATGTTCCACCCTTTAAGCGGGGTAAAGGTCGGATTAACCATTAAGAGCATGGTTTCATCGTTATCCCGGTTTCTTGATCCGTAGTCCATAAACGAAAGAATGTTGTCTGTATACATTCTCCCTACTGGAGAGTCGTCGGGTGTAAACAGCGGCATATTCACATTTCTTGATGGTTCATGCGACATCGCTGTCCACCAACCACTTTTACCGCCGGGGCTTACAGGTTCCGTGTATCTTTTGTAAGAGTAATTGTTACGGGTGTCGATCTTAAACCAGTCATTGACTTTGACCGACAAGTTAGCAACCATATTGTATCGGCTGAGCTTATCGGTGTTTATCTTATAAATACCAGCCTGGTTTTGATACCCGATGGAAGTATAGTACGTTATTTTTTCGTTTCCCCCTGAAATGGATAAGTTGTGCTTCTGTAAAGGTGCAGCAGTGGCAAGGGCTTCTTTATAAGGGTTAATATTAGCGATCCACACCGGATTACCCTTTTCGTCGGTATAATAAGGTTTTGTGCCTTGGGGATCTGCCATATGCTCCTTTATTTTTTCGAGCTTTTCCAGTTCCGCAGGGCCAGCTGTCTCGCCCTTAAGCTCGAATCCTTTAATAATAGCATCCTGCAAGTCATAAGCATTCATGATGTCAGGAACAGCTGTCGCCTTGCTCCATTGGAACGAATTACTATAATTGATGCTTGAACGCCCTGCTTTTCCGGATTTAGTGGTGATGAGCACCACACCAAAGGCGGCACGTGCCCCGTAAATAGCACTTGCCGAGGCGTCTTTTAGCGTCGTTATTGACTGGATATCTTCGGGGTTTAGGTTGTTAAAATCCATTTCTATACCATCAACGAGGATTAATGGACTGCCCGAAGTGCCAACGAACTCCCCATCGTCGTTACGAGTAAGCGAAGTGGTTCCACGTACGTTCAAGTTGGTTGATGAATTGGGGCTTCCATTATCGGAACTTACGTTTAAGTTAGGGATAAGCCCTTTTAAAGCTTGGCCAAGATTTGCTACCGGCCGGTTATTGATTTGTTCAGCATTAACCTGCGTGACGGCACCCGTTAAATCTTTTTTACGCTGAGTTCCAAATCCGACAACCACAACTTCTTCTAGGGTGCCTGAAGACTCGGTGAGGGTGATCCGTGCAGCGGCGGATGCTTGTATCTCTGCGGTTTCAAACCCGATGTAGCTGACAACGAGAGTGGCGTTACTCGAGCTTACTTGCAAGCTGAAGTTTCCTGATTGATCCGTTGCAGTCGAGTTTGTTGTACCTTTTTCTTGGACGGTTACACCGATTAGGGGACTGTTCTTGCTATCTACGACCGTTCCAGAGATCGTTTGCTGAATTCCGTTCTTGTTCAATATACTTGTTCTATCAAGAAGATAGGTGTTTGCGAAAGTAGTTTCGCGAACGAAGAGTACAGAAGAGAAGAGCAGCATCGCACTTAAGGTTGAAATTGGCTTCTTCATTGTTTTGAAAATTTATAGTCTCAATTAGTTTCAGTAATTACATTTTTGCATCCATAAGCTTTTCAGCCTTGGCTTTTGGCGCGCCGAGCGAAATTTTTATTACAAATGGCCGCGTACCTTGAAAGTCAGCAGGAATTGTTATATCGTAGTATGTGTTTTTATCTAGGTCTAATCCGATGTCCGCATGTTTTACGTCAAGTTTCTGATTATTTAATAGAAGTGAGGCCTGTGTAGGGACCGCAGTAGCTTTCTTGGAAATCGCAATGCGCGCGGTATTGTTGACTGGTCGATTGAATACCGTGAGATAAAGTATAGAATCCTTCTGTGTATAATACCCTAGCTTGGAAGTAGGGAGCTCGCTATGGTGCGTGCCGTATACGGCTTCGCCATTGACCTTCATCCACTCGCCGATCTCCTTAGCGAGTTTGTCCTCTCCAGGATGCATATTTCCATTACCGTCAGGCCCGAAGTTTAATACAAAATTTCCATCCATCGATACCGAATGCATCAGCATATCTAGAAGATCGTCGGCAGTTTTGATGTAGAGACCACTCCAATCTTTCATGTATCCCCAGCCATTGGGAGGAATCGTCATCACTGCATCCCAATCGTTGCCATTAAGCCATTCGTATTCCCCTGGTAGCTTTCGTTCCCAACCTTGTTCGTAGTCACCTAAAAGATTTCCGTTACTATCGAAATGGCGCTTACCGTATTCGTCATTTCGGAACCGCGATCCAATTATCAGCCCTGGATGTTTCTCTCTCAGCTCCTTTTCCAGTTTATAGGTGAAGTCATAGGCATTAATCCATGAGGGATCCCAAGTGCCGTCAAACCAGAAGCCTTTGATTTTTGGGTATTTTTCCAATAACTCTAATAATTGATTCCTTGTATATTGTAAAAAGCGATCGTATTTTTCTTTTTCCTGATCAGTCTCGGGTTTTTTGCCCATATAGTCTGGATTGTTCCACTCTAATACTGAAAAGTATAGATAGACGTCGATTCCTTGGTCGCTATAGGCGTCTACTACCTCCTTTACGATGTCTTTCTTGTAGGGAGTCTTGGCAATGTCGTACTCAGAATATTTCGTAGGCCAAAGTGCGAAGCCATCATGGTGCTTTGTGGTGAATATCATGTATTTTGCACCCATAGCTTTTGCTTGTGTCGCCCACGCAGCAGCGTTAAAATTTTTAGGATTAAACTGCTTGTATAGATTGTCGTAGGTTTCCTTCCAATTTTCGGGTGCAGTAGGGCCTCCCCAGGAACGAATCCATTCGGATGCTGCGGCGCCTTTACGCGCACTTACTCCTTCCCACTCGTTTCCTGGTATTGCATACAGTCCCCAATGGATAAACTGTCCCAACCCATAGTTTCGAAATGCTTCCATCGCCTCATCAGTTCTATCCTTCGGTGTCAATGGGCCATATTTTATTTCCTTTAATTCCTTTGGTTTGCTCTTAGGGCCGGTCCATTGCGCATGTAATTTACATGGAAGAAGCAGTCCACAAATCATCAGCATCGAAAATAAAAACGCATAATTTCTCAAATGATTTTTCATAAATATTTTATTTGTTGTTAGTGTTGTAAATGTATTACGGCGCTATAATTGGTTAGCAATATAGGAAGTCAAAAGTCAAGAATTTATAACAATCGTTTGCGTAACCAGCGAAAAGGTTTTCGTGAAATTATACAAAGACTTTTTTCCAGTTATAATCGATAATCCTTAAATTCTAAGTGTGTCGGAAATACACTATACGATTAATAGAGTATCAATTTTTCTCTGTATGTGTCATAAGTACACTGGGATAATTCAATAAAAAATTTATTGATTTTCAACAAAGATAGTTTGATGGTGTCAAATTTTACAAGGGCGAGAAGAAACTATTTAAAAAACAGAATCGAACCTATTATTATGTTATATATAACTACGATTTTTTTTATTTAAACTATGAAAATTTTACTTGTTCCTCCGTCATGGTCACTGGAATTCTTCTTACTTAAACGTTTTCGTGATTTGAGCAATCGGTTGTGCGGATCGATGAGCGCTAAATATTTATAACTTGGTCGAAGGAAAACCCGAATAATAAAATTATGAATCTGAAAAAATTATCCTTTCTTATTGTGTGCGGTTTGTCGTTCGGTCAATTGGCATGCGCGCAATCTCGGAACACAATTTCTTTCAATCAAGGATGGCAATATTACAAAGCGAATAATGCTACCTTTTTTACGGACTTTTTGAATGGTCAGCAGTATCAAGAATCTCAAGGGCAATGGACCGCTTTGGAAGTATGGGAAGATATAACTCTGCCGCATACTTACAACAGAGAAGACATGCAGAAAGATCGAAACTTCTTTGAAGGTAAAGCGGTTTATAAGAAGTTGTTTTCCGTCGATCCATCGCATATCGAGAAGAGAACGTTCCTAAAATTTGAGGGAGTTGGTGCTGTAGCCCAACTGTATATCAATAATAATTATATCGGCGAGCACAAAGGAGGTTATTCGATGTTCACTTTCGAAATTACCAATTCCCTTGATTACGGTAAGGAAAATATAGTGACAGTTGTGACCGACAATAAATCGCGGAAGGATGTGATTCCTACCAATCAGTTTCTATTTCCAGTCTATGGAGGAATCTATCGTCCGGTACACCTTATAACAACTAATAAGACAGGTTTTGTTGTCACGGATCAATCTGCGGCAGGGATCTTCATACGACAAAAGAATGTCTCGAAAAAAAGCGCGCAAATCAGTATCGAAGCTAAACTCGAGACAACTGAAAAGCGTACACAAGAAGGAGAGCTTGTTACACAGATTCGCGACTATCAGGGTGAAATTGTAAAAACGCAAAAAACACCCGTTAGCATCTCGCCGCAGGGCGTGACTTATGTTAAGCAACAAATGGATCTTAAAAACCCGCGCTTATGGGATGGTGTTAGAGATCCATATCTGTATTCAGTTACCGCAAAATTATTGGTAGCTGGGAAAGAAATGGATGTTGTAAAGCAGCCGTTGGGCGTACGTTCAGTACAAATAATTGCAGGTGAGGGTGTATTCTTAAATGGTGAAAAGTATCCTATGTACGGCGTTTGTCGTCATCAGGATCGGTGGGGATACGGGTCTGCGTTAAGCTTTGCTCAACACAAAGAAGATTTCCAAATGATGAAGGAGATGGGGGTTACTACAATTCGGTTAGCACACTATCAGCAATCTCCCGAAGTGTATGCTCTTGCCGATACACTTGGATTTTTGACATGGGCAGAGATACCGTTTGTAAATAGAGTTTCTTACTACGAGAACGATAATGCAAAACAGCAGATGTCTGAGCTTGTAAAGCAAAATTTTAATCACCCGTCCATTTATATTTGGGGGGTACATAATGAGGTGTATTCTAAAACTGCTGATGGACAGGTGCCTGTTCTTTCCCGAGAGCTGAACGATGTAGCCAAGACACTAGACCCAGATCGCTATACTGTTTCCGTTACCGGATATAATGTGATTGATCGCCAAGAAAACCTCAACACCGACGTACAAGGAATCAATCACTACTTTGGGTGGTATGGTGGAAAAATTGAAGACCTGAAGCCGTGGGCGGAAAGCGTTGCACGTGAGTTTCCTGAATACAAAGTAATGTTGTCCGAATATGGGGCCGATGGAAACATGGATATAGGACAGGAAGAGCTTTTGGCTCCGAAAAATGTTGTGACGGGAAAATCATTTCCTGAAAATTACCAAACCGAAACACATATCCAGCAATGGGCGGCAATTGAGAAAAGTCCTATTATTGTAGCCTCTTATGTGTGGAATATGTTTGAATTCGCAGTGCCGGCCTGGAATAGAGGGGGGGTAAACGCTCGCAACCTTAAAGGCTTAGTTACTTTTGATCGTAAACGTAAAAAGGATTCTTTTTACTGGTATAAAGCGAACTGGAACGCTAGCCCAATGATCTATATTGCAAACCGCAGGGATGACCAACGAAAGAACGCCGTAACAAAGCTTCAAGTTTTTTCGAACTTGCCAAGTGTCACTGTTACAGTGAATGGAGAGACGTATGTCGCAAAACAAGGAGTAAACGACAAACATTGGGTAGTAGAAAACGTCAAACTGAAATCTGGAGAAAATATCATTAAAGCGTTCGGCAAAACTCGAAGCGAAGAATTAAGCGATGAGATCCACTGGACGTTAAATTAAGGTTTAAAGTTGTTTTAATCGAAAGACTGTAAAGCGTATGTCTTTGGTTATTTTTAACCAAAGACATACGCTTTTGTGCCAACAAAGCTATTCCAAAATGGACTTTGTAGGCATATGTTTTTTTGAATTGTTTAGTATAATAAACAATATTTGATATTTTTGTTTGTCATGATAAACAACATGTTAATCGTTTTTATCAATCAAGTTTCATTTCGTACGCGTTTCGTAAATCTTTCTTCCAGGCAAGGTGTCTGGTTGAGGGAGAAATTGCAAACAGAGGTGAGAAAGTCTTAACTTTTACAGTTTTATTGTCCGGGAAGAATTCTAAAATACGGAGCCAACCATCGCCGCCGTTACCTTGATGCCCGCCGCCTGCGGACTGCATATCGAAGAGCATTTGATGTACCGTTTTGCCGGTATCGTTTTTATCGGTCCGGTAGCCTTCACCAGAGATGTGTCCCGATAATACCATGTCGATATTAGAAGATGGTTTCACAAGTTTTTCCCATATTTGTTTGCCGTTATTTGATTTAGGAAGTGTCCAACGTTCTGATTTTTTGGCGTGCCCATTTTCAATATACGGCTCATAAATGAACCATTTAGGTGTGCCATTCCAATGGATATCTTTCGTTGTTAGATAAGCATGCGTTAGCAATACTATTCGATGGTTTTCATATTGTTTAAGTTTTCCGATTTTGTTTGCCCAGCTGATAACAGTATCTCGAGGGGCGTATTCGATGGTCATAAACAAATAGTCTTTACCGCCATTAATAGATTTAATCTCATAAACCGAGTTTTGTAATGACGGTTGTCCAGATTCGTTTTTACCAGTTTGAACCAACGTCTTTTTGTTTAGCCAATTCTTGTCAATATGGAAAAACTCCGAGAAGCGGGAAGTGCGTTTAAGTTCTCGATCAATGCTGAAGTCATGGTTTCCTAAAGCCGTAATATAGGGTACCTTTCCGTCTAATCGGTTAAATGTTTGCGCAGCAAATTCCCACTGCCGCTGGGCAGACTGATCGCCATTATACGCGGGGTGTATTTGATCATTTAGTTCAACCAGATCGCCAGTGCATAGTACCATCTTAATGTTGAGGGTATCGATATTGTCTTCTATCCAAGCCATCATAAGGTTTAGTATAGGTTGATTGGCATTCCATTTAACATAATTTTGAATATCAGGAAGCAGGATAACCGACCAGGAGTCTTTGTTTTCAAGTGCGGGACGTTGATAGTCTTGTTGTCCAAAACCCGGCGAAACTAATAACAGAAATACAGCTAGAAGGTGTATTCGTTTTCCTATTTTCTTTATGCAATTCATTTGGGATGTTTTAGAACTGCAGAAAGCAACCTTGACATTATACCAAGGGTGCCTTCTACAGCGGATTTTTTATCAGTAACCAGGATTTTGTTTTAGGTTCTTATTCGCGTCGATCTCTTGGCTTGAAATCGGCCAGTATTCATCTTTATTAGTTTTGAATACTACTTCTTGTGTGCCAAAAGATTTGATAGCAATATCATGGTTGTATACTGGGTTGGCATTTTCGTCTACGCGGATAACTGCGGTCGCAGACCAGTCGTTTGCCAGTCTGTTGAGGTATATATATCCATTCATGACATCTTGTGCAATTCCCCAGCGCCTAAGGTCATACCATCGTAGACCATCGTTCGCTAATTCTATTTTACGCTCATAACGAAGTGCTGTGCGAAGCTCTTGTTGCGATAGTCCCTGTGGGATCTCAGGCATCATTGCGCGTTGACGAATCTGGTTGATAGCATCGTATACAGAGCCATCGATACTATTGTCTTCAATTTTTGCCTCTGCATAAATGAGTAATAGTTCTGCATACCGGAATATACCAATGTCAAGATCCGAAAAGCCACTGACGGATGTGGTTTGGAAATCCGTTAAGTCCGTGTGTTTACGCCATAAGTAGCCGCTGAAAGAACGATAGGCGTTGGTCGCATCGGCATTTGTTTGGGCTGTTGGTTCACTTGCGCTGCCATTTATCATCGGCCAGTAGTTGTTCACTTTCGGAAAGGATGAATTAGGTTCGAATTGAAAGCCCATGAATCTAGAATGAGGACGTACTGTGTATAGGTCTAATCGAGGATCGCGGTTCTCAAACGGCTTTTGGGGCTCATATATCGATGATTCTGTGATATAGTTCCCTTCAATATCTTGAAAGGAATCCATTAAATTTTGAGTTGGACCCCAGTAACAGACGCCTTTACCCAGACGAGAGGACATGTAGTAAAGTTGGTTATGCACGTTGTCACTTATACTGCCATTATATTCAGCAATCCATATCCATTCTTTACTTGAAGAGAATCCTTGATGTCCGAAGATGTTTGACACTTCAGGCTCTCCTGCATCGTGGTTCTTATTTGCATATTCTATTGAGCTATCAAATGCGGTTAAACTATGTACGCCGTCTGATAAATCGATTGCTATTTTTGCCGTCTCAGCAGCCAATTTATATTGTTTGCTATAAAGGGCCACCCGAGCTTTTAGCATATAGGCAGCAATTCGCGAAGCGCGTGAGGATTTAATATTGGTTTGAGAAACTGGGAGGTTTTCAGCGATCGCTGTTATTTCGTCGATGATAAACTGCTCTACTTCCTGTTTAGAGGTACGGGCGGGAAGATCCTCGCCTAACTGTAGCGATGTAGTTAGGAGAGGGACGTCGCCGTAGAGTTCGATAAGCTGTGAGTAGCAATACGCGCGGATGAACCGAAGTTCGCCGTCGATCCGCTTGTAATCCGCTTCTGACATAGTCTGTTGTATCTCCGCAAGTTTATCAAGGACATCATGAACACGTCCGATTGTCTTGTAGTGTGCTCCCCAAGGTTTGGTGGCTAGCGCGTTATCCGTTGTTATCGAGCTGGTGATGGGTGAGGTGTAGTTGTTGCCCGGTCGTGCGTACCCGATATCGGTAATGTTGTCCATCACATGCCAGATTGGTGTGCTGGACGCATCAAGCAAAGTAAGGGATTTGTATGCTCCCAATAATCCTAATTCTGCTTCTTGCATATTGGCGGGAAAGGTTTCTGCAGATGGTCCATCAAGAGGTAATCTCTCTAGATCACATGATGAAAGCAGAACGGCACTTAGTGCGCTAATACCTATAATTGATTTTATATTTTTGATCATTGTTTTAGAATTTAAAGTCCAATCCAAAGGTGTATACTTTCACTTGAGGGTAGAAATTACCAGCCCCTAAAGCGACCCCATCCTGTGCACCAGCGTCGTAATTGATCTCTGGATCATAGCCTTCATAAAAATTTGTTTTAGTGAAAAGGTTCTGTCCATTGGCGTAGATGTAAATGCCTGCGATCTTACTGTTTTCTATCCAAGCTTTTGGTAACTCATAGCCTAAGTGAAGGTTTTTTAAACGTAAGTACGATGAGCTTTTCATCCAGAAGTCTGAATTTTGGGTATTGTTGGTAGACGTTACTGATACGCGTGGTAAGGACGCGTCTGGGTTGTTTTCCGTCCAATAGTCTAACTGCCACGGTTTGATCGCCGAAGAATTTGCTGCGGGTATAACATAATGTGAATTCAAGTATCCATCGGCTTTGGCAACTCCCTGTAGAAAGGTGGACAGTCGAAATCCCTTGTAGCCTAAATCAAGGTTGAAACCGTATGTATAGCGTGGGATCGTTGTTCCGATAATTGTTCTGTCGCTGTCGTTTATCATTCCGTCGGGGATTGGGTTTCCATTAGCATCGAACCCGCCTGCAATATCTTTGTACCTGATGTCGCCTGGTTTAATGGTGCCAAATTGTTCTGGACCGTTATCGATTTCTTGCTGGTTTTGATATAGACCGTCCGAAAGATAGCCGTAGATAGAGTTAATCGCGTAGCCTTCCTGTTGACGAAGTAGTGTGCCTGATACCTGTCCTTTCATATCCAGGATTTCATTTTTGACGTCCGATACATTAGCGCCTATTCCTAGTTTAAAATCTCCAAATTGGTTGTCGTAACGGGCTGCAGCCTCCCAGCCACGATTCTCCACTTTTGCCGCGTTTTGAAACGGTGCATTTTTACCATAAAGCTCAGAGACGTATAGTTTCATCAAAATACCGTCCGTTTGTTTCTTGTACCAGTCCAGGGTTAAGCTAAAATGCTTAAATAGAGTGGCATCTAACCCGATTCCTGTCATGGTTGTTTCCTCCCAGAGGAGGGCTGGATTAGCCATCGTGTTGAGCGCTATCATTTGGTTAATCTGATCGCCAATTGAAATACTTCCCAGTTGAAGGGTCTCGGTATAGGGTTGGTAATTAGAGCCGATATTTTGGTTTCCAAGAATCCCCCAAGATCCTCGTATCTTCAATTGGTTAATTTGATGTTCTAGTGGTTTCATAAACGGCTCTTCCGAAATACGCCACCCAGCAGAAAAAGAAGGGAATGCCGCCCAGCGATTCTCTTTACCAAAGCGTGAGCTACCGTCATAGCGAAGGTTTGCTTCAAAAAGATAGCGGCCTTGGTAGTCGTAATTAAAACGGCCAAAAGTAGATACAAGAAGCCACTGGTTTTGATTGCCGGCATTGTTCTTGGTTTCGGTATCTGCCCCAGCATTGAGTACTTCGTAGGTGTCGTACGTGAAATCACGACGGTAGCCCATCAGATATTTTTCGTCATACGTTTCCCTTGATGTACCGACCATTAGGCTCAAGTTGTGGTTGTTAAACGACTTTTGAGCGGTTGTTTGAAAGGAGTAACTTCCGTTAAAATAACGGTACGATTGCTCGGTGAGCTCCGTCGAGGGAAGTGCTGTGCCGGCTTCACTGCCATCCTCATAATAGGTCATCACCGCTTTGGCGAAATCATGAACATTTCGTGTCCGGTAGCGCGGAGCGGCCATTCCCGAGAGGCTAAGCCAGTCTACCGGTTTGTAAGTGATAGATAAGTTTCCTATTAATTCTAAGTTGTTGACTTTTCTGTTTCCTCCGTCTTGGATGAACGCGACCGGATTGTTTTTTACCCAACCTTCGGACCATAGGCCATCGGCCACGCGAATGGGAATATTAGTCGGCATACGCCCCAGATAGTTCCAGATAGTTCCTTCATTGGCAATCTGTAGACGATTGGTGTTCACCGCGCTAATGTCAAACCGTATATTTAGTTTGTCATTCGGATTGATGTCCATGTTGTTCCTAAAAGTATAACGCTCAAAGCCCGTGTTGTCAATTAGCCCATCTTGATCTACGTAGCTCAGTGAAGGCGCTACCCGTACTTTTCCCGCTCCGGCATTAAGAGCGATAAAATGATTTTGCGTAAAACCTGAGCCATTAAGGATGTTTTTTTGCCAATCGAAGTTGTCCGGATTTTCGCTGTATAATTTGTTGAAGTTTTCAAAATCTTGTTCACTGTATATCACCGAGCCATTGTCGTTCATGTTTGCATCGTTAAATACACGCATGAAGGTCGCCCCATCAGTTACTTCGGGAATAAAGGTTGCATCTTGCCAGCCTGTATATCCTTTATAGGTAAGTGCAAATTGATCTTTTCCTCTTTTAGTAGTTACGAGTATCACGCCATTTGCCGCCCTAGAGCCGTAAATAGAGGCAGAAGCAGCATCCTTAAGGATGGAGATCGATTCTATGAGGTTTGCATCTACGTTGTCAAGTGATCCCGCTACTCCGTCTATCATAACCAGTGGCGCAGAGTCAGAGCCGCCAAAGCTGTTCACTCCGCGAATGCGTATTTGTCCTTGATCGGCACCAGGAGCACCTGATTGAGATGTTACGGTTACCCCAGGAGATAAACCTTGAAGCGCGGTGGAGGTAGATATCGCCGGACGGTGCTCCAGATCCTGACTGCTAACGGTGGATACCGCGCCCGTCAAATTGACTTTCTTTTGGGTACCGTATCCGACGACGACAACTTCATCCAAATTTGTTAGATCTTGGGCGAGTGTGATGTTGAATGAGGATTGGTTGCCTACGGTATGCTCTGTTGTCGAAAAGCCAAGGCTTTCAAACGTTAATACGTCATTCGGATCCGCTTGTACCTTAAAGGTTCCGTTGGTCGAAGTTTGTCCTAAGGCATTAAGATGCCCTTTAATTCGGATGGTTACCCCAGAGATGGGGGAGCCATCTTCTTGCTGTACCTTTCCCGAAATGCTCTTTTGTTGTGCCCATAATAAACTAAATGGGACTAACCACAACAACAGAGCGAGTTGTACTTGTTTTTTCATGATGAATAAATGTAGGGTGCTAAAGTAGGTTTACTTTCTAATACTTACTATATCTTTAAATAGATTTAATAATTTGTTAATAAATGTTTCATCTGAGTATTTTGTTGTTTTGTTTAATGGTCTAAATAGCGTCAAAAAAGCCATTTTGTGGTTTATTTTGTTGTTAATTTATTGTTAACAATAAATTATTGTTGTGCTGTTATTTTGGTTTATAGTATTTCGAAAATAAAAAAAAGTTTTTTAAACATGGTGTTTATTCCCATTATTTTTTTCAAATGAAGGTTGAATTCATAAATAATATACTTATATATAGCGCTATAACTCGGTTTTTAAATATATATAGAGGGCTTATTCGTTCGAAAGAAAACCTCGTATAATTTTTTTTTATTTAAAAATGTTTCTAATTGAACGATTATTTTTACATTTGAGTGTAACAAAGGAAAAGCTAACCCTAAAACTGCCTATGTCAAAGTATACATTGTCGATCCCCGCCCGTAGAAGAAGATGGTATATTATTGGTGTTATCTTTCTGGCAATTGTGTTTAATTACTATGATCGTCAAATTGTCTCCATCTTAAAGCCCCTATTAAAGAAAGAGTTTGATTTAGGTGACGACGGGTACGCCTTGGTGTTAAACGTTTTTACCGTGTTTTACGCACTTATGTATCCAGTGTCCGGATGGCTAGTGGATAAATTTGGTGAACGCAGAGTTATGTTAGCTGGTATCATCGGATGGTCGGTAGCTTGTTTAGGGGGCGGGATCTCGAGAAGTTTTGGCTCTTTCCTTTTCTTTAGAGGAATGCTGGGGGCTGCAGAGCCAACCAATTTTCCGGCACAACTAAAAGTGATTACGGTGTGGTTCTCCGGGAAACTCCGTGCCACGGCGAATAGCCTGTGTATTGCCGGAAGCTCCATAGGGGCTATTATTGCGCCTCCGTTAGTCGCGTGGCTGGCGATGCGTTATAACTTTCATACTGTATTCATCGTAGCGGGGGTGGTCGGACTAGTCATTGCGTTATTATGGTTCATAATATACGAACAACCTCCTTTAGAGATTCGCAGAGAATCCCTCGGAGTGGAGCACGGTGCTTCTGAAGAGGATGGTTTTTCTTGGGGGCAACTATGGAAAACAAAGTCCCTATGGGGAATTTTATTGATCCGTTTTGTGAGTGACCCTGTGTGGTATTTTTGCCTTTTCTGGTTGCCAGGATACCTTCAGGAAGAAAGCGGGTTGACCCTGGCGCAGATTGGAATGTTTGGTTGGATACCGTTTTTGGTAGCGGATTTGGGCGCGGTAGCAACCTCCGCGTGGTCGGATAAAATGGTTCGTAAAGGAAAGGAGCCACTGCTGGCTAGAAAAGTGATGCTCAGCAGTATCGCTGTGCTAGCACCTTTATGCTGCCTGACTTCATATGTGAGCAGTGCCTACCTTACGATTTTAATTTTCTCTTTAGTGGCGGTAGCCTGTCTGAGTTGGTTATTCACCGTAAGTGTCGTTATCGCTGAGGCTTTCCCGGAAAAAAATGTTGCCTCGGTACTCGGTATTGCGGGTGGTTTCGGCGCACTGGGAGCCGTGCTATTTAATTATTTCGTCGGCCAGATGATGGGTTCATTAGGAGCCGGCACAATATTTATTGCGATGGCTTTTATGCATCCTGTCGCGGTGTTCATTCTATGGACCATGGTTAAAAAAGAAAAACCGCAGCAGTCAGGACAGCAGTCGATCGTATTATGATGTAAATTAATATTTTATAGATATGCAAGAACTTAAAAGTATCCTGGAGCCTTCAAAGGAGACTCCTGTTAGAATGGAGGTCGATGTTTTAGTGGTCGGCGCAGGGCCTGCCGGCATTATTGCTGCACAGGCCGCCGCTAGCGATGGCCTGAAGGTCGCGATTATCGACAACCGTAGTTTTGTCGGTGGTAATATGACCATAGGTCTGCCTATACTCGGTTTTCTCGGACAAAAGGGCAACCAGATTATTAAAGGACTACCGCAGCAATTTATCGACCGCTTGAAAGAAGTGGATGCAGCTTCCGAGCATCGCCCCTGTCCTTTACATATGAGTTTGACGCTTGTCGAACCCGAGGCTGTTAAAAATATAGGACTTAAAGTGCTCCAAGAGGCAGGAGTGAAAGTATTGTTGTACGTTTTCTGTGCTGGTGTGGTTATGCAGGAAGAGACGCTTAAAGGTGTTATTATTGAGAGTAAATCGGGGAGAGAGGTTATTTTAGCTAAGGCAATTATAGACTGTACAGGTGATGCCGATGTTGCTTTTAGGGCAGGCGTTTCGTGTGAACAAGGAAATGATGACGGCGGCGCCCAGCCACCCACATTGATGTTTTGTATGGGCGGGGTGGATACCGATGAACTGCGTATGTCTATTGCCCAGGAACCGCGAACGTACTTGACGGACTTTATCCCTTCCGAATACTTCGGGCAAAATCACCAGTTTATTGTTGTCGGCTTGCGTAGCGTGATGGAGAAAGCGCGCGCAGCGGGCTACAAACTACCTGTAGAACGTACAATCTTAATTA
>NZ_JABMCQ010000007.1 GCF_013179575.1 Sphingobacterium shayense | reverse complement strand
CTTATATGAGTTGCGCGCAGAGAGGTTATCGGTAGAAAATTTCATGGAACTGACGCGCGAAATAGACGGCACACTATAGTAACATCCGAGTATGGAGATGACCAAAATAGCGATCATCGGCGGTGGCGTCGCAGGACTAACCACAGCTATCGCACTTCAAAAAATTGGTATTACCGCCAATATTTATGAACAGTCCCAAAAATTACGGGGCATCGGTGCCGGCTTCGGATTGGCCGCAAACGCGATGCACGCACTTGATATTTTAGGTCTTCGTGAAGGCGTCGAAAAAATTGGACATTTCCTCCCATCATATAATATATTAGATGAAAAAGGGAAGAAGCTCGTCGCACCAAAAACAGAGCAGATTGGTTCCTTCTATCAACAAAGAAACTTTGCATTGCACCGTGGACAGCTCCACAATTTTCTTTCGCAACAACTTTCCCAAGATCAAATTAATTTAGGTAAACACGCGGTCCGTTTTACTAAAGAAGTTGACGGCATATTCGTGTATTTTTCTGATGGCACCAGCATCCATACCCAAGCTTTAATTGTCGCTGACGGTGTTCACTCCAAGTTACGGGAGCAGTTACTCCCTAAATCCAAACCACGTTATGCCGGTTATACTTGCTGGCGCGCGGTGATCGATAAACAGAATGTTCATTTAACAGATTCGTGTGAAACCTGGGGTAGTAAGGGTCGTTTCGGGATGACACCTTTGGTCGACGACAAAATATATTGGTATGCATGTATCAATGGGAAACAAAATGATCCTGTTTTTTCTAAATTTGATATTGACAATCTACGTGAACGCTTTGCTGGTTATCACAAACCTATCAGCGAAATATTAAGCAACACAACGACTGATCAACTTATTTGTAGCGACATCCTAGATATAAAACCCCTAAAACGCCTCGCTTTTGACAACATACTGCTAATCGGCGATGCGGGACACGCCACGACTCCTAATATGGGACAAGGCGCATGTCAAGCAATTGAAGATGCAGCCGTGTTATATCATGAAATTCAAACCGCTAATAACATTTCCAATGCTTTTTTAAAGGTTTCTGAACGCCGCCTAGCAAGGACTCGCTATATCACCAATACATCCCGACAGATCGGGTGGTTTGCACAATGGGAAAATAAGCCACTCATTCGAGTTCGGAATACGCTCATGCGTATTATGCCCGAGTATCTAAAGCAATTGCAATTAAGAAGATTATTAAACGAAGATTTTACGTCTATTAAAATATAACGACCAATGAACACAAACATACTCATAGTCGATGATGTACATGAAATTTTGTTAGAAAAGCTCACGAATAACGACATCAAGTTTGACTACCGCCCCGAATTCTCAAAAAAAGATGCAAGTCAAATCCTAAGCCAATACACAGGCCTTATTATTCGATCAAAATTCCAAGTGGATAGCGATTTTATTGATCTGAGCAGCAATTTAGAATTCATCGCTCGTGCAGGCGCAGGAATGGACAACATAGATGAAGATTATGCGCGCACAAGAGGGATAACTTTGTTAGCTGCAAATGAAGGTAACTGTGATGCGGTTGGTGAACACATGATTGGTATGCTGCTTAACCTCATGAACAACCATAATCGTGCTAATATGCAGATAGCAACCGGAACATGGGACAGAGAAGGAAATCGGGGATACGAATTAAAAGGTAGAACGGTGGCTCTTATTGGCTACGGGCACAATGGTCAGGCAATGGCGAAGAAACTATCCGGATTTGACGTTAAAGTTATTGCTTATGACAAATACAAAACAGGATTTACTGATGAATATGCGCAAGAAGTGTCAATGGAAGAAGTAGTACGGCAAGCCGACGTTCTAAGCTTCCACATTCCATTAACCAAGGAAACAAAAGGACTTGTAGATAACGAGTATTTGTTCCATTTCCGAAAGCCTATTTTCTTCTTGATGGGGGCTCGGGGAGGTATTGTCGATATTCAGGCAGTATTAAAAGCACTAGATACAGGAAAGATTGTTGGGGCCGCTTTCGATGTACTCCCGGTAGAAAAATTCCCTTCGCTCGCCCAACAAAGTTGGTACCGCAGTCTAACCGCACGAGACAACGTGATACTGAGCCCCCACGTCGCCGGTTGGACCTTCGAAAGTTATTTTAAATTATCGGACATCCTGGCGGAAAAAATCATTGCCTTTACGAAAAAAGGGAAATAGCAATTGCCACTGTAAAAAATTGTACAACCAAAGCAAAGTCGAGTAAATACGCATAGTGATAACGTTCCGAATTGCGGAATACAACAGTCTTAAGTAACAGTGCTACACCAATATTGGTTATTAATATGCCTATTTTCAACCTCAAGGAAAAGGGTGTTAATAGGATAGCCGAACTATGTACAAAAAGCAATGTATAGCACAGACGAATCGCTTTGACCGCACCAATCATGTTTGGTATTGTTTTAAGATGATAGTACGAATCTTGCTTAATATCGCGTATATCAAATGGCAGGGTGCATATAATTAAAAATATAAACTTCAAACCAAAAAGACTGACCAATTTCAGTTGATCGGGCTGCCAGCCATCTAAATACAATTCATAGGCGGGCAAACACACCGAACTTAAGACCCAAACAAGTGCAATATGAAAAATCTTAACTCCAGGCAGCTGGCGAAGCCCGACCCATTTGCCATTATAAGGGAATAGTGGGAAAGAATAGGCAACACTAAGGAGCCCCACTCCTGCTAAAAAGAATAAACTAAAAAGATGGATCTCTCGAATAGCCAACAAAAGTGCAATAAATGCGAGGATACTATTTCCCCAAAGTACCCATTCATTCTCGAACACCCACCGAGTTCGCATGTAAGAGGACTTGAGCGGGTCCTTAGGTTTGGAAAGCCATAAGCTAAAATTGTATAATAATAACGTTGCAGCTCCCTCAATCACTATAATTGGCCAGTCGAAAGCTGTCTCGAAAAAAAAATATGTGAGCGCACATTGAGCCATCGCTGCAATAGCAATTAACAGGTTCGTATGGACTAGAAAATAGTAACTCTGCTTGATTATTTTCACAAAATAAAGTTAACGATACTTATTCAAAAGGGATATGATTGTTGTTCAAATTGCAAGTTAAAATTGATAATAATGGCAAAAAAAGCTAAATTAGCTAATCAATATCCTATACAGACACAATATAATAAAATGATGTCCGTATTGAATAACTACAAATATTAAATAGTGTTACCCACAAATGAACCTACAAATTAAAAGTTTCGAAGAGTATCAAGACGCGTACAAATATAGTGTCGAAAACCCATCAGCTTTCTGGGGAGAAATTGCTGAAAATTTCTTTTGGAAAAGAAAATGGACGAATGTATTAAATTGGAACTTCACCGAACCGAATATAAAATGGTTTGAAGGTGGTAAATTAAACATCACTGAAAATTGCCTTGATCGTCATGTGTATAACTTGGGAGATAAGCCTGCTATTATTTGGGAACCAAACGATCCTAATGAAGCCCACCGTATACTTACATACAAACAATTACTTAACAAAGTAGAAACGTTTGCGAATGTTTTAAAAAACAACGGTGTAGTAAAGGGAGATCGCGTATGCATATACTTGCCGATGGTTCCCGAATTAGTCATTGCCGTTCTAGCGTGCGCACGTATTGGAGCAATTCACTCTGTCGTATTTGGAGGCTTTTCGGCACAATCGATCGCAGACCGGATTATAGATGCAGAATGTAAACTCGTTGTCACGTCAGACGGAGGATACCGAGCAGGAAAAGTGCTGGAGTTGAAATCGATCGTTGACGATGCGCTTATGCAATGCAAATCTGTTGAACGGGTCATCGTGTTAACCAGAACCCGCACACCTATTTCAATGATTAAGGGTCGTGACGTATGGTGGGAAGATGAAATCAAAAAAGTTGAAACACAAGGTAATCCAGCATGTCCCGCCGAAGAAATGGATGCAGAAGACCCTTTGTTTATTTTATACACATCGGGCTCGACAGGAAAACCGAAAGGAGTGGTTCATACTACCGGCGGATATATGGTATACACTGGTTATACCTTTTCCAATGTTTTCCAATATCAGCCTGGCGAAGTTTATTTTTGCACCGCAGATATCGGATGGATTACAGGGCATAGTTACATTGTCTACGGACCACTCTCACAAGGTGCTACTTCGCTCATGTTTGAAGGCACACCGACCTACCCCGACGCCGGACGTCTTTGGGATATCGTTGACAAATATAAGGTCAACACGCTTTATACTGCGCCTACGGCAATACGGTCTTTAATGGCTTTTGGAGATGAATTTCTTGACGGCAAAGACTTGAGTAGCATCACTAAATTAGGATCAGTTGGAGAGCCGATTAATGAGGAAGCGTGGCACTGGTATGATGAAAAAATTGGTAAAGGCAAAGCGCCTATTGCTGATACCTGGTGGCAAACCGAGAACGGCGGAGTTCTGATCGCTCCAATAGCGGGAATTTCACCGACCATTCCTGGATATGCAATGTTACCGTTACCTGGAGTTCAACCATGCTTGATGGATGAGAATGGAAATGAGATCCAGGGTAATGATGTTTCGGGCAATCTCTGCATCAAGTTTCCGTGGCCAGGAATGTTACGCACAACATGGGGAGACCACGAACGCTGTAAACAAACCTATTTCGCCACTTACGAAAACAAATATTTTACAGGCGACGGTGCTTACCGAAACCCAGAAGGATATTACAAGATTACAGGGCGTGTGGACGACGTTTTAAATGTGTCTGGGCATCGTATTGGTACAGCAGAAGTTGAAAATGCTATTAACATGCACTCTGATGTAGTTGAATCAGCAATTGTAGGCTATCCACACCCAGTTAAAGGACAAGGGATTTATGCCTATGTGATTGCAAATCATCATATCGATGAGGACAGTACGCGCAAAGATATTTTACAGACAATCACTCGCCTGATCGGTGCCATCGCAAAACCTGATATCATTCAATTTGTTTCCGACTTACCAAAAACCAGGTCTGGTAAAATAATGCGGCGTATCCTACGTAAGATTGCAGAGGGAGAAATACAAAATCTCGGTGACACCTCCACCTTGCAAGACCCTACGGTAGTAGATGCCATTATTGAAGGGGCCGAAAAGATAAAAACTAAATAAAATTAATCTCTTGATACAATAAACACAACAGGATGGAATTTATATTTCCGTCCTGTTGCGTTTTCATATGGCAGATAATATTCATTATACCGATTGTCAAACACCTTCACGAGCTCCCTCAAAAACTTATAATAACCGGAAAATTCAAAAACAGCAAGTTTCCTGAAAGGAAAAAAACAAATTCACACAAGAGAAATACGCGTGATTTATAATTAAATTCGTATTTTTATAGCATTTCCAAATTAATTACATTATTAATACTGCATGCTATTTACTGTTTTAACAGGACTAATAACATCGAGCCTTCTTATTCCTTTTGGCAAGTTTATTAAGACGAAATGGAGCATTTTACTTCCATTAATCCCTGTAATATTATTTTTATATTATCTACTTCAGCTTCCCGCTGTTGTTTTAGGAAGTAACTATCTGCAGCATGTTAATTGGGTTCCATCGCTAGGATTAAATCTAGACTTCAAACTAGATGGACTCTCTCTCCTATTTGCACTCCTGATAACAGGCATTGGGTCTGCGATATTCTTCTATGCACGGAGCTACCTCAAAGGGCATCCTTATTTCGATCGTTTCTTTGGATACCTACTTTTGTTTATGAGCGCCATGCTCGGTGTCGTTTTGTCCAATAACATATTGAGCCTGTTTGTATTTTGGGAGCTAACAAGTATTAGTTCGTTTTTTCTGATTGGCTTCAACAACGATAATAAAGATTCGAGAAATAGTGCGATCACGGCTCTAAGCATTACTGGACTGGGAGGTTTCTTTTTACTCGCCGGTTTAATACTGATGGGTAACATTGCTGACACCTATATTATTAGTGATCTTGTTTCTCGCCGTGAAGTTTTAATAAATCATCGACTGTACCCTGTTGTAATAGGTTTACTATTTATGGGGGCTTTTACCAAGTCTGCACAATTTCCATTTCATTTCTGGTTACCTGGAGCAATGAAAGCTCCGACTCCCGTGTCGGCATATTTACACTCCGCGACAATGGTAAAAGCAGGAATTTACCTACTCGCTCGATTCACTCCTGCGTTGGGGAATACACAATATTGGAATACAACTTTAATGATTGTAGGAGGCTTCACCATGCTTATGGCTGCTATCCATGCTTTATTTCGAACTGATCTTAAAGCAATTTTAGCTTATTCGACGATTGCCGCCTTAGGCATGCTTACGTTCCTTCTTGGAATGGGTACAACTGAAGCTCTCATCGCAGCAAGTGTATTCATACTCGTCCATGCCCTGTATAAAGCGACTCTATTTATGGTGACGGGTATCATCGATCATGAAACACATACTCGTGACATCACCAAATTAAGTGGCCTACGAAAAGTTCTGAAACCGGTATTTATAGCTGCCTTATTAGCTGCCCTCTCTAGTGCCGGATTGCCCTTTACATTTGGCTTTATCGGCAAAGATCTTATCTATGAGGCAACGCTACATTATCAACAAAACTGGCAAATTTGGTTAACCGCGCTTGCTGTTGCCACTAATATCGGGCTCGTTGCTGCTGGTTTCATGGCTGGAATAAAACCTTTCACAGGCGCTTTACCTCAAGAATACGAACAAACACACCTCCCGCCAATTTCTATGTGGATCACGCCTTTAATTCTCGCGATATTAGGAATCATTTTCGGAATTTTTCCTTCAATAACCGGCGACTATTTTTCTCATCAGGTTGCCAATGCTATTGCAGGACAGGAAACCAATCTTCATCTAAAAATATGGCATGGGCTGAATACCGTTCTGATCCTAAGTTTAACTACGTTAGCCGCGGGAACTGTAGTATATCTATTTAACAAGCCAAGTGAAACCAAATTAGCAGCGCTCGAGAGAGCGGACAAGTTCTCTGCACGGTATGTATTTGAACGTGTAACAGATCGCCTGACGATATTTGCAAAATGGTATACCGATCTTTTTCACAATGGCTTCCTTCGCTCATATCATTTTCGGATCATTTTAGCAGCAGAACTACTTCTGGGTTATAAACTATGGTTAAGCGGCCCTATTTATATCAACTTTGACCAACTAACACCTTTATCCTGGTATGAAGTCGGCATCACCTTGATTCTTTTAGGAGCGCTATATATTGTTGTCACAACCAAATCGAGACTTACTTCTGTAGTGTCGACTAGTGTCATTGGTTATGCCGTCTGTCTACTTTTTGTTTTTTATAGCGCGCCTGACCTAGCGATGACACAGTTTACAATTGATACGCTGACAACTGTTTTATTTGTGTTGGTGCTTTACAAATTACCACCATTTATTAATCTCACCTCGAGGAAGGTACTGGTACGAGATGCAATATTGGCGCTAGGATTTGGTGCCATACTTGCAATGATTGCTTTACGCATATTATATGAACCGAATACCACTGAGGTGAGTGATTTCTACGGAGAAAATGCATACTTGCTGGCTAAAGGAAAAAATGTAGTTAACGTAATCTTGGTTGATTTTCGAGGAATCGATACGATGTTCGAAACAGTTGTTCTAGCAATATCGGCATTAGGAGTATACAGTTTAATTCGTTTACGATTAAAATCCTCAGAAAAAGAGTAGCTATTATTTGTAGGGCGAAATAAATAAAAAACTATTCTCTTACGATGTAAGGGACAAAACAACAATTCAAATGAAAAGTGCAATATTACAAACGGCGACACGATATCTACTTCCCATATTGTTGCTATTTTCGTTCTTCTTACTTCTTCGGGGGCATTATTATCCTGGAGGGGGCTTTGTAGGGGGATTAGTAGCTTCAATAGCTTTTGTCCTTCATAGTTTCGCAAATGGAACCGAGGCTACAATGAAGATTCTTAGATATAAACCCCTCTCACTCATTCCGATAGGCTTGGGAATAGCAGCGATAAGCGTCGTGTTACCTCTACTTTTCGGTTTACCCGCCATGACGGGTTTATGGTTCGAGGAGCCGATTCCAGTTATAGGGATGATTGGTACTGCATTATTTTTCGATCTTGGAGTATATTTCGTGGTGATCGGTGTCGTATTAACAATTTTATTTACCATAGCGCTCGAAGAATAAAATGGAATTACTTTTAGTTTTAGTTTTAGGATTACTTTACTCTGCTGGGGTTTACCTAATCCTGCGCCGTAGCATGGTTAAACTCTTGTTAGGTATTATGCTTTTAGGAACCGGCACAAATGTTTTAATTTTTGTAGTTGGCAAAATAACCAAAGGTCATCCTCCAGTTATCGACGAAGCATACAAAGTATTTCAAGAAATATATGCCGACCCCATTCCACAATCACTGATCTTAACCGCAATTGTGATAAGTTTTGGCCTTACATCTTTTGCTATCGTGCTATTGAAACGTGTATACGCGTTAGTAGATTCCGATGATTTGGATAACCTGAATACCCCTGAAGAAGAAGATATATGATAGACAACCATATTTTAGCTCCCATATTTGTACAGCTTTTCGTCGCTATCATTCAGTTGATATTCTGGCGTAAAACCATTACGCAACGTTACTTAAGCATCGGCGGGAGTATTATAGGGCTACTCGTGGCAATCCGTTTATTCAGCAGGGTATATGATGGTGGAATTCTCACCATGAATGCCGCCAATTGGGATGCCCCATTCGGAATAGTCTTTGTAGCAGATATGTTGAGTGTGACACTTGTACTTTTAACTTCAATTGCTGCATTAGCGGTATCCCTATTTTCGTCTGTTGGGTTGAGCCGTCAACGTATGCTCTACGGATATTTCCCGATATTTCATTTCCTAATTATGGGACTTCAAGGCGCATTTTTAACCGGCGATATATTTAACCTCTATGTGTTTTTCGAAGTGATTATCATTTCTTCGTTTGTATTGATGACACTAGGAGGCAGGAAGGCGCAACTTGAAGGGGCTGTAAAATACATGGCTATGAATATATTAGCCTCTACTTTCTTTCTAACAGGTATAGGGATTCTGTACGGGCTAACAGGATCGCTGAATATGGCCGATTTATCCCTGAAGATACAAGCAGTACATAATAAATCTCTAATAGGTATTACTTCTTGCTTCTTCATTATTGGATTCGGGATCAAATCCGCTGTATTCCCTTTATATTATTGGCTGCCATCTTCTTACCACACTCCCCCCTCGGCTGTGGCCGCAACCTTCGGTGGACTGCTGACCAAAGTAGGCATCTATGCGATGTTGCGCGTGTTTAGTTTAATATTTATTCCTGACGAGTTCACACGTAACCTACTCCTAATAATCGCCGTTTTTACGATTATTACCGGGGCATTCGGGGCGTTGAACAAAACAAATATTCGAAGATTGTTTTCCTACTTGATCGTGTGCCACATTGGTTTTATGGTTGGCGGTATTGCGATGTTTAGTAAGGTTGCACTCATGGGGACTATTTTCTACCTTGTTCATGACATCATTGTAAAAACGAATATGTTCCTCATTGCCGGCTTGATCCGTCAGCTTCGCGGCACAATGGATATGAATAAACTCGGCGGTCTATACCGGGACTATCCGAAAATATCCTTACTTATCGCCATTGTTTTATTTTCGCTTGTAGGGATCCCGCCATTATCAGGATTTTGGCCTAAAATTTATCTTTTTCAGGAAGCATTCACCCAGGAACAATATTTCTATGTATTCGGGTTAATCGTAGGTAGCTTTGTGACACTGTATGTTATTGCGAAAATGTGGTCGGAAGTTTTCTGGAAGCTACCTGAAAATGAACACGAGATAGATGATCGTTTCGAGCCATTGCCGCTCTATAGAAAAATTTTAATGGTATTTCCTATCGGTATATTAGGCCTAACGACTTTATATATTGGACTCAATGCAGAGACGATTGTGCAAATAGCGGATCGGATTTCCTCTCAACTGATAGATACATCAGCGTACGTCGAAGCGGTATTGGGCAACAAAATTAAATAACTCATGATAAAGTATTTTTTAATGAACCTTTTGCTATCCGGGATTTGGGTAGCCCTCACAGGTTCCATGTATTATACCAATTTTCTATTTGGCTTTCTACTAGGATTCTTTACGCTATGGATCATGAGCCGAACTGAAACCGATCAACGTTATTTCTACCGAGTACCCAAAGTGATAAGTTTCCTTTTTTACTTTTTATTTGAACTGATAAAAGCAAACATACAGGTCGCATTTGATGTGATAACACCACGCTATTTTTTCAAACCAGGAATCGTCAAATATCCGCTTAACGCAAAAACTGATTTCGAAATTAACTTGTTGACCACGATGCTTTCATTGACTCCCGGAACACTTATATTAGATGTAAGTGAAGACAAAAAGGCAATTTATATTCACGTCATGTATCTCACCGATCCAGAAACTTTCGTTAGACAAACTAAAACCGGATTGGAGAGAAGACTTTTATCTATTTTACGATGATTACATTAGAAGCCTATTTTGACTACGTTATACTCCCAATTCTCGCCATATCGGTAATGTTGGTATTTATCCGACTGTTTCGTGGCCCTGCTGTTGTGGATAGAGTAATTGCCCTCGACCTTATTATTACTATTGGTATTGGAATTATCACTGTGTATAGCATTCGTACACATCAAAAAGTATTATTAGATGTGGCAATAATTCTTGCACTCATTGCATTTCTTGGAACAGTTGCATTCTCTTATTATATAGAAAAACAAAAAGATGATTGAGATTATATTAGCTATTTTAAGCACTGCCGGCGCTCTTTCTATTTTATTCGCCTCCATCGGAATTCTCCGCATGCCTGACTTTTACTTGCGCCTATCCGTGACCGTTAAGGCCTCTACACTCGGCGTGGGGCTACTGTTGATCTGCGCAGCGATCATGTTTCCTGATGTCTCGGTAACGACCAAGGCGATTGCCATTATATTTTTCCTTATCATTACAGCACCAGTTGCAGCACACATGATCGGACGAGCTGCCTATTTTACAGATATTCCCTTATGGAAAGGAACCATCGTTGATGAATTGCATGGAATGTATAACGAGGATACGCATGAATTGGAAAGTACCCCAGATAATCTACCCCCCGACACAGATGGAGATTCGAATATTGCAACGACCGAATCTGAGACGAAATAGCAAAAAAAAATCAACTTTTTTACTAGCGTGTATAACTTGATTCCCTTATTAGAAGACGATACAAACGGGTGTTGCAATTTGTATATCTTTTTCCAAATTTTTTAACACGCCTGTTTCGATGTCTCGTTGAAATACCACAATGTTATCCGAATTTTGATTTGCAACGAGTAAGTAATGTCCGTCGGGAGTGATATTAAAATTACGAGGTCCTTCCCCTCCTGTCGAATAAACATTCAACTTTGTCAATTTACCATCCTTTTCTACAGCAAATTGAGCAATGCTATTCGCCTGGCCTCGGTTGCTCGCGTACACATATTCACCGTCCGATGATAGTTTTATCTCAGCAGCACCATTTTTACCGGTAAAGTCATCCTTATTAATCGATATTGTATCAACCCGTATCCACTCTTTCTTTTCTCTTTGATAATGTGCAATCATTCCGCTCATTTCCAGAAGCACATAAAGATTCTTAGCTTTACTGTCTAATGCGATATGACGAGGACCACCTGCAGCAGGGGTATCAATTACACTATCTTCAACTAAGGAAAAAGAGGTTCCTTTTTTTTCTACTCTATAAACGGTGACCTTGTCGGTTCCTAAATTTTGTACATACACAAATTTTTCATCCGGACTAAAGAATGCTGAATGTACGTGAGAAGATTCCTGTCTATCTTTATTCGGGCCTGAGCCAACTTGTTCAATCAGCTGAACTCTATCACCAAGAGCTCCGTTCTCCTCGATACTGAACAGCGCGAGAGAACCTCCTCCATAATTGGATACTATGGCGATCGGGTAACGCTTGCTAACTGCTACGTGGCATGGATAGGTCCCCCCAGTGGGTATAGCATTTACAAATGAAAGTGCATCGTCGTCAAAAGCGAATGATGAAAGCGCGGCCGTACTGTCCCCTTTTTCATTTACGGCGTACAACGACTTTCCATCCGCAGAACGTGCTAAAAACGAAGGATCCTCACTCGTGGTATTGGAATACATAGTCGCTTCTCCATTACTAAGATCGAATTGATAAAAATATATCCCTTGACTTCCCTTATTAGTATACGTACCAATAAACATAGGGATCTTTTGCGCTACAGCATTAAAAAACATACATCCTATTAGTAAAGTTATAATTGCTTTCATATTTTTTTTGATATTTTAGCTACTCTTCAGAATCATTTCCAAGGTACGCAATATTCACCCAATTATAATACCAACAAAATCAATGAATTTATAAACTACCCAGTTAGGGGATTCCAACACGTTAAATATGGTTAAAGTAACGTCATATAAATATGTTTTTAATAATTTAGCGCGCAAAGATTTAGTACATTTGAATCTGGTCAATAATCGCGAAATTATAATGGTCGAACAAAGGGAAATCCCATTATTTCTAGTAATTTTGCGATGAGTAAAGTAGAAGATAAATGATGAGAAAATATATATATTTAGTTGGGGCGATGATCGCAACTGTATGCTTCTTTCAAACAGCAAAGGGTCAAGGAAAATTGGTTGATCGTGTCGTAGCAACAGTAGGTTCAAGCATTATCCTACAATCTGATGTTGAGCAGCAATATGCTCAATATTTAGTACAGGGGCAACCGGCTAACGAAGAAGTAAAATGCTACATGTTACAGCAACTCGTCACTCAGAAATTATTATCCCAGCAAGCAATAATAGATTCAATTGAGGTTTCTGAATCCGAAGTAGATGATGATCTTAACCGAAGAATGCAGTCCATGGTTCGGCAGGCGGGAGGTAAAGAGCGCCTTGAGGAATTTTTAAACCGCTCTTTATTACAGTACAAAGAAGAGATGCGTCCCAATATTGCAGAACAATTGAAAGCGCAACGTATGCAAATGAATATCGTCTCAACTATTAACGTCACTCCTCAAGAGGTGAAACGTTACTTTGAGGGATTGAACCAAGATAGTCTACCCTACTTTAATACAGAAGTTGAAATTGGAGAGATTGTTATTAAACCCGTTCTAACCAAGGAAGAAAAAGAACAATACCGACTAAAAGCGGAAGGATTTAGAAAGCAAGTATTGGATGGATCAGATTTTGGAACAGTCGCTCGCCTATACTCCGAAGACAAGGGTTCTGCCGTGTCTGGTGGGGAACTCGGATTTGCAACGCGGGAACGCTATGTTAAAGAGTTTTCAGCGATGGCTTTTAAACTTAAAGAAGGGGAGATTTCTCCTGTGTTTGAAACCACATACGGATTCCACTTCATGCAGGTATTACAACGTAGAGGGGAAGAAGTAAACGTACGCCATGTACTAATCCAATCTAAACCAACGAGCGCCAGTCTAGAGCGCGCTAAACTTAAGATCGACAGTATCTACGACAAGGTAAATTCAGGTAAATTAAGTTTTCATGCTGCTGCTTCCTTGTACTCTGAGAGTGAAGAAACGAAGTATTCCGGCGGTATGATCCGTAATCCACAAGATGGCTCCGGGTTGCTGCCGATGGATCAGTTGGATCGTGAATCATTCACTGCGATCGATCCACTAAAGGTTGGCGAATATTCTAAATCTTTCATATCTAAGGACCAAACAGGAAATGAACTCTACAAATTCATGTACCTTAAGTCGCGTGTAGCACCCCATAAAGCAAGTCTTGAACAAGATTTTGCCAAGATACAGGAGGCCGCAAAACAAGATAAAATAAATCGTAAACTGAGTGAATGGTTTGAACAGCGAAAGGAAAACACCTTCATCGATATCAACGAAGATTTTTACAAATGCGATGAACTAAAGCTATGGACTACGAAAGATGATTCGTTAGCGAAGAATTAGATACATTCAACAGTTTATAATGAACAGATCCTTGGGCTAAGATAACCTAAGGATCTGTTTTTTTATTTGTTATTTATCACTTCTCCCCGCCAGACTTTGTGTCGTCATTTCAACCGGGCTAGCACAATTTTCGGGCATAAGAAGGTATTTGTATATCCGAAATAGGAACGAGTGATTAGGTTTCAAAGATAAAATAGAATTTTTGACCAAAAGTAAATAGGTACCCTTAAAAAAATTGGATCAAAAAAAAATGCTCCTCCTAAATTAATAGCAAAAACATTTTTATTATTCTAGTCACTTTAAAAATTGGATCTATATCATTTCTAGCGTTCGAACATCATCTCGATCATTACACGCCATTGATAATCGTCCTTAAGTTGCCAAACGCGAACGTAGTTGAACTTTACAACCTTCTCTTTGGAGCGCACTGTAGCCGTGCCGGACGTATAGGCGTACTCGCCGCTATAAGCCCGTCCCACTCCAGAAGGATCGGTTGTGATTTCAATTCGTTTTTTCTTTAAAAAAGCCAGTACATTCTTTTTCCCTTCAATCTCTTCCTCCCAAGGATAATAATAACGAACATCATCAGATAAAAATTCGTTGAACGCTGTTTCGTTGTTGGCTTTGAGTATAGTAGAGAACAGTACATCACTTTGCGTGACGACTTCTTCCCGCTGCTGCAGACGCACTTTAGAACGATGTTTTAGGTACCAAGAATCATCCGGTTCATAAAAGATGAAATCGGATTTCGGCCCTTTCCCAAAATTCTCCACTTCAGCGCGCAGATGGATTTTCCAATTTCCTTTTCTATCCCGATTCCAGATCGTCAGATATTGTCCATATCTTTTTATCACGCCTATCTTTTGAAATTCCATACGTCCTGAGGTTACTCCCCATTCCAAACTCTTAGACACAAGCGCAAAATTGGGAGTCCAACTCATTACGTCAGGAATATTGGGACGGTTATTCAAATAATCTAAGGCATTAACAGGAGATGGAACATATAAAGTAGAATTCTTATCAACAATTGACATTAAAGCCTCATGCGGACTTGTATTTTTGGAAAGATTCGCTGCATTTCGATCTGCAGTAATGAGGCTTCCAACTTTATCTGGTAATTGTGCCGATGCCCGTAAAAATAGCATACAAAATAATGCGAGCGACAACTGGACTTTAGTAAACTTCATTTAATTCAATTTGCGTCGTATAATCAAATCTTATTCCAAAGTGTACCATCTTTGCTATCTTTTAATTGAACACCGATAGCATTAAGGTTTTCACGAATACGATCCGACGTAGTAAAATCTTTATTTTTCTTAGCCTCATTTCGGATATTTATAATGATTTGCATCAAATCGTCCATATTATCCGTGGACGTACCTTCCAGGGACTCATTCAATCCCAAAATGTCTGAAACAAAAACGTGCATAAATTCCTTTAACGCCGAAATAGTTGCTCCATCGATAGCCGCCTTACCGTCGTAAGCTGCGTTGATAAAACGAACTGCTTCGAAAAGCTCTGCAATTAACACAGGTGTATTAAAATCGTCATCCATTGCGGCGTAACAGCGTGTTTTGAGTGCAGGTAAATCAAACTCGCCACTTCCTTTACCACTTGGATTAATTTTTTCGAGTAAGCCGACAGCGCTCATTAGCCTTTTATAGCCTTTGTCTGCAGCAATCAGCGCTTCATTCGAAAAGTCAAGCGTGCTGCGATAATGCGCTTGCATCATAAAGAAACGTACCGACATCGGAGAAAAGCCCTGTTTAAGTAGTTCGTGATTGCCTGTAAATAATTCATGAGGCAAGAATCCGTTACCTGCCGACTTTGACATTCGAGCACCATTTACAGTCAACATATTAGTATGCATCCAATATTTCGCTGGATGAACATGATTGCAGGCCTCTGACTGAGCGATTTCATTGGTATGATGGGTAGCCGCCAAATCCATGCCCCCTCCGTGAATATCAAATTGAGCCCCTAGGTATTTGCTACTCATCGCTGAGCACTCAATATGCCAACCTGGAAACCCCGAACTCCAAGGGGCTGGCCAACGCATAATATGTTCTGGTTTAGCTTTAATCCATAATGCAAAATCCAGACGCCCGCGCTTCTCATCCTGCCCTCCCAATTCCCTAGTATTATTTAAAAGATCGTCAAGTTTACGATTTGTCAGTATAGTATAGTCGTGATTCTTAGTATATTTTTCTACGTCGAAATATACCGTGCCGTTCTTTTCGTAGGCATAACCATTGTCAATAATCTGCTGAACCATCTCAATTTGCTCTGATATATGACCAGTAGCTGTCGGTTCAATGCTTGGTGGTAACGTATTAAAAAGACGCAATACTTCGTGGAAGCCCAGTGTATACTTCTGAACAATTTCCATCGGCTCTAATTGTTCTAATTTTGCCTTCTTAGCAAACTTGTCATCACCTTCATCTCGATCTCCCTCCAAATGTCCCGCATCTGTGATGTTTCGCACATAGCGTACCTTATAGCCTAGGTGCAATAAGTATCGAAATATCATATCAAAAGACACGAAAGTTCGACAATTACCTAAATGAACATCACTATAAACTGTAGGACCGCAAACGTACATACCGACGAACGGGCCATTAAGCGGTTCAAATTTTTCCTTTTTTCGAGTTAAAGTATTATAAAGAACAAGATTGTTTTCCATAAAGATTAAAGATACTCAGATTATTTTTGTCTAAAATATATTTGAATAGGTACTCCATTGAAATCAAAGTGTTCACGAATCTTATTTTCGATGAAACGCTTATATGGATCTTTGATATATTGCGGCAGGTTACAGAAAAATGCAAACATAGGAGTACGACCAGGTAATTGTGTTACATATTTTACCTTAATATATTTCCCTTTAGTCGCTGGTGGCGGGTAATTTTCGATAATCGACAACATCACGTCATTCAATTTCGATGTCGAAATCCTCTTAACTTTATTAGCGTATACCTCTAAAGCAGTTTCAACGACTTTGAAGATACGTTGTTTTTCGGTGACAGAAGTAAACACAATTGGCACATCGTTAAAAGGCGCTATCTTTTCCCTAATTCGTGTTTCAAATTCTTTGGCAGTTTTGTGATCTTTTTCAACAGTATCCCATTTGTTAACTACTATAACGATGCCCTTTTTATTTTTCTCTGCTAAATGGAAGATATTAATATCCTGCGCTTCAATTCCGTCGTTAGCATCTAGCATTAAGATAACAACATCTGAATCTTCCAAAGCTTTAATCGTACGCATAACAGAGTAAAACTCGATGTCTTCGTTTACTTTACCCTTTTTACGCATACCTGCTGTATCGATCATTAAGAACTCATGTCCAAATTGATTGTAATGTATACGTATTGAATCGCGTGTTGTACCAGCAACATCTGTTACGATATTTCTATCGACACCAAGCAAAGCATTTGTGAGAGATGATTTACCAACGTTCGGGCGTCCGACGATTGTAATTTTCGCAAGAGTATTTTCTTCCTCTTCTCCTTGCTCTGGAAAATGTGACACGACCGCATCCAACAATTCGCCCGTTCCTGATCCAGTAGCGGACGATATATTAAAAATTTCACCTAATCCGAATGCATAGAACTCTGCGGAGTCGTGATGCAACTTAGCATGGTCAACCTTATTCGCTGCAACATAAACAGGTTTAGAGCTTCTTCGTAATAAATCTGCGATCTCGTCATCAAGATCCGTAATCCCCGTTGTTACGTCAACCATAAAAACTATAACCGATGCTTCTTCGATGGCGATATGCACCTGATCCCGAATAGCTTCCTCGAAAATATCATCAGAACCATGGACAAACCCACCAGTATCAATCACTGTAAATTTCTTTCCGATCCATTCGGCGGTTTCGTAGTGGCGATCGCGCGTCACGCCACTAAAATCGTCGACGATCGCTTTTCTACTTTCTGTAAGACGATTAAATAAGGTTGATTTCCCAACGTTTGGGCGACCAACAATTGCAACTATATTTGCCATAACTGTTTTCGGTATTAATATACGTTACCTCACGGCAACTTACTTTTTATTCAAGCCCACAAAGTTACGATAAAATAGTTGATTATACGCGTTGAATATAAAATGGATTTAATTAAAAACCATGGCTAAAACCATTTGACTCCGCATATCGTTTTGTCATTCAAATTAATCAACTCAACCACAGAACCGAAATACTAAAACATCAGTGTCTCTATAAGTTTTGACTTTCTTATGAAAGTAAATGCCTTGGTAAAACAACCATTCTTGTGGGTGCAGCAGAATTGATCTTGACTGCTCCTAAATCATGCTTTGGACTAACCGCATAATAGCTTTTCTCCAATATACGGTTTTACCTACGACAGCAACGGATTCAATTTCAATAATCCCACCGGGCGAGAACAATGATACCTCAAAAATGTCGTATTCATATCGTTCGCGCGCTTACTGCTTTCGGATGGTCTTGCAAGGTGATTTAACCGCAGCCTGAATGTGCAGTGGACCTAAGTTGGTAATAGTTTGTTCAGTTCGATGCTTTGTGTGCGCTTCTTTCTCCTTGGACTTCATTTGCCCAGTCATGAAAGTAAGAGATGGTGGTCGACAGGACTCCAGCAGCGCCTTTGAATTTACCAGAGCCACTTGGAATATTACCCTTAGCATACCACTCGTAAAAACCCTGGTTTATAACCACACGATCGATCATGGGACGGACCTCGTCGTATGCTTCTTGAACAAAACCATGCTTGATCAATTGCTGCACCATGCGCCCGCCAAACCAGGTCCAGTCTCCGCCATTTTGGTATGCATAAGGTTTCGCCATCCAACCTTTAAAAAAATCTTCGGGGTATGCTGGATATACTGTTAAACCAATGCTCGGCATACCCGATAACTTGACATTCTCGACCATTTGTCGGTTCACGTGGGCAATTTCCTCCCTGCTCAGCAGACCAGCTTCGATAGCGACCGCCGTTCCTCCATGGTAATGTATTTGATTTTCATCAAACCCCTCGGGGAGCGGGCTATCGCCTGGATAAAGATGGGGGATGAATTTCTGCTTCGCTGTGTCCCAAAGGTGCAAGCGCGTATTGTCAAAGAAAACCTGCCTTAAGTTTATCCATTTTTGCCGCTGATCCTTATCATCTGTCAACGATATCAGGTAGTCCAACGCAATAATCATCATCGCGTTATCGTATACATCAATAGCCTTATGCGATAATTCATTCCAATCACAACCAAAATCGTCCAGAGGCTGTACATCACCCCAATCGGCTGTCATGGCTCCCCAAAGCAGTCCGTAACTTTCGTTATACCGTTCTTTCAAAAGGTAATCAATCATGCCCTCCACACGATTCATCACCGTTCTGCCAGCAACTACTTCGTTAAGGATCTGCTTGTCACCCGACTTCAATACATATTTTCCCAGAAGTTGAATCAAGGACGTTTCCTGATCGGTTTCGACTGTATTTTTAAAACCCACATGGTCCGGTGCGACTGCCGAATAATAAGGGTTATCGTCGTTCCAGGTAAAATCCGCTTTGATTACATACCCATCTACCATCTCATCATTTTCCTGCTGCAAGGCGAAGAAGAGCAGAATTGCTTTTCGTATTTCTTCCGTACTCCGTTCATCGATAGCAGTTTCGATAAAACTATTTAGATCACGCGCCCAGATCTGCGAATAGCCACTTCCAGCATTAAATCCCTCGCGTATCGTAGCACGTGCTAAACGGTCTACCTGCACCAAACTGGTATCCGCTAAAATTTGTTCCGCCAGTACCTGATCGTTGTTATTCGTCGGATTCTGACAAGTGATGGCGAAAACCGTTAAACCAACTATGCTAAAAAACATCTTTTTTTTCATCTAATGCGTATTATTTAAGATCGATTGCTTCCGGCAAGTAAGCTATAAACAAAAAGTAAAATTCAGGCTTCGCTTTCAGCAACGGCTATATGTATATACAAATATATAATAAACCCTATAGAAACATAAGTTTAATTCTACATATTATCGTCCTCAATGTGTTATTTGCAACTAAAAGTAAGTACACTGAACTATAATCGACATTTTCATCTTAAAAGGTTTCGATTTTAACAAAACTATATGTATGTACATTGTTTATTATTTTTATCTTAGCCCTGTTCATTATATTCGTTATTTATGATTAATAAGCGTAGACATTTTTTTAATCCAGCTTTCATTTTCTTTTTATTGGTTGTGGCGCTTTGGCACCCCTCACTTGCACAAAACGACCTGACGGCATTGGTTCGCCCAAATATCGGTTCAGCCCATAGTCGGTATTTCTTTTACACACCGGCCGCTGTTCCCTTTGGCATGGCCAAATTGGGACCGAGTACCGATGGGACCACAGGAAACAAATCGGGCTGGGAAGCAGTAGGCTATGATGACAGGCATGCGTCGATTGAAGGTTTTGCCAACTTTCACGAGTTTCAGATTGGCGGCTTATTGCTAGCAGCAACAACCGGAACACTTCAAACCGCACCCGGATCGTCAGAAGATCCCGGTACGGGATTCCGCTCTCGTTTTGATAAAAAGGATGAACTAGCAACTGCAGGGTATTACAGGGTGCGTCTTAAGGATTATCACGTCTTAGCAGAACTTACCGCCACACAGCGCGTGGGTTTCCATCGATATACTTTTCCGGCTAACGATACCGCCCAGCTTATTTTTGACGTAGGACACCAACTGGGCGAGAGCGGTCCAGTTGTAGATGCACAGGTAACCTACCAAGACGGTAATATTTTCGGTTTCATAGAAACCAATCCCGTATACGTCAACAAATATCAGCATGGAGCAACGGTTAAAATGTATTTTTACGCACACCTTGATCAATCGCCCCAAGCTGTTGGTACGTTCAATGACCAGGGCATATATGCAGACCAACGGAAACAGTCAGGTAAAGGTTCTGGGCTTTACCTACGGTACTTCAATTCGCAACCTTTAGCTATAGAAGTAAAAATTGGCTTATCATATACATCAATAGCCAATGCCCAGTATAACCTGACGGCTGAGGCACAAGACGTCAACTTCGATCAGGCCAAAAAAAAGGCCAATCAGACATGGAATCAATATCTAAATCGGATTCAGGTTAGCGGTGGGTCAGAAACTGACCGCATCAAGTTTTATACCGGACTCTACCATGCCCTGTTAGGAAGGGGACTAGCTAGCGATGCAAACGGCTTCTACCCAAAAAATGACGGGAAAGTGGGGCGCATTCCGACAGACGTAAACGGCAAGCCGAAGCATCAACACTACAATACCGATGCAATTTGGGGAGCCTTTTGGAACCTAACTCAACTCTGGGCCCTAGTTTATCCCGAATATTACAACGACTGGATACAGAGCCAGTTGCTTGTCTATAAAGACGCAGGTTGGCTGGGCGATGGGATCGCCAACAGCCGTTATGTCTCAGGGGTGGGAACGAACTTCACAGGACTTGCAATAGCTGCTGCCTACAACGTAGGCATCCGCGATTATGACGTAGCTTTAGCTTACGACGCCGTTCGCAAGAATGAGCTGACTAGTAAAGACCGTCGCTTGGGCGCTGGTAAAATGGATGTAGGCGTATTTGTTGAGCGTGGCTATTCGCCTTTTCAGGAAGACACTACAGGCTTACCGGAACTGATGACCGCGGGGTCTCCATTTGGCGCATCTCACACTTTAGAATATGCATTCGCTGCATCAGCAGCAGAAGTGTTCGCAAAAGCCTTAGGAAAAAACAACGACGCAAACCTTTTTAAACGGCTCGCGCGGGGTTGGGAATTGCTCTACGACGACGAAACCCAATTCATTCGGCCCCGTGATAGCTCCGGAAAATTCTTAGCCAGTTTCGACCCGTATCAGCCTTGGCGGGGTTTCCAAGAAGGCAATGCCTGGCAATATACTTTTTATGTTCCTCACCAGATTGAAAGGCTCGTGGAGAAGATAGGGAAGCAGAAATTCAACCATCGTCTTGATAGCGTGTTTCGCGAAGCCCGTAAAAATATCTTCGGTGGGGGCACGCAGATCGATGCCTTTGCAGGCATAAATAGCTTATACAACCATGGCAATCAGCCCAACCTGCACATATCTTGGCTTTTCCATTTTTCAGGCCGACCGGACTTAACCCACTATTGGGTACGCGCCATCTGCAACGAGTTTTACGGCTTAGACGGGATCCATGGTTACGGGTACGGCCAAGATGAAGACCAAGGGCAACTTGGCGCCTGGTATGTCATGTCTGCGTTGGGCCTATTTGATGTAAAGGCCCTTACCTCGGAAAAGCCCTCTTTCCAAATCGGCATTCCATTGTTTGACCGAATCCTTATACACCAGCCTATTTCGAGGGGCGGAAAGACCATTGAAATCTTAAACAGCAGCCCCCCATCTAAAGTGGGAGCGAATGCAAAACCCACTTGGAACCATCTAAAATTAACGAGCTGGTCTATCCCTTTTCAGGATCTGATGAAAGGAGGGCAATTACGCATCCAGTAAACCACCGTTATATCTGCAAGCATTGCCAGCTCAGATATACCGTTAATGCCCCAGACCCGTGTTAGTTGTCCGAAAACACTATTGAATCCGCTAGATAAAAGCACCGCCTGAGATTTCAATCCGATCCAGTAAAGGTGAATTTCATCAAGACCGAGTTTCCTTTAGAGCTGAGCAGTACATCGTCAAAGATACTAGGGTTAAAACAAAGACTTCAACTATAGAAGTGAGCTTTATAGAAAAGATGGTTTTGACTAGGTGGGCAATTTCAATTCTTTCGAACAATCAAATTGAAATTGATAAAAGCAGACCTGATGTCATCTTGGATTTTTTCTATCTGATAGCAGAAACTTACGAAAAGAGAGCGGTTGTTCAAAACACTATATCCCGAAGAAAATGTCGATTTCGTACAGTCATTTTCGAATAGTCTATAGTACCGGTTGTCAGGCTGAGTCGGATAAACCTCAAAGAGGTTTTTTGTTGATTGTCGAACGTACTTTGGTTAGATGGCAACAGTTCGTCCACAGGTTTTTACAGGCATAAAAAAGGGAAACTACCATTGCATGGTGTTTCCCAAAGTAGCGGGGACCAGACTCGAACTGATGACCTTCGGGTTATGAGCCCGACGAGCTACCAACTGCTCCACCCCGCAATGTAATTTTAATTTCTTCGAGCTAAGCCTCACGCTTAGCTCTTTTAGTAGCGGGAACCAGACTCGAACTGATGACCTTCGGGTTATGAGCCCGACGAGCTACCAACTGCTCCATCCCGCAATGTATTTTCAAATGCCCTTGAGCTAAGCCTCGCGCTTAGCTCTTTTAGTAGCGGGGACCAGACTCGAACTGATGACCTTCGGGTTATGAGCCCGACGAGCTACCAACTGCTCCACCCCGCAATATATCTTTATATAAAAAATTGCGTTTTTAACATTGTAACGCAAGATAACATTCCGTTTAATTGGAGCACAAAGATATTATTTGTTTCTTTGTATTCCAAATAAAAAGAAAGATAAAATGTCGCACAAAGCAGGATTCGTAAGCATCATCGGAAAGCCTAACGCAGGTAAATCCACACTAATGAACTCATTAGTAGGTGAAAAGATGTCAATCATAACACCAAAAGCCCAGACTACGCGGCATCGAATAATCGGCATTGTAAATGATGAAGAGCATCAAATTGTGTTTTCAGATACCCCCGGCGTAATAAAACCGAACTATTCTCTACAAGAATCGATGATGAATTTTGTTCAAGGGTCATTAATTGATGCCGATGTAATTTTATTTGTGACTGACATACACGAAAAATATGATGAAAACGACGTGATCGAAAAACTACGTAAAACATCGTCTCCAGTCGCTATACTCATCAACAAAATAGACCGTTCCAGTGAACAGGAAGTTAGAGAAAAAATTGAATTCTGGAAAGAAAAACTCAATCCCGACGCTGTATTTGCGATCTCGGCACTTTTAAACTATGGTGTTGAGGGAATATTAGATTATATTAAGGAGAAACTACCTGTACACGCCCCATATTACGAAAAAGACGAGCTGACCGATAAAAATATGCGCTTTTTTGTTGCTGAAATGGTTCGTGAGAAAATATTTAAGCTATACGACAAAGAGATCCCCTATAGTACAGAAGTAGTCATAACTTCCTATAAAGAAGAGCCTACTATTACAAGAATTGCAGGCGAGATTATTGTAGAACGTGATTCACAAAAAAACATCATCATTGGCAAGGCTGGTAGCATGATCAAAAAAGTAGGCACTTATGCGCGCCAAGACATCGAGGAGTTTATCGGTGGTAAGGTATTTCTAGAGCTTTTCGTAAAAGTTATTCCCGATTGGCGTTCCAAGAAAAATTATTTAAAACAATTTGGTTACGAAGATTAATCACCAAAATATGATCGAAGTGCTTTGACCTGCTTTGGGTTAAGCACTTTTAGCAACTCTTCATCTGGTGCTTCTTTTACCTTTTTTGTGGATTTAAAAGTACGTAGCAATTTATCAACTGACAATTTGCCGATACCTGGAATATTCTCCAATTCAGAGACAAAAGTCTTTTTGCTTCTTTGATTTCTGTGAAAAGTTATCCCAAACCGATGTGCCTCATCCCGTAAATGTTGGATAATCTTTAATGTTTCAGACTTCTTATCGAGATACAACGGGTATTGATCACCGGGATAATACAGTTCTTCAAGACGCTTTGCAATTCCGATCACCGTAACCTTCTTTTCTATCCCGAGTAGCCGCAAACTCTTTAAGGCGGCCCCCAATTGTCCTTTACCTCCATCTATAATAATCAGTTGAGGCAATTCTCCTCCTTCGTCCAATAATCTCCTGTAACGTCTAAAAACCGCTTCCTCCATAGTCGCATAATCATCCGGGCCCACAACGGTTTTTACATTAAAATGCCGATAGTCCTTCTTAGATGGTTTTGCATCTTTAAACACGACTATTGCAGACACAGGGTAATTTCCTTGTATATTCGAGTTATCAAAACACTCAATATGCTGGGGTACAACGTTAAGTCGCAAATCTTTCTTCATCTGGTTGAGAATTCTATCCGTCTTTACATCCGGATTCAACTTTTCGTATTGTAGCATTCTTTCTTTCTTAAAGTAAGCCACATTTTTGTATGATAAGTCCAGCAGATTCTTTTTTTCCCCGGCTTTGGGAATTGTAAACTTAAGCGCATCATTCCCTTGAATATCGATATCAAAAGGCACTATTATCTCTCTGGATGTACTTTTAAACCGACTTCTTATCTCTGGTATGGCTAAGCTTAGCAATTCGGACTCCGATTCATCAAGTCTCCGTTTCATTTCCAAAGTTTGCGTTTGTATCACAACGCCATGCGCCACCTTTAAGTAATTGACGAATGCATAACTCTCATCAGAAGCAATATTAAATACGTCCACATTATTAATGGAAGAACTCACAACAGTAGATTTGCTTTGATAGCTCCCAAGTTTGTCAAGCTTGGTTTTATACTGGTGGGCTGCTTCGAAATTAAGTGCCGTTATCGACTCATTCATTTGCTGTTTCAATCGTCCGGTAACAACGCCAATCTTTCCATTTAGAATATCCTTTATATCCGAAAGATTCTGGGCATAATTTTCTTCAGACTGATATCCCTCACAGGGGCCCTTGCAATTTCCGATCTGATATTCCAAACATACCTTATATTTCCCTTTAGCTATGTTTTGGGGAGCCAAATTCAAATTACAAGTACGTAAGGGAAATAGTTCTCTTATCATATCTAGGACAATATGCATCATTCCTACCGACGCATAGGGTCCATAATACCGGGAACCATCTTTGATATATTGACGTGTCCAGAAAACACGAGGAAAATGTTCATTCTTGATAACGATCCAAGGATAAGTCTTGTCGTCCTTCAACATGACGTTATAGCGAGGCTTATGCTTCTTAATTAGATTGTTTTCCAGTAACCATGCATCAATCTCCGTATCTACAATCGTAAAAGCGATTCGATTAATCTTACGAACTAGCACCCTAGTTTTACTATTCAGGTTGTTGTCGTTCACAAAGTATGACCCTACCCGATTACGTAGATTCTTTGCTTTACCGACATATATAAGAGTATCTTCCTTGTCAAAATACTGATACACTCCCGGACGATGAGGGATCTTCTTTAATTCTTCTTTATAATCGAATGGTTGTGTGTTCATAAACTATAAAAAATGCCGAGCATCAAATTTCGTGAAAATTTCCTGCCCGGCAATTAATATTAAGGATTAAAGTATCTAAAACCCTAATCGATCATCATTTAACTCGACCTCTTCCGTCGGCGTTCCATAAAACTTCACATATTTACTACAATCAATTTCCTTAGTCAGACCACCAGGAGGGAGAGGGAAATCATCTTGCGTATAGTGGAGGCTTTTGTCGTTGTAGATCCGTTTCATGTATAGCCCAAATATTGGAAGTGCAGCTTGAGCACCTTGCCCAAGAGCCATACTGTGGAACCGTATACCTCGGTCCTCCGCTCCCGTCCAAATACCCGTAACAAGCTCAGGAGTAATACCTATAAACCAAGCATCGGAGTTATCATTTGTTGTTCCCGTCTTCCCACCCATTGGATTGGTCAATCCTCCGTATTCAGCGCGCCTTAAGCGAGAACCTGTACCACCATCAATTACACCTTTCAACATATCCACCATAATATACGCCGACTCGCTGTTGATCGCTTTGACGACCTTTGGCGTTTTTTCGTAGATTGGTGCTCCATTTTTATCCTCGATACGTAAGATCATCGTTGGCTCTATCCATGTACCATGATTAACAAAAGCTGAGTAGGCGCCAACCATATCAAACACGGAAGCCTCATACGCACCCAGTGCGATAGAAGGATAACTCGGCACATTGGAAGTGATTCCCATTTTCTTCGTCAACGCAGCAACATTAGCAGCTTGTACCTCATTGATGATAAAAGCGGACGCAAAGTTTTGAGAATATTTTAATGCATTTTTAATCGTGATTGGATCCCCCCCTTGTGCTGTACCTCGCGGCACCCAATTCCCATACGCCCTTGAGTGATTAGGCACCGTATAGCATGGTGAATAACCGTTATCAATAGCTACAGCATAAGTAAATGGTTTTGCAGTTGAACCGACTTGCCGTTCCGCTTGTTTAACATGGTCAAATTTAAAGTGTTCAAAATCTACGCCTCCAACCCAAGCTTTAATATGCCCCGTTTTCGGCTCCATAGACATTACGGCGTTCCGTAGAAACAATTTATTATAACGTATCGAATCTATTGGAGACATCATCGTATCAATATTACCTTTATAGGTAAACACAGACATCGGCACCTTTTTCTGAAATTCTGCTTTTATTTGCTCCTCTGTTAAACCATCATCTTTTAACATCCTATAACGGTCCGATCTGCGCATTCCTGTAACTAACAAATTCGCATTTTTACCTCTAAAGGGATCGCTATTTTTATATTGTCTATCAAAATCACGCTGCAATTTCATCATCCATTCTTTTTGAGCGGCTTCGGCATGTTCTTGCATCGCGTAGTTGATCGGCGTATAAATTTTCAGTCCGTCACGATCCAAATCGTATGGTGTCCCATCAGCCTTAGTTATAGATAACCGTTTGAATTCGTCTTTTATTACGCCTTTCAATACTGCACGAAAATACGGAGCTAGCCCCTCCCCATAATTAGAAACGTTCAGCTTCAAATTAATAGGAGTACTTTTCGCTTTCTCCAATTCCTCGTCAGTCAAATAATTTTGACTCCCCATGTTATTTAAGACCTGGTTCCTTCTCGCTAACGCTCGCTCGGGGAATTTTACTGGCGAATATAAATATGTACCTTTCAACATACCCACTAATATTGCAGCCTCTTCCGGTTGCAGCTTATCAGGAGTCGTATTAAAATACGTCCGGGCCGCAGACTTAATACCAAATGTATTATAAGCGCCAAAATCAACCGTATTAAAATACATGGTGATAATCTCTTCTTTCGTATAGCTACGTTCTAATCGAACGGAGGTGATCCACTCCTGAAATTTTTGCATTATTCGCTTCAAGGTATTTCGCTCACGTTTTTCTGAAAAGAGATTTAATGCAAGTTGTTGCGTAATGGTACTCCCCCCTTGCTTATTCCCCATAAGCGTATGAAACACCGTCGTAATTGTTCTCGAATAATCTATACCCGAATGATTATAAAAACGCTTGTCTTCGGTAGAAATTAAAGCCTCGACCAAATGTGGTGAGAGTTCCGAATATTTGACATTTGAACGGTTATGTTTATAATAGGTTCCTAATACTGTTAGATCATCCGACAATACTTCAGAGGCAAGATTACTTTTTGGATTCTCTAATTCTTCAAACGAAGGTAGCTTGCCGAAAACGCCGATTCGGACCGCTAGAATAAACAGCACAGCAACAGCGACAATTCCGAATAATATTTTCCAAAAGTTTCTAGTAAAGCGTTTGATATCTTCTTCTGTCAACTTTTTCTGCTTCGATTCTCTCTTCATATCAATAAAAATACAATATTATTACCTAGGATAAATCCATCGGTAATTTTTCGATTCTATTCCAACAGTTTACGTGCCAAACATCTACTTTTTAACAACGAAAGCTATGTAATCTTTTAGTGGCACGTCTACATATCAGCCACAAAGGTAATATTCTATGTGCGTAAGTTTTCGAATTTCTTCAAAGTTTCACTCCATATTAACTAAAACTCTTCCATAACGGACCACATCAAAGCACCTTAAAATTAAGAAACTATATTCAATCGCCATTCGACGCTTTTGCATTCAAGAAAGTTCCGACAGACGGTAATACAAAACCGGTAGTAGTCACTTGCGCAGGTCTTTTTCCAAAGTGACAACCAATCGAAACTACTCTTCATGCTAACACAGGAACTTCTGTCGAAGCGAAAAACACCCTTATAAACCTCGGCACACTGATGTTAACCTTTCTGAATAAGACATACTGCGTATGCAACAACACCCTCCTCTCGTCCAATAAAACCCATGGTTTCATTAGTCGTAGCCTTGATAGAAATATCTTCCACCTCTAGCCCTGCGGCTCTTGCAATTTTCTCTTTCATTGCAGGGATATAAGGTTTAATTTTTGGCGCTTCTAAACACAACATCCCATCGATATTCCCTAATTCATATCCTTTCTGAGTTATCAATCGCACACATTCCTCTAACAGGACTAGACTACTAACCCCCTTCCATCGCATATCGGTATTCGGAAAATGATGTCCGATATCGTCCATATTTGCGGCCCCTAAAATAGCGTCACAAATGGCGTGCACCAATACGTCGGCATCCGAATGTCCAAATGCCCCAGCATGATGTTCTAAGTCTACCCCGCCTACAATAAAAGGATGCCCTTCTTTTATTTGGTGAACATCAAATCCAAATCCTACCTTAATTTTCATAACGGCTAATTTATAAAATAATTAATGATCCAAGACATCTTAGCACCACATCCCGCTTTCCGAAGCGGAATCAAGTCTTTCTAAACCTCAAATTGTCGTGCTTCATATAACTTTTTTAGCGAATGGCACTATACAGAGATCGATATTTAATTAGTACTTTTGATTTCTAAGATCGACCATCTTCCATTAACAAGAATGCAAGATGCCTTATTCAAAAAACAAACAAGTTGTTCCATAAGCGAACTGTTTAGATTGTGGGGGCATATATTGAGCATCGGAAACAGATTCGAGAAAAATAAAAGTATAAAAACACCTACAAACGAAGGTTACTATTTGATTAAAAAGGTATTAATAAGTGAGTAAGGAGAACAATGATATTGATTTAGCGATCATTCGTGGTATCAGGAGTGGCAATAGCATGTCGATCGATCACATCTACAGACTATATTACCCTCCCATTGAAAAGATGATTGTCAATAATCGTGGAAGCAGAGAAGAAGCTCAAGATATCTTTCAAGAAACTGTAATGGTACTGTATGACAAAGTTATTAACACGAACTTTGAACTTAGTAGTAAATTACAAACTTTCTTATATGCGGTCTCTCGCCGATTATGGCTAAAACAACTTACTCGAGGAGCATCCAAATACAACGTTGAACTTGTTGAAGAACAACATGAGGAGGCACTTATTGCAGAGGAGGCTGTCGAAGAACACGAAGCTATGGAAGCTAATTTTGCGCATATGGAAGAGGCATTAAATGGTCTGGGGGAACCTTGTAAAACTATCTTATATGACTTTTATATTGGCAATAAATCCATGAATGATATTTGTGAAAAATTTGGGTATACCAACACGGATAATGCCAAAACACAAAAATATAAGTGTCTTCAACGGTTAAAAAAATCGTTTTTTAAGAAGTAGATTATCGAACAGTAGAAATAATGAAGGTTTTAAGTCAAAAAGAATTTATAGAATGGGCAGATGCCTACCTACGTGGAGAACTTACCGCGCAAGATTGTCTTCGCTTTGAGGAATATTGCAAAACAAACCCGGCGCACGCAAATTTGTATACTGAGCACCTCTCTTTTCTAGAAACCTTTAAACATGCAGATGATCGTGCTAATTTTAAAAATAGTCTAGAAAATACTGCACAGGTATACCACAAACAAGACACGCCAAAGAGGCCTTCTATCATCGTATCACTTTGGGATAAACTAAAGTTAAACGCAGCGGTTGCAGCTTCAATTGCAATTGTGTCCGTTTTTTCCACGCTGTGGTTGACAGGATACTATTCGAATCTAAGAAAAGCGACGTCAGATTATAGCGCATTACGCAGGGACATGAATTCTGTGAAACGCAACGTAAATGCTCAGAGTGCCGCGATTAAAAACATGAATAGCACGAATGACAGTAACGAACCATCGCATTACGGCGCGACGGGATTTTCCATCACAAGAGATGGTTATGTTGCTACTAACTACCACGTCATTACGGGAGCAGATTCTGTACACCTGCAAAACCATAAAGGAGAATCGTATAAGGCCGATATCATTTATACTAACGAAGAAAAAGATATTGCTATCTTATATATCAATGATTCAACGTTCAAATCATTAAAGGCGCTCCCTTACACATTCAAGAAAAAAGATTCTGATTTAGGTGAAGATATCTACACAATTGGTTTCCCAAGAGACGAAGCGGTCTATGGTCAGGGCTACCTTAGTTCAGCAACGGGTTACGCAGGAGATACCGTCGCTTATCAAATTTCAATCCCCGTTAACCCGGGTAACAGCGGAGGACCAGTTCTGGACAAAGACGGAAACGTAATTGGTATCATCAGCGGTAAACAAAAAGGAATTGACGGCGCTGCATTCGCTATAAAAACCAAAGCTCTAATGGAAACTCTGAATGACATCCCTGAAGACTCTCTTCGCGGCAATGTAACACTAAGTAACCGAAATCTCCTTAACAACCTATCACGAACAGAACAGGTCAAAAAGATACAAGACTTTATATACTTAGTAAAGGTATATTAAACTATGTACAATACACTAGCATTAAAAAGGCCATCTATTTAAATTAGATGGCCTTTTTAATGCTTCGTATCTTATTTATTTGGTTGCGGAGTAACACGTAAATACGGTTTGACCTCCTTGTATCCTTTCGGGAATTTTGCAGGTATATCTTCTGTCTTGATCGCAGGAACAACAATAACGTCTTCTCCATCATTCCAGTCAGCAGGAGTTGCAACGGAATAATCCTCTGTAAGCTGGAGTGAATCGATTACACGGAGGATTTCGTTAAAGTTTCTCCCGGTCGAGGCTGGATAAGTAAGTGTCAATTTAACTTTTTTATCTGGACTGATCACGAATACTGAACGGACCGTAGCGGTTGCAGACGCATTGGGATGAATCATATCATACAATTCTGCGACTTTACGATCCTTGTCTGCGATAATTGGGAAATCAACGTTTGTATTTTGCGTCTCATTAATATCTTTAATCCAACCTAAATGATCTTCGACTGAATCCACGCTAAGAGCCAAAACCTTGGTATTACGTTTTTCAAATTCTGATTTAAGCTGTGCAGTACGACCTAGCTCAGTAGTACACACCGGCGTGTAATCTGATGGATGAGAGTACAATACCGCCCAACCACCGTCAATAAACTCATAAAAATCGATTGGTCCAATTGATGTATCGGCCTGAAAATTCGGCGCCGTATCTCCTAATCTTAAACTCATATCTCTATTATTTTTGTGGTTACTAAATTATATACTCTACAAATTTAGTAGATTATTTGACTTTTCAAAATGCTAAATCTTGTTTTTCGAAAAAGGTTACATTTAATTTACTATGTCAGCATAGTAAATTAAATATTTTTTGTATGTTTGATGTGTAACCTTAGTAAACATCGAATATGAATTTCAATTTAAACGAAGAACACCTTTTTATTCAGGACAGTGCACGTAATTTTGCGCAGACACTATTTAAAGGAGCAATTGAACGGGACGAAAAGGCTTTATTTCCGAGGGAACAAATCGTTCAAATGTCCGAATTGGGCTTTATGGGTATGATGGTAACAGAAGAATATGGCGGTAGCCAAACTGATACACTTTCCTACGTGTTAGCGATCGAAGAAATATCAAAGATAGACGCATCACTAGGCGTCATAATGTCGGCGCATAATTCTTTAGTTTTATACGGCTTGCAAGAATTTGGAACAGAATACCAAAAGGAGAAATTTCTATCACCACTCGCTCGGGGACAGAAGTTAGGTGCATTCGCACTCTCGGAACCGGAAGCGGGATCGGACGCAACGTCACAAAACACGACAGCAGAAGACAAAGGTGATCACTATATCCTAAATGGCACGAAAAACTGGATAACAAATGGCGGAAACGGCGATATATACATTGTTATTGCTCAAACTCATCCAGAAAAAGGCCATCGCGGCATAAATGCATTGATTATAGAAAAGGGAATGGAGGGTTTCAGCACAGGACCTAAAGAAAACAAGCTGGGCATACGTAGCTCCGACACCCACTCTCTTCACTTTGATAATGTAAAAGTCCCTAAAGAGAATCGGATCGGCGAAGATGGATTTGGATTCAAGTTCGCCATGAAAACGCTTGATGGAGGACGGATCGGGATCGCCGCGCAAGCATTAGGTATTGCCAGTGGCGCCTACGATTTGGCATTGGGGTATGCAAAACAGCGCAAGACGTTTGGAAAAGCCATATCAGAACATCAAGCAATTCAATTTAAACTGGCAGATATGGAGGTGGAAATAGAAGCAGCGCGGTTGCTCACCTATAAAGCCGCATGGCTCAAAGACCAGGGGCTTCCTTATGCCAAACAAGCGGCAATGGCCAAGCTCCATTCCTCCGAAGTAGCAATGAAAACCACCATCGAAGCGGTGCAGATCCACGGAGGATACGGTTACGTGAAAGACTATCATGTTGAACGGTTGATGCGCGACGCAAAAATCACACAAATATATGAAGGCACCTCCGAAATTCAACGGCTCGTTATTGCACGAGAAATATTAAAATAAAGTTTTATATCCCTATTTTACCAATTCACTTTCGATATCTGCCATAATACCGTAATCTTCGAAAGAAAACTGCCCTAGACGTTCAGATGCGTAATTAAGCAATAATTTCGTCTTTCTCAACAATGCGTTTTTCGTTTCGCCAGTTACGCCAGAATACTTTGCATCATATAAAAAAAGCAAAGCCAACGATCGAACTTGCCCATCGTGAAGTTTCGCATTCACATAAACAAGTAAATCGTCTTCAGAAAGATTGTGCATCCAATCACGATCTTTTTGAAAAAAATTCATATAACCGTCTTCTAATTTCTTCGAATCAACTGGACTAGAAAATGCGTTAAACTCCTCTACAAGTAGACGGAGAAATTTCCCCATCTCATCTACCCAATCTAAAATGGTGTCTTTTTCGTATCGTATTCCCATGCCTAGCGTATTTGTCCAGTACCTTTAACGTACCACTTTTCAGTAACTAGTTTCTCCAATGCAAAAGGCCCCCGAGCATGTAATTTCTGTGTAGAAATTCCAATTTCAGCTCCCAAACCAAACTCTCCTCCATCCGTAAATCGCGTCGAGGCATTATGGTACACCGCAGCAGCATCAACTGCCTCCATAAATATAGAAACTTTTTGAGCATCCGTGGATACAATACATTCAGAATGTTTTGAAGAGTGTTCTTCAATATGCGCTAACGCTTCGGTGAACGAATCGACCACTTTAATTGAGCATCCTAACGATAAAAACTCGCGCCCGAAATCCGCCGTGTCCGCGTGTCTCAACCGTGGATAACCCAACTTTTGAAGTACATCATACGAACGTTCATCGGCGTAAACCTCGACATTGACTTCTTCGAAATAGGGGTAAAGAATCTGCAAAAAATCTTCCATGATCGGAGCATCTACTATCACGGTGTCCAACGCATTACAAACAGATGGTCTTGAAATCTTCGCGTTCGCTACAATGCGGGCAGCTTGCTCGATATCGGCACTACTTTCAACATACGTATGGCATACGCCCGCACCGGTCTCAATCACAGGTACTTTTGCGTGCTCTCGAACAAAGTCAATGAGACCTTGAGACCCCCTAGGGATAATGATATCAACATGCTTTACAGCTAATAATAGTTCCGTCACAAAGGCCCGATCGGTGGGTAGAAGCTGTACAATATTATTGTCCAAATTAAATTTAGCAAGCACCGTCCGTATAATTGACACCAATATGCTGTTTGTAAAATAGGCATCTGAGCCTCCTCGGAGCAGACAAACATTTCCTGAACGAATGCAAAGCGCTGCGACATCGACTGTAACATTAGGTCTGGATTCATAGATCACACCAACAACACCCAGAGGTACCGACTTCTTTTCAATGGTTAGCCCATTCTCCAACGCCTTGCTCGAAAGTAAGACTCCCGTAGGATCCGCTAAATTCGCAATTTCCAAAATGCTTTTTGACAAACCAATTATACGAGATTCATCAAACAGCAATCGATCATAGCGTGCATCTGATGGATCCATACGTTCCAAATCACGCTTGTTCTCCTCCAGAATAGTTGTCATCTCAGCTTTCAACGCATCCGAAATTGCAACTAAGATTTGCTGTCGCACCTCATTAGACAACTGTCGAAGCTGTCTACTGGCTGCACGTGTCGCTTCTAATTCTTCCTGAATATTATCTTTCATATCTGTCAATTATCATTACCCGTTAAATATTCTCATAGTAGCACAATGTTATCTGCATGTGCAATAGCTATATTTTTTTTCTTTTGGATGGAATCAAGATCAAAAACGTCAATCTTCGCTTTCGCGACCGCGATAATAGCTCCCTGTTCATCTGCTATCTGAAACACTTCTCCAGTATCGAAAGACTGATTGACATGTATTACTCCAACCGCTAACAAACTCTTTCGATTTTTTATCGCTTGTACTGCACCATCATCTATTTTAACAAGAGCCTTAATCAGACTTCCGCTAGCAAGCCACTTGTTCCGTGAAGACACTTTCTTGGGCAACGCATGGCATACTGTTCCCGTCTCTCCTTTGACTGCCTTAGTAATTGCCTCCGGTGTCTGCATGCTAAAGATAACGGCCCGGATCCCCATCTGATTGGCAAGGCGTGCGAAATTGAGTTTTGAGGTCATCCCTCCGAGCCCGACCGAGGACTTTTCTTTACGCACCAAAGAAAAGGAGTCTTTATCAATCACTTTGATTTCAGGAACAACTTTACCTTTAGCGTCCAGGACTCCAGGAACAGATGTGCTGAATAGAATTTGTTCAGCATCAAAACCGACAGCAATTAAAGTGGCCAATTCATCATTATCCGAAAATTTCAATTCCTTATTACTGACGACGTCATTTTCATTTGCAATTGGAATAATGTTATTTTTCCACAATTCCATGTAAGTGTCCTTAAGCTGCAAGAACTGCGTTCTATTTGCAAAGTGCTGGCGTTCACACAAACTCTGTGCTAAAGCTATCCCAAACGGTTTAAAATATGTACTGTACTTACGTACTAATAAGGGATTCCCAATTGCCGCAGCAGCTTTACGCTCGGACAACGTACCTTCATAATTCACTAAAAACCGTTTACCGGCGGCGACAGCACCCGATGAGACAAGTACGATATTATATGCGTCTTGTAATTGCGCAGTCTGTCGTGCTATTTCAAGAACAATTCTTTCATCGATTTCTCCGTCTTTCGTTGTTATAGATGCCGATCCAAATTTAATAACCAATACCGGTTTTTTCATCCTATTAATAATTTGATAACAATTAAGCTAATTAACGAGGTTTGTGTAAATGTAACAAGGTTTTCGTTAAAAACCGACTAATACACACTAAAAATCAACCCTCGCTTAAAATCTCTTACGTGATATTGGTACGGTTTATGTCGATAAAATAACTAAAGACTAGTTTATGAAATATTTGTTCATTATCCTATTTATATACGCATTAAGCTCGTGCCAAGGTGCAAAAAAGAACGATGAATCCAAAAATGGCTCCCCCTCATCAATAACAGTAGGAAATGAGAAAGACAAAAACGGATGTTTAATATCAGCGGGTTACACTTGGTCAAAATTAAAAGAAGATTGTATTCGTCCATGGGAAGGGACCATCACATTAAACATAACGGATACGAGCGCCAATTATGAGACAGCTGCATTTGTGCTTATCGATTCCATTCGACATAAAGCGGAACTATTTCTCAAAGAGGAAGAGGAAAGCATCATTTTAGACAAAAGGGCTTCCGATTTATATACCTCTGATGAATATAAAATAACTCAACAAGATCATTGTTGGTCAGTCATCCACAACAAACAAACTCTATATCAGGAAAAAAAATAACACAGGTTATTTCATTCCAAATTTATCTTGATGTAATTGTTCCATAGCAAACATTTCATCGCGTAATTTTGCCGCAGCTAGGAAGTCCATTTCCTTTGCAGCTTTATCCATCTGTTTTCGCACGTTTTCAATCGCCTTTGTTAGTTCTTTGCTATTTAAGTGATCCATTACAGGATCAGAGGCGATCAACGAGGCGGCATCAGGTTCAATATAAGCCTTTGCTTCGGCTGGTTTAAAATCCGCAACCGAAGTTTGCTCTAAAATTTCCTCTCTTGTCTTTCCTACTGTTCGCGGAATAATACCATGTTCCTCATTGTAAGCTACTTGTTTCTCTCGTCGCCTATTAGTCTCCTCGATCGTTATCCGCATACTATCCGTAATTTTATCCGCATACATCACGACTCTGCCCTTGTCATTACGGGCAGCCCGACCAATAGTCTGAATAAGTGACCGATATGAACGTAGAAACCCTTCCTTGTCAGCGTCCAAAATAGCCACCAATGTTACCTCCGGTAAATCCAAACCTTCACGTAATAAATTGACCCCCACAAGGACATCAAACTCACCCAGTCGTAATCCTCTCAAAATTTCGACACGTTCGAGTGTCTTTATTTCTGAATGAATGTATCTTACTTTTACATTTAACCGATTCATATACTTAGTAAGTTCTTCCGCCATCCGTTTAGTAAGCGTCGTCGCCAAAATCCGCCCACCTTCTTTAATCGTTTTGTCGACTTCCTCTAAGAAGTCGTCTACCTGATTAACAGCAGGATGCACTTCTATTATTGGATCCAGAAGCCCGGTCGGACGAATAACCTGCTCAACGACCACCCCCTCTGTTTGCTGTAGCTCATAGTCCCCTGGAGTCGCAGACACATATATTGTTTGATTGGTTAGCGATTCGAATTCTGAAAAATTGAGAGGGCGATTATCAAGTGCAGCCGGCAACCTAAACCCATGTTCAACTAGTGACACTTTGCGCGAGCGGTCACCACCATACATTGCACGAAGTTGTGGCAAAGTTACATGGCTTTCATCGATAACAAGTAGATAGTCTTCGGGAAAGTAGTCCAATAAACAGAACGGTCGCATCCCTGCTGAACGCCCATCAAAAAAACGTGAGTAATTCTCAATTCCAGAACAGTATCCCAACTCTCGCATCATCTCTAGATCGTAATTCACACGTTCCTCTAAACGTTTCGCCTCCAACATCCGCCCTTCTTCTTCTAGTTGAGTTTTACGTTGGACAAGTTCTTCTTGTATTTCCCAGATCGATTCAGTAAATTTTTCTTTAGGTGTCACAAATAAATTAGCGGGAAACAAAGCAATGTCTTCCAATTTATTAATTGTTTTTCCAGAAACCGGATCAATCTCACTAATTTCATCTATCTCATCACCAAAGAATGATATACGGAACGCATAGTCCAGGTATGCCGGAAAAATATCAACTACATCGCCTTTAACGCGAAACGTCCCTCGCTTAAAGTCCGTCGTTGTTCGCGAATAAAGAATTTCTACTAAACGATGTAAGAATGCATTTCTACTCACCGTCATCCCTATAGCAAAACGAAAGATAGAGCGCGAAAAATCTTCGGGATTACCCATACCATAAATACAAGATACAGACGACACAACTACAATATCCCGTCGTCCCGACATTAATGACGAGGTCGTAGCCAATCGCAGCTTCTCAATCTCTTCATTGATAGCGAGATCTTTCTCTATATACGTATTTGACGACGCTATAAACGCTTCCGGCTGATAGTAATCGTAGTACGAAACAAAATAATTTACCGCGTTGTCCGGGAAAAACTGTTTAAACTCGCCATATAATTGTGCCGCCAGGGTTTTATTATGACTCAAAATCAAGGTCGGCCGCTGCGTCTCTTGGATAAGGTTAGCAACGGTGAAGGTTTTACCTGATCCTGTGACCCCCAACAGCGTCTGATAACGTTCCCCTTGATTCACCCCTTCAACTAATTCTTTAATAGCTTGGGGTTGATCACCGGTGGGTTTATAATCTGATGTTAATTCAAACTTCATATATATTGGGGTTTAACAGACTCAAAAATACTAAAAAAAATAGACTTTGCAATCTACAGAAGGTTGCTTACACTGTCTATCAAGCAGGTCACCCGGCATATAAACAACAGATAAAATTGGTATGTATTAATAAGTAAGGCTTATCAGCAGGATAAATTTCAAGGACACAAGGCGCCAAAGTTAATCCATAAAATTAGTATATTCGTAAAACACACTTCAATCACGATATTATGGTAACGATATTAACAAAAGAGAACAGTATTGCAAACCATTATATGGTGGAGCTACGGGACGTCAATATCCAAAAAGACAGTATGCGGTTCCGCTACAATCTCGAACGATTAGGTGAGATTATAGCCTACGAAATTAGCAAGACCTTAAGCTATAAACCTTCAACAGTAGAAACCCCTCTTGGAACAGCAACTCACAATATTTTAGAAGAGCAACCTGTTTTAGCCACCATTATCCGAGCAGGCTTACCATTTCACCAAGGAATGTTACGCGTATTCGACCGAGCACCGAACGCTTTCATGGCCGCATACAGACATACCAAGAAAAGTGGAGAAATGGAGATTCAAAAAAAATACTCTAATACACCGAATCTCGATGAAAAAATTGTTATCGTCGCCGATCCCATGCTTGCTACTGGACGTAGTCTCGTATTATGCTGTAAGGACATATTAGCTGACTACGCTATCAAAGAATTGCATATTGCGGTCGTAATCGCGTCAGAAGAAGGTCTCCAGCATGTGCAAGCCTTTTTGCCAGAAGCACATATATGGGTCGCTGCAGTAGACAATGAACTCACCTCAAAAGCATATATCGTCCCAGGACTCGGTGATGCAGGGGACTTGGCTTATGGTAAAAAAGAAGGATAAAGCACTATAAATAATAACATCAAGGTAACAGACAATTAACACGTCATGAAATATTTATCAATAACTTTAATATTAAAAGAAATAGACTATGATTTGGCAACATTACAACGGAGAAATTATCCGCAATCCCATCAGCATCGCTGTTGAAGAAATAATCAAAAAAGAAACATGCTTAGGAAATCAACTTAAAGTTTATATCGGTACCGACTCTCAAGTCAAACGGGGTATTATTGAATTTGCTACCGTAATCGTCTTCCTTCGCGAGCATAAAGGAGGCTTCATGTTCATACACCGCGACAGGAGCAGTCATAGAATGACAATCAAAGAACGCATGCTTACGGAAGTTCAAAAATCTATTGACATCGCTTTTGATCTGTGCCCGCTACTCGAAAGATATCACGTAGATCTAGAAGTACATGCAGATATCAATACAAATCCAAATTTTGAATCTAATATTGCTTTAAAAGAAGCCATGGGGTATATTCTCGGAATGGGATTCCGATTTAAAGCAAAACCAGAATCTTTTGCTAGCACCAACTGCGCGAACAAAATAGTACAATAGACGAATATTCATTTATTCAACTCTCTCCAAATAGCTTATCCTGCCTTCCTACACACAGGATATACCTAAAATATTCACCTTATTTCTTTAAAATAGACTTCTAAAATACTATTCTGAACGGAAAGTAATTCAGCACCTTTTTTCCCGTTGATAGAGCATCTTGTTAACACATTTCTTATAATTGTATATTCATCCTCAATTAACATCGTGAACCCCATCTAAGATAAACGCATTTTGCCAACAACGAAAACAATTAAAATCGCAATAGTTGGTCCTGAATCCACTGGAAAATCAACGGTTGCACACCAACTAGCAGCACAAAAGAAATCCTTATGTGTCCCTGAGTATGCACGATACTATTGTCAAAATTTAAACAATAACTATAGTCTGCAGGATGAAATAAATATGTTTTATGGACAAATCGCATTGGAAGAAGCAATGCTAGAAAGCTCTACAAATCATATTTTGTTCTGTGACACAACAATATTGACGGTAAAAATCTGGAGCGACCATCTTTTCGGTCATACGCCTACAGAGGTTACCGATGAAATCAAAAGACGAACTTATGACTTATACCTGTTGATGGATATTGATTTGCCTTGGCAGGACGATCCATTACGAGATTTCCCCGACCAACGGGAACACTTCATGCAAATATGGATACAGGAATTAAAAGCACTAAGTGCCGAATATAAAATCATTTCCGGTCAAGGAGAAGACAGGTTTGCAAATGCATTAAAAGCGACAAACGATTTTCTTTAGCAAAAAAGGGCTTTTTGAACGTTGCAACGCCTCAGAAAGTGTCTAACTTTTTGGGACAGTCCACGTAAAGCCCTTTTTTGTTTTATCATTTCTTGCGAACTAATACCGGTAAGCATCGGCCTTATAAGGCCCCTCAACCGTTACGCCGATGTAGGCCGCTTGTTCTTGCGATAAAGTATCAAGCTCAACACCAATATGTGCTAGATGCAGCCTAGCAACTTTCTCATCCAAATACTTAGGCAATGTATAGACTTTTTTGTCGTATTTATCTGGATTGGTCCATAATTCAATTTGTGCAAGCGTCTGATTTGTAAAAGAGTTAGACATTACAAAGGAAGGGTGACCGGTAGCACAGCCTAAATTTACTAAACGTCCCTCAGCGAGCAAAATAATATCTGTACCATCAATTGAATACTTGTCCACTTGAGGCTTAATTTCGACTTTGCTTGAACCATAATTTTCGTTTAACCAAGCAACATCGATTTCATTGTCGAAATGTCCAATGTTACATACGACCGTTTTATCTTTCATCAACTTGAAATGTTCGGAGCGTATAATATCTTTATTACCTGTTGTGGTTACGACGATATTCGCTTCTTTAATAGCATCATACATTTTTTTGACTTCAAAACCTTCCATTGCAGCCTGAAGCGCACAAATTGGATCGATTTCAGTAACAATTACACGCACACCTGCGGAGCGTAAGGACTCCGCGGAACCTTTTCCAACGTCGCCATAACCCGCAACGACGGCAACTTTACCGGCAAGCATCAAATCAGTCGCACGCCGGATAGCATCTACTAGTGATTCGCGACATCCGTATTTATTATCGAACTTTGATTTAGTAACCGAGTCGTTGACATTGATCGCGGGCAAATGTAATGTGCCATTTTTCATCCGTTCATACAAACGATGGACACCCGTTGTCGTCTCCTCGGAAAGTCCACGGATTCCGTCAATTAGTTCGGGAAACTGATCAAAAACCATATTAGTTAAATCCCCTCCGTCATCAAGTATCATGTTTAACGGTTGCCGTTCCTGTCCAAAAAACAAAGTTTGTTCAATACACCAATTAAACTCCTGTTCATTCATACCTTTCCAAGCATAAACCGGGATCCCCGCAGCAGCGATCGCGGCAGCCGCGTGATCCTGAGTAGAAAAAATATTACAAGACGACCAAGAAACTTGCGCACCTAAGGCAACTAATGTTTCGATTAACACGGCTGTTTGAATCGTCATATGTAGGCATCCCGCGATACGTGCCCCCTGAAGCGGCTTTTCGGTTCCGAATTCTTTTCTCAAGCTCATTAAACCAGGCATTTCAGCTTCGGCTAATTCTATTTCTTTTCGTCCCCATTCGGCGAGACTTATGTCTTTTACTTTGTATGGTACGTAGGTTGATTCTTTTGTAGTCATAATTTTATTTATTTCTATAACAAAAATAACCGTTACTTACCTGATTTCAAAGACAATTTGCGCCTTTTCTAACGAATTCTGACATAATCCTGAGGATCGGATATTGATTAAAGGAATACAAAGCATTACCTTTGTGTTGGTTGCCTTCTTGAGTCAACTTTAATTAATTTTTGACATTAAAAAAAAACGAAATGTATCCAGAATATTTAGTAGCTCCGATGCGTCAAGAGCTTGTAGACGCAGGATTCCAAGAATTAAAAAATGCCGATGAAGTAGATGCAGTAATACCTGCGGAGGGCACGGTGTTTGTCGTCGTGAACTCGGTCTGTGGATGCGCAGCAGCGAACGCCCGCCCAGCGGCTCGATTCGCGGTGGAAAATGGCAAAAAACCCAGCAAACTAGTTACGGTGTTTGCAGGTATGGAAAAAGATGCCGTCGATAAAGCACGTAATTATATGTTACCTTATCCTCCATCATCTCCAGCAATGGCCCTTTTCAAAGACGGAAAATTGGTTCATATGATAGAGAGACACATGATCGAAGGTCGTCCCGCACAAATGATTGCAGACAATTTGATTGCAGCTTTTGATGAATATTGTTAAATTTTTTAAAAAAGCAATCCTTACTAGAATCGCTTTATAGATTTTTCAGAATAAAAAATCCTTGTCCTTCTTTTATGACAAGGATTTTTTATTTATACTTTACCTCGAAAATACGGACATCACAGTTATTTCGTATTTTAGACATCACTTAACAATTGTCGGATGAGAAGAATTCAAAACCTATCACTCCTTTTATTGCCATTACTTATCATTGGCTGTACCACAAACAAAGAAGTAGATCTTATTGTCTACAACGCAAAAGTATATACGGTAGATTCAGCTTTTCGACAAGCTGAAGCATTTGCCGTGAAAAATGGTGTTTTTGTAGATATCGGGAGTACGGAAAGTATTCAAAATAAATATAATGCAAAAGAAAGTATAGACGCACTAGGAAAACCCATATACCCCGGCTTCTACGATGCTCATGCCCACTTTTTTATGTTCGCCGACTTACTTGCTCAAGTAGATCTAAATGGATCAGCATCGTTCGACGAAGTAATTAGAAGGCTTAAGGTTTATCAACAAGCTAATCCTGAAAAAACTTGGGTGGTCGGAGGTGGTTGGGATCAAAATTTATGGGAGGAAAATGAATTCCCTACAAAAGATAGTCTAGACAAGTACTTCCCAAACACCGCAATCTTTATTTCTCGTGTGGATTACCATGCTGCGCTAGTAAACTCCAAAGCAATTGAACTATCGAAATTAGATAGTAACGAAAACGTATCGGGAGGTATTTTAGGAAGAGACAGTACTAACCGGCTGACTGGAATTCTGATTGACAACGCAATCTCTCTCGTTTCACGTTATATCCCCGGTTCCGACGAAAGAGATCGTTTGCTAAGTCTAAGAAAAGCACAAGACTCGCTTTTTTCGGTAGGATTAACAAGCATCGTAGATGCAGGTCTTTCGTTCGAAGAACTCGAGCAGCTTAAAAAATTTTATCAGCAAGATTCGTTAAAAATCAGAGACTATGCTATGATTGCCGGAAATCCGTCTAATATTAAAAGAGCAATTGATGATGGTTTCTACGAAACCGATCGACTCTCGATAAGATCTATCAAGTTGATGGCGGATGGAGCTCTTGGATCACGTGGAGCCTGCCTTTTAGACCACTACCATGACGCCCCGTCTCGAGGATTTCTCTTACATACACCCGAAGAATTTGATAAAGTAATACAAACTTTAGCCGCTTCCCCTTATCAAGTAAATACCCATGCTATTGGCGACTCAGCTAACAGACTCATACTAGACACCTATGGGAAGCATCTAAAAAATGGTAAAAAGCGGCGTTGGCGTATTGAACACGCTCAAATTATAGCTCCTAGCGATTTCAGCAAATTTGCTAAATTTCATATTATTCCCTCTGTACAGCCAACACACGCTACTTCGGACATGTATTGGGCAGAGGAACGTCTTGGTTCTGAACGTATGAAAGGGGCCTACGCCTATAAAGATCTTTTACAACAATATGGCAAGCTTGCACTAGGAAGTGACTTCCCTGTTGAACACTTCAATCCACTTTACGGTTTTCATGCGGCCGTAGCACGTGTTGATAAAACAGGATTTCCACAGCAAGGATTCCAAATAGAAAATGCTATTACGAGAGAACAGGCCCTCCGGGGGATGACAACTTGGGCTGCTTTTTCGTGCTTTCAAGAAAAAAAGCGCGGAAGTATCGAACCGGGTAAGGACGCTGATTTCGTAGTGCTTGAGGACGATATAATGACAGCACCTGCAGAGCAATTGAGGGCAATCAAAACATTACGAACTGTTATCGCGGGAGAGACGGTATATGAATATTAGATCCAATATTATAATAGTAAAAAAAACGTCTCTTCAATAATATGAAGAGACGTTTTTTTACTGTTAAACTAATTTTATTGCATATCAAATAGATGCTTCTCTGCGTGATAAGAAGAGCGAACCAATGGTCCTGACTCGACGTATTTAAAACCCATGTCAAGCCCAATTTGCTTATACTTCTCAAACTGCTGGGGTGTAATCCACTCCACCACTGGATGATGGGCTTTAGTCGGCTGTAGGTATTGTCCAAGCGTTAAAATATGAACTCCTACATCGTAAAGATCTTGCATAGCCTCTATTACGTCCTCCTCTGTTTCACCAAAACCAAGCATTATGCCTGACTTCGTTCTTAACCCAGCGTCAGAAATCCGACGCAGACACTCTAACGAGCGATCATATTTAGCTTGAATACGCACTTCTCTAGTAAGTCTTCTGACCGTTTCTAAGTTATGCGAAACGACTTCTGGACGAACAGCGATCACACGTTCTAGGTTCTCCCAATTTCCTTTAAAATCAGGGATGAGAGTTTCTAATGTCGTCTCCGGACTTTCACGACGAATTGCGTTAATGGTTTCTGCCCATATAATAGATCCTCCATCTTTCAAATCATCACGATCTACGGAAGTGATCACACAGTGTTTGACTTGCATCAATTTTACTGAATTTGCGACTCTTGCAGGTTCATCCAGGTCAACACTTAACGGACGACCTGTCGCAACCGCACAGAATGAACAAGAACGTGTACAAATATTTCCTAATATCATAAAAGTTGCTGTCCCTGCTCCCCAACACTCGCCCATATTAGGACAATTACCACTTTCGCAAATGGTATGTAACTTATGCTCGTCAACCAAATTACGTACATGACGATACTCTTTACCCACCGGTAATTTCACGCGTAACCAATCGGGTTTACGTTGAGTTTGGGTAACTGGAATAACAGGTAGTTCAATCATAGTGCAAAGTTAATCATTATTCCATTAATATCATGAAGGTATGATTGTAGTTACATTATCATATTTTTCAACTATGCTCATAAATTCTCTTCACTGCCTTTGATAAAAAATTAAGATATTTGTAACTCAACTAATTTGGTGTCCGCTATGCGTAATCTAATTCTTGTTTTACTCGCAATATTCATATCCTCTTCGATCACAGCTCAACATAAGGCATTGAATCTTATACCGAAACCAAATAAGATTACATACGGGGTAGGAACTACACAGATTTCGTCTTCGATGTCAATATATGTAACAGAAGAATTTAAAAATTTAGCACCTCTACTTTCCGCTTATCCCGAAATTGCCGCACTTCAAGTGGAAGTGATAAAAAAAGTAGGAAAAAAACACCACACTGGAATTCGAATATTTCCCGCAACGCCCCAAGATAAAATACAACCCGGCGCCTACAGACTACAAGTCGACGAATCTGGGATTTTAATCAAAGCTGGTGAAACACAAGCAATGATCTCTGGAATCTACACATTAGTGCAGCTCGGCTTACTAGAGCAAAATGCGAATGTCCTTCCTCAGCTTACTATTGATGACAGTCCCCGATTTAAATACCGCGGCCTTCATCTTGATGTCTCTAGGCATTATATGCCAGTAAGCTTTATAAAAAAGTATATCGATATCATGGCTCTCTATAAGTTCAATTATTTCCATTGGCATTTCACCGATGGCGCTGGGTGGCGATTAGAGATAAAAAAATATCCTGAGCTCACCAGGAAAGCCGCCTGGCGCACCCACACAAAGTGGAAGGACTGGTGGAACAATGGGCGCCAATATGTGGAGCAGGGGTCGCCAAATGCAAGCGGAGGATTCTATACACAAGAACAAGCAAGAGAACTTGTTGCTTATGCTGCGGCGAAAGGTGTCACTATAATACCCGAGATCGAAATGCCGGGACACTCCGAAGAAGTACTTGCGCTATACCCGGAATTATCTTGTACAGGAAAAGCCTATACCCAGGCAGAATTCTGTGTAGGAAACCCGGAAACATACACGTTTTTAAAAAATGTTCTTACCGAAGTTCTAGATATTTTTCCATCACCTTATATTCATATAGGGGGAGATGAGGCAAACAAAACACACTGGGAAAACTGTCCAAAATGTCAAGCATTAAAAAAAGAAAAAAAGCTAAAAACAGGTGAAGAACTGCAAAGTTACCTTATCAAAGAGATCGACAACTTCCTACAAGCTAATGGACGAAAACTAATTGGATGGGACGAAATATTAGAGGGCGGACTATCCGAGGGGGCAACAGTTATGAGTTGGCGAGGGGAAGAGGGAGGTATGAACGCGGCTAACATGGGACACGATGTAATAATGACGCCTGGAGAATATCTTTATTTTGACAGCTACCAAACAGATCCGCGAACTCAACCAGAAGCCATTGGAGGTTTCCTCCCTTTAGATAAAGTGTATTCCTACAATCCAATTCCTAATGGATTACCCGAAGACAAATCAAAACATATTCTAGGCGCACAAGCGAACCTATGGACCGAATATATTTCGACTTATCAGCAAGTCGAATACATGGCCTTTCCCAGAGCTATCGCACTCGCTGAAGTAAATTGGACCAATCAAGAGGACCGGAGTTGGTTAGATTTTAGACACAGACTTCAAGAACATTATAAAATATTACAAAAACTTGAAGTTAACTACTATCGCCCCTCCTACAATGTGAGATCCACGGTAACTTTCGACAAAGAAAAAAAGACGAACACGGTATCGCTTATTTCCGAACAAAGTAACCCCTTAATATATTACACAACTGACGGAACAACACCGACTGCAGACGACACTCCGTTCACGAACCCTATCATATTGAGTTCGACAAGTACAATCAAAGCAGCCTCATTCATTGACTCTGTTCAAGTTAGTCCTATTGAAGAAATAAAGCTAGATATACACAAGGGGATAAACAAAAAAATTCATTATAACACGCCATGGGAAGTTTATGCTGCTCAAAAAGAGTTTACTCTCTCCAATGGAGAGTTTGGAGGGCTCTCCTACCATGATCTCCAATGGCAAGGCTTTGTCGGAAACTTTGATGCTTATGTTGACTTTGAACGTCGAGAAGAAATAAAATCGGTAAGCATGCGTTTTATGCAATTGCCTGGGCCAGGTATCTATTTCCCTGACGAGTTTCACGTTTATTTATCCGACAACGGGAAAAACTATCGTGAAATCGAAGTGGTGAAAAATTATAGAAACTCGGAGAATCCGAAACTACAATTTCAAACTTTCCAGGTGGATTTAGTAAAGCCCCAGATGGCACGATTCGTTAAAGTAATTGCGACTAACCCAAAAGGAGGCTATCTAATGACCGACGAGATTGTCATTTATTAAAAGGGATAACTGTGGCAAAAACATCGGTATCTAGAAATTTTGACGATTTTGTATTCATTCGAATCAAAAAATGGTAAACAAATATTAAAAGTTATAGATAATCCACTAAATATTAATAAAATTAATGTAACTTTGCACTCCGACAAAGGAGTCGGAATTCCCTCCATTTTAAGGCAAATTTTCGACGCTTTGATCAACAAAAGACACTGAAGATTAATTTTTTGAATAAGAATAATGCCTAGAAACACCTCCATCAACTCCGTTTTAATCATTGGTTCGGGCCCCATTGTTATTGGTCAAGCCTGTGAATTTGATTATTCAGGATCTCAAGCTGCTCTATCGTTAAAAGAAGAGGGCATCGAAGTATCCATTATCAATTCAAATCCTGCAACGATTATGACCGATAAGGTTATTGCAGATCATGTCTATTTATTGCCGCTTACGTGTGAAAGCATCGAAAGCATTCTAAAAGAACAAAAAATCGACGCCGTGCTGCCAACCATGGGTGGTCAAACGGCATTAAATTTATGTATCGAAGCCTCCAATCTTGGATTGTGGGACGAATACAATGTACAAGTTATTGGTGTTGACGTTGCCGCCATCGAAAAGACGGAAAACCGTGAGGAATTTCGCAAATTAATGATCGATATCGGAGTGGGTGTTGCTACTTCTAAAATAGCAAACTCTTTTCTAGAAGGAAAAGAAGCAGCTCAAGAAATCGGATTTCCGCTTGTTATTCGCCCTTCATATACCCTTGCAGGTACAGGCGGCGGGTTTGTACACAAAAAAGAAGAATTTGATGCAGCATTAAACAGAGGTCTCCACGCATCTCCAACACATGAAGTACTTGTCGAGCAAGCCGTTTTAGGATGGAAAGAATTTGAACTCGAACTTTTACGTGATACAAATGACAACGTAATTATCATTTGTACCATTGAAAATTTTGATCCAATGGGAATACATACAGGAGACTCGATTACTGTAGCTCCTGGTATGACCCTTAGTGACAAATGTTACCAAGATATGCGCAACAAAGCAATTCGCATGATGCGCTCTATAGGGAATTTTGCTGGGGGATGTAATGTTCAATTCTCTGTGAATCCTGAAAACGAAGAAATCATTGCAATCGAGATTAATCCACGTGTGTCTCGCTCTTCGGCGTTAGCCTCCAAAGCGACAGGCTACCCGATTGCAAAAATTGCTGCGAAACTTGCTATCGGATATAATCTAGACGAGCTACAAAACCAAATTACAAAGACGACTTCCGCATATTTTGAACCTACATTAGATTACGTTATCGTAAAAATTCCTCGTTTTAATTTTGATAAATTTAAGGGAGCGAATAAAGAACTAGGCTTACAAATGAAGGCAGTTGGAGAGGTAATGTCGATAGGCCGTACTTTTATAGAAGCCCTTCAAAAAGCATGTCAATCGTTAGAAACTAATCGTTGGGGATTAGGCGCGGACGGACGACAACTTCGCAATTTAGAGGAAATTATGGATAGCCTTGAACACCCAAGTGGTGATCGCCTATTCCATATTAAAGATGCATTTGAACTTGGTGTACCATTAGAATCGATTAGAAAGGCAACACGAATTGACAAATGGTTCTTAGTCCAAATTCAAGAACTCGTACAATACGAAACAGAATTACGTAGATACCAACTAAATAATATACCTCGTGACTTTTTTGTCACATTAAAACAAAAGGGTTACTCTGATGCCCAAATTTCTTGGTTATTAGGTAATGTAACGGAAGATCAAGTATACAATCGTCGTAAAGAATTAGGAATTAATCGTGTTTATAAGATGGTAGATACTTGTGCAGCGGAATTCCCGGCACAAACACCATATTACTACTCGACATTCGAAGACGAAAATGAATCTGTAGTATCTGATAGAAAAAAAATCGTTGTATTAGGATCTGGACCAAACCGCATTGGGCAAGGTATTGAATTTGATTACTCTTGTGTACATGGATTGATAGCGGCGAAAGAAGCAGGGTATGAAGCGATAATGGTGAATTGTAATCCCGAAACCGTTTCAACAGATTTTAACATGGCTGATAAATTATATTTTGAACCCGTGTTTTGGGAACATGTTCGCGAAATTGTTGAATTAGAGAAACCTGAAGGAGTTATCGTACAACTAGGAGGCCAAACAGCCCTTAAAATGGCTAATCAACTCGAAGCGTTGGGTGTAAAAATAATCGGTACATCCTTCGAGAATATGGATTTAGCTGAGGACCGTGGACGATTCTCTGATCTACTAAAAGAACTTGATATTCCTTATCCAAAATATGGCGTCGCCACTTCAGCCGAAGAAGCTATCAAGGTAGCAAACGAAGTAGGCTACCCTGTTTTAGTTCGTCCATCATACGTACTAGGCGGGCAAGGTATGAGTATCGTAATCAATGACGAAGACCTAGAAAAAGCGGTGGTAAACCTACTTAAAAGTCTTCCTGGAAACCACATCTTAATTGACCATTTCTTAGATCGCGCCGAAGAAGCTGAATCAGATTCGATTTGTGATGGAGAAGATGTACATATTATAGGGATGATGGAACATATCGAGCCTGCGGGGATTCACTCTGGGGATTCCTCAGCGGTATTACCACCATTTAGCTTATCACAAAGCGTCCAAGATAAAATGGAGGAATACTCTGTTAAACTTGCTAAAGCGCTTGATGTAAAGGGGCTTTTAAATATCCAGTTTGCAATTAAAGACGACAAGGTGTTTGTTATAGAAGCGAATCCCCGTGCATCGCGTACTGTACCTTTCATTGCGAAGGCATATGATGTTCCGTATATAAACATTGCAACAAAAGTAATGTTGGGTGTAAACAAATTGAAAGATTTCAAAATTGAACGTAAGTTAACTGGCTGGGCTATTAAAGAACCTGTGTTTTCATTCTCTAAATTTCCTGAAGTGGATAAACAATTAGGACCAGAAATGAAATCTACAGGAGAAGCAATTCGATTTATCGACGATCTTCAAGATCCATATTTCCGCGAGCTTGTATCGAAAAAATCAATGTTCTTAAATGCGCAGTAAATGCCTGTTAAATTAATAGAATATTTAAGGCTCACATATTTGTGAGCCTTAAATATATCATTACAGTGAATTTCATTCTATTAGATCTTTCACGCAGCGGAAACCAACATTATTTGTTGGACTATTTTGTTCTCCTTTCCCCCTGCTTCCCGCTTTATATCGTTCACAATACTGGTCATTACATAAAAAAGACCCGCCTCTTTGCACACGTTTTATAGCGCCGGGTTCTTGTGGATCATGGGAATCTTTCGGTCCCTTTGGATCTATTTTATCGCTTAACGCATAATAATCTGGTCTGTAAAAATCAGAACACCATTCCCAGACATTACCCTCCATATCATATAGTCCCCAAGCATTGGAAGGAAAAGACTTTACCGGCGCAGTTGTCTCGAATCCATCTTCTGTGGTGTTGTTGGTAGGAAACGTGCCTTGATATATATTTGCTAACCATTTTCCTTTTTCCTTTTTTTCGCTTCCCCAATAATACATTTCATCGACATGTTTACCAGCCTTCGCTGCATACTCCCATTCAGCTTCTGTGGGTAGTCGTTTGCCTGCCCACTTTGCATATGCTTCTGCATCCTGATAGGCTAACTGCGTTACAGGATGGGCATCTTTTCCTTTTAAGTTGCTCTCGGGCCCCTCTGGATTCTTCCAACTTGCTCCTGGCACATAACTCCACCATTGCAAATGATCATTTAAAGATGTCACATTCTGAGGTGTCATAAAAACCGCGGATCCAGGAACCAACATTTTAGGGTCAACACCGGGAAACTCTTTAGGGTCTAAAGGTCTTTCCGCAAGCGTTACATAACCAGTTTCTTTAACAAATTTAGCAAACTGAGCATTCGTAACTTCATGTTCATCCATTAAAAAGGAGGATACTTCTATTTCGTGTATTGGTTGTGCATCGGCGAAGTTTGCAGATCCCATCTGAAATTTCCCTCCAACAATTCGGACCATCCTCATGTCATCCTTTCCAACATTATAAGAACTAGTGTCGGAAATATTTGTAAATCGAGACGGTATATGTCCTGTATGGCAGACCGCGACAGAATCACTCGCAAAAATGGTTTCTTGGTTTTGCTTGCTATTCGATTGACAGGATCCGAGGATCACAGATCCTACCAAAACGATTTTCAAGGTTGTTGATATCATATCACTAATATAGTCGAAAAATTTTGAGCAAAAAAAAGTCCAGTAAACTACTGAACTTTTTTTTATTTTAATAAGGCCGACCTAGCCAACGTTCAATTGATTCCCTTGACCTTTAACAACCTTAGCACGTATTTTGGTATTACCTCCACCGTTTAATGTTAAATCATGTGGTTTATTAGTTTTCCAGCCTCCTTTCGTGAAGTCAGGAATATTAACCGACTTACTGTTTTTGGCAACGGACTCACAACTTAAAGGCACGATCGAGCTCCATGCAGCCCCATCATATACACTTTGATCTAAAGGTAGTCCATTACGTAAACAATCGATTAAACGCCAATCCATCATAAAATCCATACCCCCATGACCACCAACGTCTTTAGCTTGCTGTCCAATAAATTTCACCAATTCAGGTGTATATTTATCGTACAAACCCTCCAGCTCATCTTTTTTAATAAACGAATGCCCAAAAGCGATATTTTCAGTTGGATACTTTTGTGCAAAACCCTTCGTACCACTTAATAAATGTATCCGAGAATATGGGCGCGGAGATGTAACATCATGCTGGAGCATAATAGTTTTCCCCTTTTCTGTTTTGATTAACGTCGTGTCCATATTGCCTCGATATTTTTTACCAACAAACTCTTCGTAAAAAGAGTCTTTAGCAGCAAGCTCACGAGCAGTATCTCCCATCATAAAATCGTTTGATTGCATTGCTACTAAATGAGTCATCCGATCGCCGCAATTGATATTTAAACATTGAGCAATTGGACCAACACCGTGAGTTGGGTAAAGATTACCATTCATTTTAATATTTTCACGTAATCGCCACATATTATCATATCCTTTTTTATTGAAATTCAAATCCAATAAATCGTGGATATATGCACCTTCCGCATGAACTAGCTCACCAAACATACCTTGTCGCGCCATATTCAATGTTAACATTTCAAAGAAATCATAACAACAATTCTCAAGCATCATACAGTGTTTCTTTGTTTCCTCGGATGTTTTGATAACCTCCCAGCACTCTTGAACAGTTAAACCAATTGGAACTTCTGTTACTGCATGTGATCCCGATTTCATAGCCGCAATAGCCATTGGCGCATGATACGCCCAAGGTGTGCAAATATACACAAGGTCTAATTCAACCTCTTTTAGCATTTGTTGCCATCCTTCTTCTCCTGAGTAAGACTTCGCCTCTTTCAAGCCTTTATTCGTAAGAATTTTTTGCGCTTTAGTTACACGATCAGCATGTTTATCACATAACGCTACTATTTCAGCTCCTTCAATATAAGAAATACGATCGACCGCTCCTGGGCCACGCATTCCCAGTCCAATGATAGCAACCCTTACTTTTTCGATTTTCGGAGCCGCATACCCGCTCATATTAAACGTCGGTACCGAAGCTAAAGCTCCGTTATTAATAGCCGGCAATGTGATAGCAGCACTTGAAAGAAGCGTAGCTTTCTTTAAAAAATCTCTTCTATTTGAATCCATGTGTTAGATAAATTTAACGTTTACATTAAAGGGGACGACAATAAGCGCCCCCTCTAAAATCACCTATTTTAAAACAAACTAAACAGTCTATTGGGATAACCGATTACAACTACTAGAAACAGACTATAAAAGGTTATAAGCAAGAATCACTTTCGTGTTTGCTTATACAAGTATAATAGTATTCACCTCTAAAAAAAAACAAAAAATTAAAGCAAACGTTTGTTCAATTTTTTGTTAACAAAAAAGATACAAGCTATCAACTAAGGAATTATCAACCAATATCAATTCAAAAAATTACTAAAAATCGATTTCGCCGATTAACTCTTTAAGTTGTACCTCCGAAAGTTTAGCCTGTAATTGCGCAGCATTATAGCGTGAAATAGCATCAATAAAATTCTCCTGCGCATCTCTGAATTCAATAGCACTGATAGATCCAATATTAAATTTCGCTAATGTAATTTCTAGATTTTGACGTGCTATTCCTTCATTTGTACCTTCAAGTTTCAGCAATTCAAGATTAGTCAAGTAAGTTTGAAACGCTGTTTTAAGATTAGTCTGGACAAAATGTTGTTGTTGCTCCACTTGAATAGTGGCATTATCCACGTCCAACTTAGCAATCTTCTCATTTCTGCGCTGGTTAAATCCATCAAAAATATTCATACTCGCTGTCACACCATAGTTCAGACCGCGGGCCCTAGAACTTGCCACAAAGCCTAAACTAGATTCAGACTGAGAAAAATTATATCCACTATTTAATCTTACAGTAGGGTATCGAGACGCTTTTGTTACCTTAAGATCCAATTCCGCTATTTTCCTATTTAGTAAGATCAGTTGAAGATCAGGATTAAATTTATTAGCTTTCTCATAAAGCTCACTAAAAACTAGAGTTTCGTCGATATTAACATTTCTATCAACTTCAAAATCGATATCAAGATCACGGACGAGGATACTGTTTAGATTCGTCTTAAGGTTTTTTACAGTTTCTGCTTGCCGTAATCGCATAGAAATATCTTCATTTAAATTAACCTGGACATTCAGTACCTCCAGCTTAGCTGCTTTACCAATTGAAAAACGATTTTCCGCAGTTCGAAGACGCTCTTTTGATATTTGGATACTCGAATCAAGCGCGCTCAGTAGATTGTTCTGCTCGACAATCGTATAATAAAGCGTAATTACATCCCCTACCGTAGTTAAGACCTGTCGCTTTACTTGGAGATGCCCTTGTTTTTCAAGTTCTTCAAGTTTATCATAACGAGCAAACATTCCCATACCGTCAAAAATTGTCCAGCCTAAACTTACCCCATAACTTAAACTATTATTCTTGGCATTATCGAGCGAGCGTTCGACGCCCGTATTTTGAATTTGAGTGGAATTCTGACTGCTATTGCTTTGCGTTAGATTCGCTGTCACCGTTGGCAATAGTCCAGCATTTCCGAATGTCTTATTCTCCTTTGCTACTTCCAATCCATTCTTTGATAAACGAATATCATAATTATTTTCTAACGCAATTTTAACCGCAGTTTCAATTGTTAAAACCTGTTGAGAATACAAAGGAATAACGGCAAAAACAAAAAAGAATCCTGTTAATAATAATTTATTCATAAACTAGTTTTCCAAGTTTTCAAATTCCACTCTTTTCACGCGATTACGAGAGAGCATTAAATAAAACGCCGGAATGACATACAACGTCAATACCAAAGAAAACATTGTCCCACCAACGATAACAACTCCCATTCCGATACGACTAGTTGATGCGGCACCTAATGAAAGAGCAATCGGTAACGCTCCCAGCGCAATGGCCAATGACGTCATCAATATCGGACGCAATCTTGCTTCGGATGCAGCGAGTACAGCATCATATTTGTTATAGCCCTGATCTCGCAACTGGTTAGCAAATTCCACGATAAGAATTCCATTCTTAGTAACTAGACCGATAAGCATAATGGTACCAATCTGACTAAAAATATTCCATGTCTCCCCGAACAGCCACAATGAAAAAAGAGCTCCACCTACCGCCATCGGAACTGTCAAAAGTATAATTACCGGATCCATAAAACTTTCAAATTGTGCAGCAAGTATTAAAAAAATTAACAAAACTGCTAACCCAAAAGCAAACAAAGTATTGGATCCACTCTCAACGAAATCACGCGCTTCACCCCCAAGATCAGTTGTAAAAGTTTCGTCGAGAACCTTTTCTTTAATGGCATCCATTACCTTTAGCCCTTCATCCATACTACGCCCTGGCGCAAGTCCTGCAGACACCGTTGCCGACATATACCTGTTATTATGGTATAGCTGTGGAGGGCTACTCCGCTCTTCAATTTCAACAATGTTATCGAGTTGAACCAACTGCCCATTATCACTTTTAACAAAAATGGCAGCTAAATCCATTGGCGTGGCACGATCTTTTTTATCGAACTGTCCCATTACTTGATATTGTTTACCGTTCATCATGAAATAGCCAAAACGTTGCCCTGATAAAGACATTTGTAAGGTTTGTGCTATGTCTAAAACAGAAACACCCATTGATTGCGCCTTCTCGCGATCGATAGAGACATAAACCTCCGGCTTGTTAAATTTTAGATTAACGTCTACAATCGAAAAGGTTTTATCCTCAGCAAGCGCGTTCATAAACAAAGGTATCTTCTCTTCCAAACTCTGAAAGTTGGGGGCTTGTATGATGTACTGAATAGGAAGCCCTCCGCGCCGATTTACTGCGATAGTCGGTTGTTGGGAAACAGAAACGCGAGCCTCTGAATACTGCTTAGTAAGCGTAGATAGGTGATCAGCAATTTCTCCTTGCGCACGTTCCCTTTTATCCGGATCGACAAGGCCGAGTCGTATAAAACCGCTGTTGGATGAAGCAGAACCAAACCCTGGTGAAGTGATAACCAGGTTGACCTTTTTCTCAGGAACAGAATCATTAATTAGCATGGTTAACTCCGTCATAAACCTATCCATGTAATCATATGATACCCCCTCCGGCGCTGAAGCACGTAAACTTATATAACTTCTATCATCATATGGAGCTGTCTCTTTTGGAAGCACAGTATAAAATCCATAAATCAAAGCAAAACATCCTATAATTACGACAAAGCTGAGCCATTTAAATTTTAGAAACCCTCGTAAAGAATTCTCATACTCACTATTCATCGCCACAAAATATCGTTCGGTACGATTATAGAATGCAGACTTCTTTTGCTCACCGCCCTTCATTAAATAAGCATTTAACATAGGAGTTAATGAAAGAGAAACGAACGCTGATATCAAAACAGCAGCACCTATAACAACGCCGAACTCTCGAAACAATCGCCCAACGAACCCTTCCAAAAATATTACTGGTAAGAAAACGGCTGCTAGAGTAATCGAAATTGAAATTACAGCAAAAAATATTTCGTTCGAGCCCTTAATCGCTGCTTCAATCGGAGACATTCCCTCTTCTACCTTTTTGAATATATTTTCAGTAACAACAATTCCATCGTCAACAACTAGCCCTGTTGCCAATACGATAGCTAATAATGTAAGAACGTTTATTGAAAAACCACAAAGATACATTATAAAAAAGGTCGCAATTAGCGAGACAGGAATATCAAGTAAGGGCCGAAATGCGATTCCCCAATTTCTAAAAAACAAATAAATAATAAGTACAACTAAAACAATTGAAATAATTAATGTTTCAGCAACCTCTAAAACCGCACGTTTTACAAACTGTGTATTATCTATAGCAATATTCAACTCAAAACCAACCGGTAAATCATTTTGAAGTTTATCATATTCCTGATAAAACTTTTCAGCTATATCTAGATAATTAGTCCCTGGCTGAGGTATCACTGCCAATGCTACCATTGGGAAGCCGGAATCGGACATCTTAGTTTCGAAATTTTCAGCTTCCAGTGCTGCATTCCCAACATCTTTTAATCGAATTATTCGATTATTGTCAACTTTAATAATAATGTTGTTGAAGTCGTCTTCGGTCGCTAAATTTCCCACCGTTTTGACGGCAAGCTCTGTATTTTCACCAGTCAGTTTACCAGATGGCAATTCAACGTTTTGATTATTTAGTGCATCGCGAACATCTAGTACAGTTAAACCGTATGAGGCTAACCGAATTGGATCAATCCAAAGGCGCATAGCATATTTGCGTTGACCCCAAATTTGTACGGAACTAACGCCAGGTATGGTTTGCAGACGTTGCGCAATTACATTTTCTGCATAGTCAGAGAGTTCGAGGACATTTTTGGTGGTGCTTTGGACCGTCATCGAAATGATTGGCTCGGAGTCTGCATCTGCTTTGGATACGACAGGCGCAGAATCAATATCTTGGGGTAAGCGTCTTTGAGCTTCAGACACTTTATCCCGTACATCGTTAGCGGCCTCTTCTAGGTTCTTGCCCAAGTTAAATTCAATCGTAATATTGCTGCTCCCTTGATTACTCGATGAAGAAATATTTCGAATTCCATCAATAGCATTTATAGATTTCTCAAGAGGTTCCGTTATCTGAGATTCTATAATATCCGCATTAGCTCCAGAATAGTTTGTCCGCACGGATATTTGTGCAGGATCAATCGATGGATACTCCCTGACACCTAAAAATGTGTAACCAATGATCCCGAATAGGATCAACATTAGATTCATTACAATTGCTAAAACGGGACGTTTTATGCTTATGGTCGATAAACTACTCATATTTTCCTATTTTAACGTAGCTCCACTTCAACTGAACTTCCATCACGTAATGCCATTACTCCCGATGTTAAAATCGTATCTCCCGCAGAAATACCTTTTGTAACCAATACACTCGCTTCAGTACGCCCTCCAGTTTCAACAAGAACTTCCCTTGCAATCCCATGTTGTAATACAAACAATTTCTTGCCGTTTTGTACAGGGACTAACGCCTCCGCTGGAACTAAAAGCCCTTCGTCGATTGTTTCAAGTGGAAATATTACATTGGCAAAGGTTCCAGGTATAAGTGCGTAATCATGGTTGTCTGCTATTGCCCTGACCCGCAATGTACGTGTGTTTGCGTCGATGGCCGGTTCAGTCGCATAAATGGATGCTACGAATTCCTGAGATTGTTCTTGGACCGTGAATGTTACAGTAACACCGTTTCGAACTCGACTAGCATACTTCTCTGGAATAGAAAACTGAAGTTTTACCTTATTCATATTCACCAGTTGTGCTATATCAGTAGTAGGTGTAATGTAGCTGCCTTTGGAAATATTCCTTAAACCGACTTTTCCAGAAAACGGAGCGCGAACTTGCGTTTTACTAAGCTGAGCCTCGATCAATTTAATCTGTGACTGCGCCGTTCTATAATCTGCACTAGCTATGTCATATTCTTCTTGGCTTATGGCTTGCTTTTCTAAAAGGAGCTTTGCTCTTCGTTCATTCTCTCCAGCCAATTCATTTCGTGTGTTCGCTTGGGCAAGCTGAGCACGCAATTCAGCATCATTAATACGAATCAACACTTGGCCAGCACTAACCATCGTCCCTTCTTGGAAACTCAGCTCTTCAATTATTCCTGAAATCTCGGACCGAAGGGTGACAATTTCGTTTGGTTCAATAGAACCAGTTAAAGAGAGATAATCAGAAAATGGCTGTCCTTGGACGACAACTCCATATACCTTTGCTTCACTGCGCTTCCCTCCGGCGGCACCTTGCGCCTCTGTCTTCTTTCGATTATCAATTATTCGATAGGCCACCAAAACGCCGACAATAACTAAAATTATAATTAACAAAATTGCTACTTTTTTACTCATGATTTTGTCTTTTCAGAACTAACGGTTTTATCACACAAGATACCCCATTTAAATGGATCCGACATGTAAAAATCTTAATATAAAAGTAGAGGAAGCTAGCTTAAAACAGCAGGATTAATCAGCAAAAAAAGGCACAAAAAAAACCCCTCCAATTACTTGAAGGGGTTTTGTATAAAATTAGGCACCGACCTACTCTCCCACCTGTTACGGCAATACCATCGGCTCTGGCGGGCTTGACTGCTCTGTTCGGAATGGGAAGAGGTAGACACCGCCGATATAGGCACCTGAATATCTTTATGTTTTAAAGAACATTCTCGGTCACTTTAAAACTATGACAACATTGAAAGAAAAGTTAAGAAGGAAGACAACAGAAATCTACCGGCGTGGAAAGCTTCGGGTTATTAGTACTACTTGGCTTTGGTCTCTCAACCTTTACACCTATAGCCTATCAACGTCGTAATCTCCAACGACCCTATAAGGAAGTCTCATCTCGTGGCTAGTTTCGCACTTAGATGCTTTCAGCGCTTATCTATTCCGAACGTAGCTACCCTGCCGTACACCTGGCGGCATAACAGGTTCACCAGCGGTTCGTCCAACCCGGTCCTCTCGTACTAAGGTCAGATCCACTCAAACTTCCAGCGCCCACAACAGATAGGGACCGAACTGTCTCGCGACGTTCTGAACCCAGCTCGCGTGCCACTTTAATGGGCGAACAGCCCAACCCTTGGGACCTTCTCCAGCCCCAGGATGTGACGAGCCGACATCGAGGTGCCAAACCTCCCCGTCGATATGAGCTCTTGGGGGAGATCAGCCTGTTATCCCCAGAGTACCTTTTATCCTTTGAGCGATGGCCCTTCCATACAGAACCACCGGATCACTATGTCCGTCTTTCGACCCTGGTCGACTTGTTGGTCTCACAGTCAAGCAAGCTTATGCCATTGCACTCCACGTACGGTTACCAAGCGTACTGAGCTTACCTTTGAAAGCCTCCGTTACCTTTTTGGAGGCGACCACCCCAGTCAAACTACCCACCAAACAATGTCCTCGACATAATCGAGTTAGAAACCGAATACCTAAAGGGCGGTATTTCAAGGTTGATTCCA
>NZ_JABMCQ010000069.1 GCF_013179575.1 Sphingobacterium shayense | reverse complement strand
TTGTCAATAATTAAAGCCCCTTGTATACCATAGATACTATAATCGATTTCTTGAGGTTTATCTGCAGAGATAATATACACCCTATTCCCGTTAATAATTAATGAATTATTGGACGAGTCGACCTCTACAATCCCTTGGAAATCCCCATGTATAGAATCCTGAAGAAGTAGATTTGCACGTTTTTGTAAGCTGTCACTATTGATCCTGTCGCGCGTAACAATTGCACGGAGTCGAAGCAGCGAACCTCCTACCGTATGATTAATGATCTCTCTTGTAAGTAAGCGTCCAATACGTCCGAATCCATAGAGGACAACGTCTTTCGGTGAAAAACTAGGATGGTGTATTATTGGGGCTAGTCGTTTTTGAACGAAGAACAAAAGGGAATCGTTGGGTTCTTTGTTTCGCGCCTGAAGTGCTAGTGTGCCAATATCGATCCGTGCGAGCGGCAATGTCATGTCCTGAATACACTGTGCAATTGCTAAGGTCTCTTCGATCGGAATCTCGCTCGACATTAATGTTTTCGTTTGTTGATGTAAACGTAGAACTAGACTGCCTCGTCGGTCAATTAACTGGTTACGGAAAAGAACGAGCTCTATGCCATGATTAATCCATAGATTGCTAATAATTTCAATTAGATTGGCGGCTGCCAATTGTTTGGATTTGTAACTTTTGATCTCCTGTTCAAAAGTGGCCATTTGTCCCATAATTTTTTATAAATGATTACGGGACAAACATATGGATTTATATTAACGAAAATCCTATTTTTTAAAAAAATGATAAAACACAGATGCTTAAACGTTTTTATTTTAAGAAAATTTAAAATAAATTATGATTTTTTGATAAAAGTGAAATTTTAAAAGAAGTTTAATGAATCTTTTTATTTAAGAATTTGGATTGAGCAGGAAAAGTTCTGAGGCGAGCATATCAGCAATAAGTTTCCCTTCTGCGGTAAGTCGAATGGAATTGTCTGAGGTGATCTCTAAATGTCCTTTTTCAATAAATTCTCTTGAAGCATTGTTAATATGATCGACCGCAAGATCGCCAAACCTTTCTTTAAGATATTTGATATTTACCCCCCATATTGTTCTTAAGGATGTCATTAAGTATTCGTTGAATTGATCCTCAAAGGTCAAGATTTCTGTTTCCATCGTTGTTTCTCCACTCATTATGCTTCGAATATACGACGCATTATTACTGATATTCCAACTGCGTGAACTACCGTTGAATGAATGAGCTGAAGGACCGATTCCTAGATAATGATGTCCTCTCCAATAGTTCGTATTGTGTTTAGCATATCGCTCTAGTTTGGCGAAATTTGAAATTTCGTAGTGTTCAAAATCATTTGAGCGGAGGGTATCGATGAGCATATTCATTTGACGAGCCGATTGTATTTCATCAATTGGCTCCGATCTTCCCTGTTTTATTAAGTGAGCTAGCGCAGTTTTTTGCTCAACCGTCATTGCATATGATGATATATGGGGAATGTCGTATGCTAATAGTTGTCCCATATTTGATGTCCACTTCTCGTCTGTCAGGAGCGGGTATCCGTATATGAGATCTGCGGTGATGTTTTCGAAGCCCGCGTCTTGCACCCTTTTGATAGCCGAATCGGCTTCTGAAGCATTATGGGCACGGTTCATCCATCGTAAGTCCTCTTCAAAGAAAGATTGAATACCTATACTAAATCTGTTTACGGGTGTTTTACGAAGATCACTTACCTTTTGAACGCTTAAATCATCGGGGTTCGCTTCTAGCGTAATTTCTGCATTATTTGAAATTTCGAATTTTTTTGAGACGTAGCCGATCAGTTTGTCAATTTCGGAGGGGTTAAGGATGGACGGGGTTCCACCTCCGAAGTAAATTGACTCTACTTTCTTATTTTGTAGGTAGTTCGAGCGTATGTTAATTTCTTTTTCCATCGCTTGAATCATTTCGTCTTTATATTTTATTGACGTGCTAAAGTGAAAATCACAATAGTGGCATGCTTGTTTGCAGAACGGAATATGGAAGTAAATCATTTAATAAACGAATTGACGAGCAAAGATAGTTATTCCATAAGTATAGGCGTCAAAATTTGTACACTGGTTTTGGATGTTCGATTTCGTTGAAATGTGAAAGTAAAATTAATTTTTCAGTGGGGATACCATTTTCAATATCTCGGAAAATACTTTTAAAGCCGAATTTTTCAAGAAGCCGCTTTGAAGCAATATTTTCAGGGTGTATAACCCCAATGATATTTTTTTTAGGATCAATATGTTGCGCAAACGCTAATAAATGTCGGCAAATTTTTGATCCTAACCCTTGTCTCCAATATTCTTTTTTTAGCAGATACCCAATCTCAAATAAAATAGGATCATCAAGATAGTATACTAATTTGCATTCACCTAAAACTTCTTTAGTGTTTTGATCTAAAACTTGGAAATACCCAATTGAGGCATATTTATTATTGATCGAGATAATAGATTTGAATTTTGCTTTGGATTGCTCATTCGTCATTCCATCGCCAGTGATATAGAACATAACTTCACGACATCTAACCAGCTGTTGATATTCCAGTATGTCCTGCTCTATATATTTCTTTAATTCGATATTACGTTCCATCTTAGCTAAGATAGTTATTAGCGCTCTAATCCTTTGTGTTTTTAAATCGAAGCTGATTCTTTAGGTGATGTTATCAAAGTATTTTTCTGATTAATTGTATATTTATGTTAATAATATATTAACACTGGGTTTATATAGCATCCTTAGCTTCGTCCCGGTAAGAATTATAACCTGTTCGTTTACCAATATTGATTTTAACGATGATGATGAAAAAAATGAGTTCTAAGTTTAATCGTTGTCCAGTATGGATTCCAAAAGCATGTCTTTTGTTGTCCGGCTTCGGTTTTACGTCTGCATTCGCTGAATCGCTAACAAACCCAATCCACTCGGAGCGGGCGGTAATTCAGCAAAAGATTTCGGTTTCGGGCTATATAATTGATGAGGAGTTACGTACCCCGATCGTTGGCGTTTCGATTCATGCGGGAGGAACCCCGATAGCCACTACTGACAATCAAGGAAAGTTCGAAATACAAGTTTCCGCTGGTCATGATGTTACTTTTCAAAGTGTCGGCTATTTACCATTGACAAGAAAATGGACATCGGCCGCGAGCAATGTTGCCATTTCGATGAGACAGTCTGATCAGCAGATCTCCGAAGTTATTGTAACTGCACTCGGTATCAAGCGTGAAGAGAAATCGTTAGGATACGCTGTAAGTAAAATAAGCGGCGAACAGATGACTGACGCGGTTCCAAGCAATTGGGTCGATGCAATGAAGGGGAAAGTTGCCGGTTTAAATATTAGTCAAGCAAGTTCAGGACCGTTAAATACAGCTCGAATTAATTTACGCGGTGATCGATCATTAGATCCGGCAAATAATGAAGCCTTAATCGTTGTTGATGGTATTCCGATGGTCAACGGGCGTTTTAGTTCTGGTGTAACCGACGCCTACGGTGCTGGTTCCAGTGGCGCGGATAAAGATATACCTGTAGATTTTGGAAATGGGTTGGGCGATATAAATCCCGACGATATTGAGTCGATTTCGGTATTAAAAGGAGCTGCTGCAACGGCTTTATACGGAAGCCGCGCGGGAAATGGCGCATTAATTATCACTACTAAGTCTGGAAAGCGCAATGGCAAAGGAATCGGGGTTACGGTGAATTCGAACAGTAGCTTCCAAAATGTTTTAAAATGGCCAGAATTTCAGTACGAATATGGGCAAGGTAATCTGAACCGTAATACTGATGGAGAGCTTTACTATTCCTATCAATTAAGTGAAGATGGCGCTAATACGGGCAGCACTTCTAGTGCTTGGGGGCCGAAATTCGATGGACAGAGTTATTTTCAATATGATCCCGAAGTTGAAGGACAGGGTCCGTCGCGTACACCATGGGTACCCTATAAAGATAATGTTAAAGGTTTTTTTAGGACGGGCGCAACATATATGAACAGTGTTGCTTTAGACGGAGGTTCCGATCACTTTAACTCTAGAGCTTCAATTACACATACTAAGAACGAATGGATTATGCCAAATACTGGATTTGAACGTTTGGTGGCATCATTTAATAGCTCAGCAGATTTAAGCGATAAGCTAAAATTAAATTTTAAAGGAACGTATACCAACAAAACAAGTGATAATCTTCCGGGTACTGGGTATAATAACCAATCAATAGCGTACTTTATGATATTTCAGAATCCAAGTATTGATTTGGATTGGTACCGGCCTATGTGGCTTAAAGGTCAAGAGAATCGTCAGCAGATACATCCATTTAGTTCTTATATTGAAAATCCCTTTGTCATTGCTAACGAGATGACCAATAGTTTAGTGAGCAATGGATTCGACGGTATGTTACAAGGGCTATATACGATCAGTCCAAAATGGGAATTCATGTTGCGCTCTGGGATAAACATGCGCTCAGATAGGCGTGAGCAGCGTCGACCTTGGGATACAGCCAATTTCCCTAAAGGTTATTACAAGCAACAGGATCTTTTTTATATGGAATCGAATACTGACGCTTTGCTTACATTTAATGATGATTTGGGTGGCGATGTAAAAATTAGAACATCTCTTGGGGGGAATCTCATGAAACAGCAAACGAAAGAAGCGATGGGAGTGGCGCGTGGATTAAATTTGCCAGGTATCTATAAATTAAGTAACGCTCTTACTAATGCTTTAGCTGACGATAACAACCTAATTCGTAAAGAAATTCAAAGTGTCTTCGGTCTCGTCAACCTTTCTTGGCAAGAAAAAATATTTTTAGACTTGACTGCTCGAAATGATTGGTCGTCAACGCTTCCTTCGGATAGTCGATCATATTTTTATTCCTCAGCGAGTAGCAGCTTTATCCTAAGTGAATTGATGTCTCTCCCGAAAGAAATTTCATTTGCAAAGTTACGTCTTTCATATGCTCAAGTAGGGAATGATACAAGTCCTTACAAGACGATGAAATATTATTCACCCTCTGTGTTTCCAGGTTCTGCAGAAGCTCCTCCGGTGTTAAGTAATGCGGCGATGAAACCTGAAATTTCGACCTCAACAGAAGGGGGGCTTAACATCGCCTTTTTGAATAATCGTATTGTTGCAGATGTCAACTTTTATTACAACCGATCTAGAAACCAGATTTTAACGGTACCGTTGGACGTAACGACGGGATATAGTTCTGCTGTTATTAACGGCGGATTGATTCAAAATAAGGGATGGGAGGTAAGTTTGACAGGAACACCGGTGCGTAATGAAAATTTTTCATGGAACTCGACAATAACTTGGGCAACTAACGATAATGAAATCTTAGAGCTTAGCGAAGGTGTAGAAACACCTCAACAGGTCATCTCATCAACCGGTTCAGGCGCCGCACAAATAATTGCGACAGTCGGCGGTTCAACTGGTGACTTATGGGGATACGGATTGGTTCGGAATGATCAAGGCCAAGTCATTATTGATGGCACAACAGGCTTAGCGGCCCGGCCAGAGGACAAAACAAAAATTGGAAATGTTTATGCGGATTGGCGCGGTGGATTTCATAACGAATTCCGATATAAGAATTGGTCTTTGAGCGCCCTGATAGACGGTCAGTACGGAGGGATAGTATATTCCCAGACCCATCATAAGATGACTGAACAAGGAAAACTAAAACATACTTTAGTTGGACGTGAAACAGGTACGATCGTCGGAGAAGGAGTCATTGATAATGGTGATGGCACATTCTCGCCAAATACGAAAGAAGTACCTATTAATACGTGGTATGGTGATTATTACCGAAGAGCAAATCTAGAGACAAACAGTTTTGATGCTTCTTATCTAAAACTACGCGAGGTTCGCTTAGAATTTAGTCTACCGACGTCGTTAGTTTCTCGTTGGAAGATGAACAGTGCTTCCGTAGCGTTATTCGGACGAGATCTTTTTATGATCACAGATTTTCCGATGTATGATCCCGAGACTGCGGCTTTGAACGGAGCCACGATTGTGCCAGGTGTTGAGATGGGGCAGATGCCGAGTACAAAAACCTATGGTGTGAATTTAAGAGTTAACTTTTAAGGGGAGGATACGAAAATGAAAATCAAATATATAAGTATTGCAATATTGGCGACTACCTTAACAGGACTGAATAGTTGTACAGATAAATTCGATGAGTTAAACACTGATCCAAATAGAATTGAAATGGTAACGCCTGGTTCGCTAGTGACCCCGACAGTGTATGGCATGTCTACGTATTTTACCTTGAGAAGTAACGATTTTACTTGGGAAATTATGCAAACAGGTCTTTCGAACCCTAGTGCTGCAAATGGAGTCCATCGTTACTATTTCACCGAAACTAGTGGAAATGGTACTTGGACTACGTGCTATCGCTATCTACGCAATATTCGGGAAATGGAGCAGGCCGCTGAACGTGAAGGCAATTCTGTTTATAAAGCCGTAGCTATTACATTGAAAGCGTATATTGTTGGTATTCTTACTGATAGTTTTGGTGATGTGCCGTTTTCAGAAGGTTTACTTGCTGAAGAAGGGATAACACAACCAAAATTTGACACGCAGGAGCAAATATATTCGAATATGACTGCAGCACTCGAACAAGCGAATGTTGACTATGTTTCCGAAGGTGTGATGGAAGGCGAAGATATTTTATATCGAAATGATAAGACTTTATGGCGAAAGTTTAATAATTCGTTGTTACTACGATATTATCTTAGACAGTCCAAGCGAATAGATGCATACCAGAAGATAAAGGCGATTTTAGATAACCCCGACGATTACCCAATATTCAATTCAAATGACGATGCAGCGATAGTGAGGATTTCGGGTTTGTCACCCTACGATTATGCGTGGGGAAGAAGACAGGATTATGTAAATTTCACAGCAATGGCGGACTTTTTCGTGGATAACTTAAACGAGTTGAATGACCCTAGACGTCCATTTATCATGACCCAGGCAAACCGCTTAGTTGACGGTGAAATTCAAAATATTGGATATCGCGGGATTCAGTCGGGACATTCGGGAGACCTGTCTGGATTGGACTATAATCCAAGCACGCCTAATGGAGATTTGATGTATCCAAATAATGTTGGTACAGAGATCAAAGAGATTATCATGCCATATTCTGAGGTTGAATTTATAAAATCAGAGGTTTATTTAGGTCTAGGGCAGGCTGATTTAGCAAAAGAAGCTTATGAAAAAGGTGTACAAGCATCTGTTGAGCAATATGGAGGAACATTACCGGAAGATTATTTTTCCAATGAATCTGCAAAATTTGATGGAACGCTAGAACGGATAATGCTGCAAAAATACCTCGGACTCTTTATGGTTGATTACCAGCAGTGGTTTGAGTACCGTAGAACCGGCTTCCCGGAATTGCCAACGACTCCTTACATGTTTTATCAAGGAGTAATGCCATCTCGTTTTATGTACCATGCGGATGTTCGTCGATTTAATCCAGAGAATTATGCAAAAGCCGTGGAGCAGATGGGGGCAGATGATTTTCATACCAAAGTATGGTGGGAAAAGTAACGGAAATTGTTTAACATTCTATTTTCATCAAACGATGTGCGTTTAATAACACCGCCCCAAAATTGTCAAATTTTGGGGCGGTGTTATTTTTTATAAGATGTCGCTTGATTTATCGAGCAAATAAGTTGTCTGACGATTCAATATCCGCTAAACGTAATGAGGGGTCGATTTGTACTTTAACGGGTTTCTTCGTGACCTTGATCTTGTAATTCGGATTTGTCCAAAACCAATCTTCAAGGGTCGTTCTATTTATGTCTTGATATATTTCCAAAGTTTCAATAGGCTTTTCTCCGCGCATCTCGCGAAGTGGGATGTAGAAAAGTTCTTTACTGCCATCCTCGTATTCTACAAGAACATCTAGCGGCATGGCCAGATCTGATTTGTTGATCAGATTAATTTCGTTGTCAGTTACAGTCCCAATAGCATAATCGATCGTTCTTGTAGTATTGATAAACAGATTAAAGTACCATTTAAGGTTTATGCCTGAAGTCTCTTCTGCCACACGCTTGAAATCATTTGGTGTTGGATGCTTGAACTTCCAAAGGTCGTAGAATGCAAGGAAGGTTTTTTGTAAGTTTTCTTTTCCGATAATATAACCTAATTGTTCGGCGAGAACTTGTCCTTTATTATAAGCTTCGTTGCCGTAAGCATAATTTGTGTTGTAATAATCTGCTAGAAGGCTCATGGGTTCTTCTTTCCCTGAGAGAGCTAATTTGTAGTACGCTCGATATGCGTTAATAACGGGATTGCTTTCTAATGCACCTTTTTTCTCGAATAGACTTTGGAACGCTAGTTCCTCGATGTAACTAGTGAATCCTTCGTCAAACCATTCGTCAACCGTTTCATTCACTCCAAATAGTTGTTGATACCAAGAGTGTGCGGCCTCATGAAATATTACGCCCACTAAACTTTTGATATCACGGCCTCCTGTAATGAGGGTTGCTGTGCCGTACTCCATACCGCCATCTCCTCCTTGAATAATGCTGTAGGTGGGCCATGGATATTTTCCGAAATGCGTCCCGCAGTAATCAAAGAATTCAGTGGATAATGAAAGTGCAGTCGCCCAATTTTCTTTTACTTGTTTATTTGTCGGTAAATAGACTGTATATATGGTCACTCCACCATTGCTTTTCGCAGAATCGACTTCAAATTTAGGATCCGCTGCCCAAACGAAATCGTGAATGTTCTCAGCTTTGAAGTTCCATGTTGCTTTTCCGTCTTGGCTCTTGATTTTGGCGTTCTTGGTATATCCTTTTACCTGTGTTGGGTTTTGCAGTTTTCCCGAAGCACCTACGACATAATCTTTATTTAAATGGATAGTCACATCAAAATTTCCAAAAGGAGCAATAAATTCGCGGGCCACATATTCATCTAAATGCCAACCAAATTCATCGAACTGCGCCATTTTGGGATACCATTGTGCCATCGACAGCGCAACCCCTTCTTTCGAGTTGCGGCCACTACGACGAATTTGTTCGGGAACCTGTGCTTCCCACTCCATTTCTATGATCGCGGTTTTCCCTTGTTTTATTGCTTGGCTAAGTGTCACTTCCAGGATCGTTCCATCGACCTTATAGGTCGCTTCTTGACCATCCACGGTAAGACTGTTGATTTTTTGATAGCCGATTTGATCTGGTTCTAAAACTGCTATACGACTTTGATACTGCGGGTTTTCCTTTGTGCCGATGTTCGTAGTCATCCGCGAATCTGGGTCAATGATATTAGAAAGCCTATAGTCCATCATACTTCCAGGCTGGAAAGCATTAAAATACAGATGGAAATAAATTTTAGGAAGATCTTTATTTGAATTGTTGGTGTATTTCAATGTCATTTCTCCCTGATATTGATAGTTTTTCTCGTCAACCTCGACGTCCATTTTGTAGTCCACATGCTGCTGCCAATAACCTGCACGTTGCGACCAAGCGGCAGTTGATATTAAAAGTAGACAGGTAAAAAATATGATTTTTTTCATTTTGATATTAGTTATGCATAGTAATATTCAATGCCTTCCATCTTTAAAGCGTGAATAAGCGACTCTAAATCGTCGGCATTTTGAAACAATTTATTCCGCCAGTAGCGTTTAGGTTGTCTTGCGTCTTTAAAGAAGATCATAATCAGATTACCACCTGAACGGGGTACATTTCGTATATACTTGATCGTTTGGATATCGATACTGTGAGAATCATTCTTGAAATTAATAGACAATAGACGATCGTCAATTCGCCACCTAGAAGGATTCGCGCTCCATTTGGTGCCCAAGAATAAAAGCAGCGGAACACTAAGTAGGACGATAATTATTTTCAATATTTCTTGAATCGATAATTGAGACACGAGGACGGTCACAACGCATAGTCCAGCTAATAGCACTAGCATATATTTACCACGATGTAGGGTTGCAATTTCAAAGTCGGCTCCGCGCATGTTTCAAAAATAACAAAGCGCATTTAAAAAACGATTTTATTACACTAATATTCGTTCCCAACCCGAGCTTTTATATAAAAAAACGCTCCAAATAGGTTGGAGCGTCGACTTTATGCTTTGATACTTTTAGAAATTGAAATATTTTGCGGGGTTTACCTTTCGGTTGTTGACGAGCACCTCGTAATGCAAGTGGGGTCCTGTGCTACGTCCTGTGCTACCTAGTAACCCGACAATTTCACCGGCTTCCACATATTCCCCTTTTTTTACGCGTGTGCGTACCAAATGGGCGTAACGCGTCTCGTACCCGTTACTGTGTTCAATCATAACGACATACCCATAGTTCCCTTGATATCCGGCAAATGTAACCTTACCTTTAGCTGTAGATTTTACGGGATCACCAGTTTTGCCTTTAAGATCAACTCCGGAATGCATTTCGCGTCCTCTGTTAGTAAATGGATTTCTGCGGTAACCGAATGGCGATGTGATACGACCTGGGTGCGGTATACCAAGAGGCATCCCTTCAAGTCTATTTTCTAGCTTTATTAGTTGTTCTTTATAAAATTGAGAAAGTTCAATAAGATATTCGTCACTTTCTTCTTCCACAGGTCCTCCGACGTTGTCCATCTTGATCGCTTTTAAACCACGTTTCTTCATCTTCTGATTGATTCGCTCTAGGGTGCTGTCAATCGAGTTGAAGGACTTTTTCATTTCTTCAGTTGTCATCTGGTTGTCGAACTCGTCTTTTTCGAGTTGGCGATTCTGTTCTTTTAGTTCATTTATTTGACGACCGTAAACGGTCGTATATCGCTCCGATGTATATTGTCGTACTGCAAAAATCGCAGTAAGCACAATCGCTGTAATTACTACAATTGATGAAACAAGAACTTTTTTCCAATGTGTGACAACAAGTGTCGGTATCTGTATTTTTTTTGTAGATGTACCATCTGGCTCAACGAAAAGGACAGATGTTTTTTTCTTTAGCATGGCGTCAATAATAAAAACTTTTTATGTACGGTGCACAAAAGTAGCTTATCATGTTCTTTGTAGTCAATATTTTACATTTTTTAACATTTTTAACACCTGTTTTTATTGTTAAAAAATGACCAACTTTGTGCATGTCATTTGCTGAAAAACTTATCAATTGGTACCAAGTCAATGGGCGCGTATTACCTTGGAGAGACACGTCTGACCCGTATGTTATATGGCTCTCGGAGATCATTCTTCAACAGACTCGAGTAGAGCAGGGAATGCCTTATTTTTATCGGTTCTTAGAGGAGTTCCCTATTGTAACAAAATTTGCTGCGGCTGATCAGGAATTAATTTTGCGTTTATGGCAAGGCCTAGGTTATTACTCTCGAGCGCGGAATATGCAAAAGGCGGCAAAAATGGTAATAGAAGAATTCGGAGGTGTCTTTCCCAGAAAGTATGAGCAGGTAATTCGGTTGCCTGGAGTGGGAGAATATACAGCTGCAGCGATTTCGTCTTTTTCATCCAATGAGTTTCGCGCTGTTGTGGATGGTAACGTATACAGAGTATTGTCGCGCTATTTCGGTATCTCCGAACCAATTAATACGTCGTCTGGCAAGAAACTGTTTGCGCATTTAGCGCATGAGATGCTTGATCAACATCATCCGGGAACATATAATCAAGCTATAATGGACTTCGGGGCAATTCAATGTAAACCGAAGAACCCGGATTGTGGTCAATGTATATTTCGTTTGGAGTGTGCTGCCTATAATCATGGCCAAATAAATGTTCTTCCCGTTAAGTTAAAAGGTCGCGCTAGTCGTAACCGCTATTTTCATTATTTTATCATAGCAGACCAAAAGGGGCTGCTAATGGTTCAGCGGGGGAATAAGGACGTCTGGGCGAGTTTATATGAATTCCCGATGTACGAATCTGAAAAAAACCTTAATATAGACGAACTTAGGGACACACTTTCAACACTAAGATATTTTGGTGAAAATGTGAATCTAATTTCCATTGGGGGACAGGTAAAGCATATTTTGAGCCACCAAAATATATATGCACATTTTTATTTCGTCGATGGCATCGCTTCTATTGCAGATAAAAAGTCGGTGGGGAATTACTATTTATGGGAGAAATTAGATAAATTAGCTAAACATAAACTTATATTTTCTTTTCTAGAAAAGAATAAACAGCTAATCAGTACTAAATTATAATAATGGCGAGTGTTAATAAAGTTATTTTGGTAGGGCATTTAGGTAAGGATCCCGAAGTTAGATATTTAGACGGTAACGTAACTGTTTGTAGTTTTCCGCTAGCAACTTCAGAAAATTATACTAAAGACGGTGCGCGCGTGCAACACACCGAGTGGCATAACATTGTTATGTGGAGGAATTTGGCAGAGATGGCGGTTAAATACCTTAAGAAGGGAAAACTTGTTTACTTAGAGGGACGTCTACGCACTCGTAATTTCGAAGATCGTGACGGTAATCGACGCTTTGTTACCGAGATCGTAGGGGAGAACTTTAAACTCTTAGGAAGACCTTCAGATTTCAACCAACAAACAAAGTTATCATCAGAAGGAAATACCGCGGATGAAGAGGAAAAAGACCAGGAGGTAGATTTCTTGGAAAACAACGCAGATACTGATGGTTTGCCTTTTTAAAATTGTTGATCGCGCCGTTAAAAATAAACGGGTCCGCCAATGACTTTAAATATTTTGCCGTATCTTTGGCCTTATGTTGCAGGACAAAATAAAGCAGTATACAGAAGAAATTAATGCGTTCCAGCCTACATCGATGAACGATGTGGAAAGCTATCGGTTGAAATTCCTTGTAGCAAAAGGAGTTGTGAAATCATTATTTGAGGAATTTAAATCGGTATCTATCGAGGAGAAAAAGACCTTAGGTAAGGTGCTAAATGAGTTTAAGCAGTTGGCTGAAGCGAAGTTTGCAGACATTCAGCCATTATTTATTGACGCTTCGCAGGACGTAAAGAGGGAAGAAGGAGATCTAACACTCCCGGGTGAAGGTTTTCAGTTGGGATCGAGACATCCGTTGTCGCTAGTTCGCAAGGAAATCGTTGAAATCTTTAAAAAGCTGGGTTTTGTGGTCTCTGAAGGACCGGAAATCGAAGATGATTGGCATAATTTTTCAGCCCTAAACTTTCCGCCAGAACATCCTGCTCGAGATATGCAAGATACATTCTTTGTAGAAAAAAAGGACGGGAACGATATCGCTTTACGGACGCACACCTCTTCGGTGCAGGTTCGGTTAATGGAGATGGGTAAACCACCTTTCCGTGCGATCATGCCGGGACGAGTATATAGAAATGAAGCAATTTCTGCGCGTGCGCATTGTTTCTTCCACCAAGTTGAAGGATTATATGTGGATGAGAATGTTTCTTTCGCAGATTTGAAGCAGACACTATTTCATTTCGTTCAGGAGCTTTATGGGGAGGGTACTAAAGTTCGCTTCCGACCATCTTATTTTCCTTTTACTGAACCGTCTGCCGAGATGGATATATCTTGTACTATTTGTAAGGGTGATGGCTGTCAATTGTGTAAACACTCAGGATGGGTTGAAATATTAGGCTGCGGAATGGTAGATCCAAATGTACTGGATAATTGCGGTATTGATAGCAAAAAATATTCTGGCTTTGCTTTTGGTATGGGAATCGAGCGTATTACTAACTTGAAATATGAAATACGAGATCTTCGCCTTTTTTCAGAAAACGATGTTCGTTTTTTATCGCAATTTGAAACCGAGATCATTTAAAGTTTTAGCGAAGGATCGCCCAATTTTGACTTCTAGTTGATATTCATAAACCAGTCATTGGTTTTCTTAGTATCTAAATAAAAGAATAGTGACCATTTACGTGTCAATAAAAATATAAATATTACGTTCAAACTAATACTGTGGAGCATGACCTGGTCATATTAACAATCAAAAAATCAGCACGCGAGCTGTTTCGACGCTATGGTTATAATAAGACGAGTGTAAATCAGCTTTCCAAGCATGCTAACATAGCCAAAGCAACCTTTTATAAACATTTCTCTAGTAAAGAGCTTATTCTGCATGAAGTGCTCATGGATTATATTCGAGAAAATGTACAAGACATTCTGGATAAGAATGTTCGAGAGAAAGATCTTTCCACTTTCCTAGCGAATACAATTTTGAGAGTTAGCCGTGTGACTTATACGGTATGTAACGAATTCGTTGGTTGGGAGTTTATTCGCGAGTCCGCAAATGCTCAAGAGTATCTTAAGACTTTGTCTGACGATTTAGAATTTCTGCTGCTTAGTTCGTTTATTCAGAACAATACGATTGCACAAACGGTGCCAGAAGAACGACTTACATTCTTAATTAAGTCGAGCAAGAATATTGTGTTTTCTTTTGCATTCACGGCAGTGACCGAAGCCGATGTGCGAAAAAACTTCATCTCCTTTCAAAAAGAAATTCTTCCCTATCTTGTTCAGGCAACGCTACTGTAGGAGGTATCGATAGGCTGTAAGGTATTATCTGGTTATTCAATCAGTTATCTGTGAATTTCCCCCTTAAAGATTCCGGCAAACCATAACTAAAAAATCCGTATTTTTGCAGCCATTATGGGTAGAAAAATTCCACAGGACAAGCGATTTATTGAAAATTTAAGGATTGTAGACATCGCCGAAGAGGGCAAAGGTGTTGCCAAACAAGATGATTTAGTGATGTTTATTGAACACGCTGTGCCTGGTGATTTGGTAGACGTAGAGCTTTTTCGTAAAAAGAAAAGCTTCGCAGAAGGGCGTCTTGTGAGCGTTAAAGAGCCTTCTGAACATCGTGTCGAACCGTTTTGTCCTCATTTTGGAACCTGTGGGGGATGTAAATGGCAGCATATGGACTATAATGCCCAGCTTGTCTTTAAGCAGCAGTATGTAGAAAATGCACTTCGTAGACTTGGTAAAGTAGATACTTCGTTTTTAGAAGATATCCTTCCGTCCGAGAAAACTGATTACTACCGCAATAAGTTGGAGTTTACCTTTTCAAATAAGCGCTGGTTAACCTCGATAGATCAAGAGTTTGCCCCCGAAGAGATGAATGCGCTTGGATTCCACGTGCCTGGCCGCTTTGACAAGATTTTGGATATTGATCACTGTTTTCTGCAACAAGACCCTTCGAACGATATCCGGAACTCCGTACGTGACTACGCTATTAAAAATAAAATATCTTTTTACGATTTACGTGCACATGAAGGAGCCCTACGTAATCTAATAATCAGAACGTCTTCCACGGGAGAAGTGATGTTAATCGTTGTTTTTGCATACCCCAACCAAGCGCAGATAGATTTATTGATGGGCTATATACACGAAAAATTTCCTGCTTTAGCTTCGTTACTATATATCGTTAATCAAAAGCGTAATGACACTATATTCGATCAGGAAATATATACTTACGCGGGGCGTGATTTTATATATGAAGAAATGGAGGGCTTGAAATTTAAAGTCGGTCCGAAATCTTTTTATCAGACAAATTCCAGGCAAGCATACGAGCTGTATAAAATAACGCGGGAATTTGCAGGGTTGAGCGGAGATGAACTTGTTTATGATCTATATACGGGCGCAGGAACGATTGCTAATTTTGTCGCCAGATCTGCTCGTGCAGTTGTGGGCGTGGAATACGTTCCTTCAGCTATTGAAGACGCGAAAATAAATTCACAGATTAACGATATCAATAACACTGAGTTTTATGCGGGCGATATGAAAGATGTATTAACAACTGATTTTGTTGCACAGCACGGCCGCCCTGACGTTGTTATAACCGATCCGCCACGAGCAGGAATGCATATTGATGTGGTAAATCGAATTCTCGAAATGGAAGCTGCGAAGATAGTTTATGTAAGTTGTAACGCTGCCACGCAAGCACGCGATCTTGAAATTTTACAAAAAAAGTATGATGTAGCTCGTATCAAGCCGGTGGACATGTTTCCACATACGCAGCACGTCGAAAACGTAGTGCTTTTAAAACTAAAGGCATAATGTTTGTTTAGATTGTAGAATAAATTAGTGTGGACTTTTAATTTTAAATTTTGGATATAGAAGACTTAATTTCTGGGGGAGCCTCTCGAGAAAATGAGAAAGGCGTAAAAAGTCCGTTGAAGAGCCTAAAATTAGATTTAGATTTTTATGCGGACTCGATAAAAGAAGTTTCAAATGAGCTGATAGCAGAGGGATATACCAAGTATCCGATATTTGTCGCTCATCAGCACGAGATTAGTGTAGGGGAATTGCTACTAGATCGCAAAGATTTGCAAACACAATGGTCTATTAATGTAAGTTCGCTCGAAGAATTCTTGGAAGTAGGGATTATTAAAGAAGAGCGCAAAGATTACTTTATTAAACATTTTAAGAAACCAGAGAATTTTATGTGCCTTTTTGTTGTGGTGCCAGAGGGTGCAAACTTCGTTTTCTATCCTTACGTAAAGTAAAAAGTTCGATTTAGAACTTTTTAACATTACCTCGTCCAAACATTTGTTAATTTTAGTCGGAATGTATATTAAAACTAAATATCTATGCCTAATGTTAGGCACAATAGTCTTTTTTGTTTTTGGGACGAATTTCACTCTGGCTCAGACAAAAGGAATATCTGGATTCGTCGTGGAAAAAGGAGAAAGCACGCGTATTACTGATGTAAATGTGACTAATCTTAGAACGAAAAGAACGGCGAAGACAAATACGTTTGGCGTTTTTATTATTGAAGCTTCAGTGGGAGACAGCCTTTCGTTTACTAAAACGGGTTACGGCCCTGTGAAAACGCAGCTGTTTACTGAAGAAGATATATTAATTGAAATGCAGCAAGGTCTAACAATTGAGACCGTTGTCGTCAGCCGTCAAAGTAAAGAGGCCGAAATGCGTGATATGCTAGACGATTATCGGAAAAAGGGTGTCTACAATGGTGGTAAAAATACTTTCGGAACCTATGTCGGTAGCCCCGCTACTGCTCTTTATAATTTGTTTGGCCGTGATGCAAAGAATGCGAAACGTTTTGCGAAGGTGGTTGATCGTGAACTTGAACAATCCAAAGTTGATAGGGTGTTTAATAAAACGTCCGTAAGTAGACTCACAAATTTAGAGGGGGATGAGCTCCAGTCATTTATGGATTTGTATAGGCCTTCCTATAGTTTGGTGGAGCGATGGGGGCAATATGATTTTATGAGCTATGTGAAAAACTCCTTCGAAACTTGGGTTCGGAATGGTAGGCCTAAATCTACACGTCTTCCAAAGTTAGAAATTCCTCCACAAGAAAAATAAATAATAGGTGCTTTTGAATCTATTCCGTTTTTAGAACACTTTTTGGCATTTGCTTTGTTTAACGTATTATTAGACAAATTATACAAAGAAAATTAGGTTGATTATGAAAATGAATAAGAAAGTAGCTGTTTATGGCTTATCGGTAGCAACATCTGTAATGTTGTTAGCAAGTTGTTCTACTATACAGAACACCAGTAGTACAACTAAAGGCGCAGTAATCGGTACTGCTGCAGGCGCAGGGCTTGGCGCATTAATCGGAGGCAAAGCCGGTAATACAGCTGTCGGTGCTCTTGCAGGAGCTGCGATTGGAGGTGTAGCAGGTGGCCTAATCGGGAAGAAAATGGACAAACAAGCTAAAGAAATTGAGAACACTGTTGCAGGAGCTGAAGTAATCAAATCCGATGAGGGTATCATCGTGAAGTTTGATGAAGGTATCTTGTTTGATTTTAATAGTTCGACATTGAAATCTGCCGCGAAAGAAAATATCACGAATTTAGTAGCTACATTAAACAAAGAGCCCGGAACGGAAATTTTGGTGATTGGACACACGGATAACGTGGGGACATTGAACGCCAACCAAAAAGTGTCGGAATCGAGAGCGGCAGCGGTAAAAGCATTTGCTGTTTCTCAGGGTTTGGCGGGCGGTCGCGTTAAGACGCAAGGGAAGAATTTTTCCGAGCCTATTGCCTCAAACGATACAGACGCGGGTCGTGCTGAAAATCGTCGTGTAGAGATAGCAATTGTTGCTGGTGACAAAATGGTGAAGGAAGCAGAACAAGAAGCAGCTCAATAACAAAAAATAAGTAAATTGTTTTTCTACAAATAGCAACTCGCCGAGTTGCTATTTGTATTTTATAGATCATCTTGTACGCTTCCTAGGTTGAAATCCTAGTGTTAAATTTTATTCAACCTCTGCCAAAGTGTCACCGTTCTAAGTTTTTATTGTTAACTTTGTAGTCTTTTAAAAAGTGCTATGCTAGAACTAGATCATACTACGAAAACACACGATGAGTCCCGTCAGGGAGAGGCATTAGATATGCTGGCAACAGGTAAATCTCAAGGTAGAAAATTATATATAGAGAGTTATGGGTGCCAGATGAATTTTTCTGATAGCGAGATCGTCGCTTCTATTCTATTGGATAGAGGGTTTGAGACGACCAAAGACTATAAAGAAGCTGACGTCATTTTTATCAATACCTGCTCAATCAGAGAGAACGCGGAACAGCGTGTACGCAACAGACTGAAAGAATTTGAATCAGCAAAATCACGGAATCCAGGAATGATTGTTGGAGTGTTAGGCTGTATGGCCGAGCGCTTAAAGGCTAAATTTCTAGAAGAAGAAAAGTTGGTTGATGTTGTGGTTGGTCCAGATGCATACCGAGACCTCCCTAATTTAATTGATAAGGTGGATGACGGTACAAAAGCAGTAAATGTATTGCTTTCCCGTGAAGAGACTTATGCTGATATTAGTCCGGTTCGGTTAAACTCGAATGGAATTTCTGCATTTATATCAATCATGCGTGGTTGTGACAATATGTGTTCTTTTTGCGTGGTACCATTTACACGTGGCCGCGAACGCAGTCGTGACGCCCGTTCGATTGTCCAAGAAGCCCTCGATTTGTTTAATCAGGGGTACCGTGAAGTAACATTGCTTGGTCAAAATGTTGATTCTTACAAATATACTCCAGCCGCGAAAGAAGGTAAGGAACTGCAGCCAACGGTTAATTTTGCTCAATTATTGACGTTGGTCGCTGAGGTCAGTCCCGAATTACGCGTACGGTTCTCAACATCCCATCCAAAAGATATTACCGATGAGGTACTCTATACGATGGCTAGATATGAAAATATCTGTAAATATATTCACCTGCCGGTACAATCAGGAAACTCTAGGGTGCTTGACTTGATGAATAGAACATATGATCGTCCTTGGTATATCGATCGGGTGAATGCTATACGTCGTATTCTTCCTGAGTGTGGAATATCTACCGACGTTATTACGGGCTTTTGTACGGAAACTGAAGAGGAACATCAGGAGACGTTATCCATGATGGATTATGTAAAATATGATTTCGCATATATGTTCGCGTATTCAGAACGTCCAGGAACTTTAGCTGCGAAACGTTTTGAAGACGATATCCCAGAGTCGGTGAA
>NZ_JABMCQ010000068.1 GCF_013179575.1 Sphingobacterium shayense | reverse complement strand
GATGGACAAACAGCAATTTAGATACTCAAGATAACAACTTAATAGAAAAAACGGCTTACCACTTTTCGTAGTAAGCCGTTTTTTTATGTCATCCTAGCTCCGTTAGATCGAAGGGAACTGTTAATTCTCCAGTTGAGTGGGCATTAAGTTCACTTGATGGGTGATATACTTTCCCACTTCGTTACTATCTTCAAATACCACGTTAAGTTTACTAGCCGCTTTTTCGCCCCAGCCCGCTATTTTTAAAGTAAAGGGAACGGGCTCATTCTCTTCAATCAAATAATGCAGATAGTTTTGACGGTCCCCAATCTTTACTAGAACACGTCCCATCTGTATAGACCAGAATAAATGAGCCCCACCGGTGTCATCTACAAGCTGTGTTGCAAACGTATTCAACTTAAACTCACGCGGATCTACCTGATAGGAAATCAGAAAAAGCTCTACCGTGAGCGTGTCGCTATGAGAATCCAACGTGACCGACTTCACATCGACTTGAATATCGTCCGTAATATTAACCGTGCTATCCTGTTGGCCAAATGCTTGGCCATTAATCGCTAAGAATAGCATGCAAAAGAAAAAAAGAAATTTATTCATATACCCAATTAGCAAATCAGCAACCATCAACTCACTCCGCGTGAAGAAGGCTACTCCAGAGCGTGCTTCTAATAAAGAACACCATTAAGCAACCAAGAATCGCTTTGTTTATTTAGCGCAAACGATCAGCCGATTTTATGAGTTTCTCATCTTTACGTATTCCGCCAATTGCCATAGCCAGTAATATTACAGCAACTGGCAACAAGAAAAATCCGACACCAATATTGCCCGCTTGTATTGTCTGAGAAATCCCCGCAAGTTTTGACGCCGCATTGGAAAACATCCACACCCCTAATACTATAATCAGTACAATAATCAAACCAATCAACTTGATCTGGTTTTTTCTATTTTTAAACTGGAAAATAGCTATTAACGGAAGTAGCGCCACGAATCCAGACACCAGGGCGAGCATAACGCTACTCGTCTCCCTTACAGATTCGTTATTCACAGAAGAGAAGGTTCCGGTAACCAATATTCTTTTACCTAAACCTACTAAATCGATGAAGTTCACATAAGGAAAAACAAAAAGCCCGAATAAAACGAAAGAAGCTAAAAAAAGCCAGACGGTTTGTATACGTTGAATCATGATGGTATGTTATATCAATAATAGTTCAAACAACAAAGTAAGCAATTTGATTGCGTGATTCAAAAGAATTAATTCCTAATCCGATCATAAGAATCACACGGATACTATTAACTTTACAAACAGCTTACACGAGTTTTCATTAGATTTGTATGGTGAAAGATACATTACAACGTTTTTTTCTTGAGATTGCATACGATGGTACAGCATATCATGGCTGGCAGATACAAAACAATGCGATTTCTGTCCAGCAGCGCTTAAACGATGCTCTCCAAACATTACTCCGTGAGCCGATAGAAACGACGGGCGCAGGGCGTACAGATACTGGAGTGCATGCTAAACAACTTTATGTACATATGGATGCCTTTGAACAACAAATTAAAAATCGAGAGCGTTTCGTACATTCTTTAAATTCTCTGCTTCCCCCAGACATCTCTGTTAAGCGAATGATCAATGTTCATCGCGAAGCTCACGCTCGTTTTGATGCAACGGAACGATCTTATGAATACCACATTCATTTTTCCAAAGACCCTTTTTTAATACACCGTTCTTGGCAACTAAGAGATCAGCCTCAGGTAGATCGAATGAACAAGGCCGCGGAATTTTTACTCGGAACGCAGGATTTTAGCTGTTTTTCTAAGTCCAATACACAGGTGTTTACAAACATCTGTACGGTGACACAAGCTCTGTGGGAAAAAACCGACGTGGGTTACATCTTTCACATAACCGCCGATCGATTCTTGCGAAACATGGTACGCGCCACAGTCGGGACGTTACTCGAAATTGGTATAAAAAACAAGCCTCCAGAATTCATTAACGAGGTTATAATTAGTAAGAACAGAGCGAATGCGGGTACATCCGTCCCTGCCCATGCATTATATTTAACCAGAGTTGTTTACCCTTATATAAACGATAAACATTGAGTGATCAAAAGATAACAGGAAAGACTTACGACAACCAGCTCCTGGGGAGAATGGTAAAGTACATGAAACCGTATAATGGGGTGTTCTGGGCATCAGTGATATTAACCATACTATTAGCAGCTGTGGCTCCCGCTTTGCCACTTTTAATTGAATATACGTTAGACAACTATATTCTATCTCCCGACTCGACTGGGTTGACTTGGATGCTAATCTCTATGATCATCTTACTTATTATTCAGACCGTCGTACGTTATTACCACACCTTAACGACCAACACGCTAGGGCAAAACGTTATTCGCGATATTCGTATTCAAGTATTCAATCATATAACCCAGCTTCGACTAAAATATTTTGACAATACGCCAATAGGAAAGTTAATCACTAGGACGATTTCCGATTTAGAGACAATCTCAAATATTTTTTCACAGGGCCTCATACAAATAATAGGCGACTTGTTGCAGTTGGTCGTAATAATCGGCGTTATGTTTTACACCGATTGGAAGTTGACGCTCATAGTATTGATTCCGATGCCACTTATGATATGGGCAACCTATATTTTCAAGGAAGCTATGAAGTCTGCTTTTATAGACGTTCGCAATTGGGTCTCAAACCTAAACACCTTTTTACAGGAACATATCAGCGGAATGGCAATCATCCAGTATTTTTCACGGGATGTGCAAGAAATGAGGAAATTCAATAAAATAAATGCGAAACATCGTGATGCCCATATCCGCGCAAATTGGTATTTCTCTATTTTCTTTCCTGTACTTGAGATTATTGTTGCGGTTGCTACCGGACTATTAGTATGGTATGGGTCAAAACAGATACTAGCTAATGAAATTTCTGCCGGTGTCGTTGTAGCTTTTTTGATGTATATCAACATGATCTTCAGACCTATCCGTGAGCTTATTGACAAATTTAATACTTTGCAAATGGGAATGGTGTCTGCGGAACGTATCTTCGAAGTACTTGATACAGACGAATTCACACCGAACAACGGCGTAAAAACACTTGATGTTGTACGTGGAGAAATAGCCTTTGAAAATGTCTGGCTCGCTTATAATGAACAAAACTGGGTATTAAAAGACGTTACCTTTCATGTTAAACCCGGAGAAACACTTGCGTTAGTCGGAGCAACCGGAGCAGGAAAATCCTCAACAATCAATATCCTAAGCCGTTTTTATGAAATCCAAAAAGGGGCAATACTACTAGACGGAATTGACATTCGTGAGTATGATCTCGACTTTTTGCGTAGTCATATCGCGACGGTACTCCAGGACGTCTTCTTATTTTCGGACACAATTTTCAACAATATCACCCTCCATAATCCCACAATTACCAAGGAAGAGGTTATTGAGGCGGCAAAAAAAGTTGGCGCATATGATTTCATCATGAAACTTCCTGGAGGATTTGATTACCCGGTACAAGAACGAGGAGCGACCCTATCAGCCGGACAAGCCCAGCTCGTGTCATTTATACGAGCGCTAGTATATAATCCTACGATCCTCATCTTGGATGAAGCAACTTCATCAATTGACACAGAGACGGAAATAATGATACAACAAGCGATCGATCAGATGATGACCGGTCGCACAGCTATTGTTATTGCCCACCGTTTATCGACGATACAGAAGGCAGATAAAATCGTCGTTTTCGATAAGGGGGAAATAAAAGAAATTGGCACGCACAGCGAACTCCTTGCTAAGGAAGGATATTACAAAAGTTTGTACGATTTGCAGTTTAACTCTATCGGCATTTAGTCTTAGACGCTGAAACACACGCTCGCAAAAACTAAGCGAACAAAAAAACCTCAATTGCATCTGTATTGCCATTGAGGTTTTTGGGTATCGTTCTTAGCCGAAGCTAGTTTAGACCACGTTTTTTCATTAAATAAATCGGATCTGGGTCGGCACCTCTAAATTGTCGGTACATTTCAGCAGGATTTCCAGTACCACCACGCTCCAAGATATTTCGGCGAAATGAGGCAGCTGTTCCTTGATCGTACAATGATTTCTCTTTGAATGCGGCAAAGGCATCTGAATCTAAAACCTCGGACCAGATGTATGCGTAGTAACCGGCAGAGTATCCACCCGAGAAGATATGTTGGAAATAGGTACTTCTATAACGAGGTATAATCGCATCAATTAAGCCGATTTTCTTCATCGCAGCTTTCTCAAATGCATTAATATCGGTCGTAATGGGGCTTGTTGCAGCGTGATAATTTAAATCTAGCAGTGAAGCCGCTAAATACTCGACCGTTGCAAATCCTTGATCAAAGGTTCCCGCTTTCTCTAATTTATTTATTAACGAATCCGGTATAGCTTCTTTTGTTTTATAATGTTTTGCGTAGGATTTCAAAACTTCTGGATCCGCAGCCCAATTTTCCATAATCTGTGAAGGAAGTTCGACGAAATCACGTGAAACAGAAGTCCCAGCTAAGCTACGATATCTTACATTTGATAATAATCCGTGTAACGCATGACCAAACTCATGGAAGAGCGTGGTCGCTTCATCAAACGTCAATAATGCAGGCTGATCCCCTACAGGTTTAGTAAAGTTACAAACGATTGAAATAACTGGAGCGACACGCTCCCCTCCTTTATACCCTTGCGAACGATAAGATGTCATCCAGGCACCACTCCGTTTAGACTCTCTTGGAAAGAAATCGGCGTATAGGAGCCCTAAATGAGATCCATTTTTGTCTTTTACTTCGTAAACTTCAACTTCAGGATGATAAACTGGTACATTGTTTAATGCAATAAAAGTCAACCCATATAGTTTCCTCGCGGTTGAAAACGCGCCCTCACGAACAGCCGCAAGGCTAAAATAAGGTTTAATCTCTTCTTCATCCAATGCGAAACGAGATTTACGAATTTTCTCTTGATAATATCTCCAATCATATGGGGCTACCTGAAAGGTATCTTTTGCGGCGTCAATTTCTTTTTGAATATCAGCAGCTTCGACCTTAGCTTTTGCTAATGCTGGTGTCCATATCTTGTTAAGTAATGCGTAAACATTTGCTGGTTTTTCCGCCATAGATTCTTCGAGAACATAGGCTGCGTGAGATGCGTATCCCAACAAATTAGCTTTGGCTAGACGAAGATTAGCGATCTTCTTAAGGGTTTCCTTGTTATCATTATCATTTCCATTGCTTCCTCGACTTTGATAAGCCTCCCAAATTGTCTTTCTTAACGCTCTGTTATCCGCATATTGAAGGAATGGCATCACGGACGGGTTTTTTAAAGTGAAAACCCATTTCCCTGTTTTCTTTCTTGCTTCGGCCTCATTTGCCGCCGCTATCTTCAAAGCTTCAGGTAAACCGGACAAATCTTCTTCCTTATCAACAACCAACTCAAAAGCATTGGTCTCTGCTAATGAATTTTGTCCGAATGCAGTAGTTAATACAGAAAGCTCTGCATTAATTTTCTTCAACTTCTCTTTATCTTCTGCAGAGAGATTCGCTCCGGAACGAACGAAGCCTTTGTATGTTTCTTCAAGTAACTTAGCGTCTTCGATATCCAAGTTTAGTTTTGTTCTGCTAGCATAAACTGTCTTCACGCGGGAAAAAAGATCTGCGTTAAGTGCAATCTCATCTCTATGTGCTGAAAGTTTTGGTGCTAAATCTTTATCGATTGCCTGAATAGAGTCATTTGTATTTGCTGAATTAAGATTATTAAATACACGAGAAACATTGCCTAATAATATTCCCGCATTTTCCAGTGCAACGATAGTGTTTTGAAAAGTTGGATCGTCTTGGTTATCTACAATCGAATCGATTTCTAAATTATGCTTCCTTAACGCCTCTTTAAATGCGGGGCGGAAATGTTCATCTTTAATTTTATCGAATGGAGGTACCTCAAAAGGAGTGTCATAATTTAACAGAAGTGGATTATCGGTAAGCGTTTCGTTTTCTTGAGCTTGACAGCCAACCACGACGGCTGCGACAACTAAACAAAAGGGTAAGAATTTCTTTTTATTCATCAGACTGTTTAAAAATTTCTTTCAAAGATAGTGATAAATGTATATATAAAACGTATTAATACCACTACAAGTGACCTTCGGCTATAAGATGCCCTCCTTTCAAAACCTAACCGCCATTATAAAAAAGATATATACCTACTCTAATTACCGAAGACCAGGAATGTTGTAGCACATCGCCCTCCCTACTAAATTTATCGAAGCATAAATCTAGCTTGGCGCCATTTTTGAACATTCACTCGTGGTAAATTAAAAGTACGGCTGATTTAAACATAGAAAAAGAGACATGGTAGGTATCGTAGGTGGTGTCGGTCCTCTCGCCGGACTCGACGTCTTAACAAAAATCATAGAAGAAACTAAAGCACGGTCGGATCACGAACACATTCCGGTAGTGCTTTCTTCCCAACCGCAGCGAATCGCGGACAGAACCGCGTATCTTTTAGGGCAAACAACTCAAAACCCCGCTCGCGGAATTGTCGAAATCATCCGGCAGTTAGAAAGTATTGGTGCCACCGTTGTTGCTATCCCATGTCACGCGGCGCATGCCCCCCAAATTTTTAATATCATTTTAGAAGAATTAGAAAGAGTGAATAGCCAGGTAAAGATCTTACACATGATCCAAGAGACCGTGAAATTCATCAAAGAGCACCTCAGCCACACCAAAATAGGCGTCCTTTCGGCGACCGGAACGGGTAGTATAGATCATTTTGCAAGCCTTTTCCAACAATATGATTTAACAGCAATAACCCCTAGCATAGAATTACAAGAACGCGTTCAAGCCTGTATATATGACACAACATACGGCATAAAGGCGGTTTCCTCACCGGTTAGCAATCGAGCAAGGCAAGAACTATTGACATTCATAACCCAACTCAAAAAAGATGGAGCGCAAGCCGTTATATTAGGCGAGGTTGAATTTCCACTTGCAATTCACGATAAAGAGAGCGCTGGAATCCCAATCATCGATCCGAATCGCGTGTTAGCACGTGCATTAATCAACGCTATTGAGCCCGATAAACTGCGCGAAATATAGATATAAAGACGTAATTACCGAGGTTAGGAGAAGAGCTGCTTCCACCATGATGTTTTAATTCCTACGCATGGCTTTCCTTGGATGATTTGAATTGGAAAGACAGGGATGAAATTCCCTTGTCCTAAATCGCCTTTACCCGATACTAAATCAAACTGATGTCGATGTACGGGACAAACAAGCTTTCCTCGTTCACACCAACCCCGAGATAAATCCGCACCAGCATGTGGACACCGTGCTCCAGTGGCATACACTTGTCCTCCTTGATCGATGATGCACATCGTGCGCCCTTCAATATGGATCTTCTTAATTTCACCATCTTTCGGCAACGTTCCGACGGGAAACCAACGCAATTTGTCCGCAGCCATACTATTTTCAAAATAAATACAGGATGAATATAAGAAAGAAAACTGAGATTCAACGAGATGAAAAACCGAAAACTGGAACATCAATTTCCAAACAAATAAAACATAAAAAAACCTGACAATATAGATCGTCAGGTTTTTTTACGTTTTATTTAGCTCAACGAAAAACTATTGAAATTTTTTCGAATTAATCTTTCTATCACCCTCTTTTAAATAGATCTTACGGAGACGCATCGATTGCGGAGTAACCTCAATGTATTCATCAGCTTGGATATATTCCATACATTCCTCTAAAGAAAACTTGATCGCTGGAGCGATACGCGTATTATCATCTGATCCAGAAGCACGCATATTTGTCAGCTGCTTTCCTTTTGTAACGTTGATTGTTAAATCGTTATCGCGAATATGCTCTCCCAAAATCTGTCCTTCATAGATTTCGACGCCTGGATCCACGAAGAAACGACCACGATCTTGAAGTTTGTCAATCGAGTAAGCAGTAGTTGAACCGGTATCAAGAGAAATTAGTACCCCCGCCAAACGGCCAGGAATCGTGCCTTTCCATGGTTCAAATCCTTTTAAACGGTGAGCCATTACAGCCTCGCCTGCAGTTGCTGTTAATACGTTGTTACGTAAACCGATGATACCACGAGAAGGGATTGAAAATTCCAAATGCTGCATATCACCCTTAGTTTCCATAATTAATAACTCTCCTTTACGTTGAGTCACTAATTCGATCACTTTTCCTGAAACCTCAGCAGGAACGTCAACAACAAGCTCCTCGATAGGCTCACTCTTCACACCATCAATCTCCTTAACAATTACCTGTGGCTGACCAACTTGTAATTCATAGCCCTCACGACGCATCGTTTCGATTAACACGGACAAATGAAGAATACCACGTCCATATACTAGCCATGCATCTGGTGAATCTGTAGGAACAACACGCAGGGCAAGATTTTTTTCTAATTCTTTTTGTAGGCGGTCATAAATATGACGTGAGGTAACAAATTTTCCTTCCTTCCCAAAGAATGGTGAGTTGTTAATTGTAAACAACATGTTCATTGTTGGCTCATCGATATGCATCACCTCCAATTGTTCGGGGTTTTCGAAATCTGCAATTGTGTCACCAATATCAAATCCATCAATACCAACTACAGCACAAATATCGCCAGCAACAACTTCAGACACTTTAATACGCCCTAAACCTTCAAATACTTGAAGTTCTTTTACACGTGACTTAACAATTTTTCCGTCGCGTTTTACTAACGAAATCGGTTGATTCTCCCTAATGACACCACGTGCAACACGTCCAATCGCGATACGACCAACAAATGTTGAGTAATCTAAGGACGTAACCTGCATTTGCAATGTTCCTTCAGAAATTGCAGGTGCTGGAATATGCTCTAAAATCGCGTCTAGTAGACTAGTAAAATCCGTTGTTGGTTGTTTCCAATCTGTTGACATCCATCCTTGTTTAGACGAACCATACAACACAGGAAAATCCAATTGGTCTTCGCTAGCTCCTAAACTAAAGAATAAATCGAAAACCTGCTCGTAAACCTCTTCAGGACGACAGTTTTCCTTGTCAACCTTATTGACAACAACAATCGGCTTAATACCAAGCGCCAAAGCTTTACCCGTCACAAAACGTGTTTGTGGCATTGGTCCTTCAAAAGCATCTACTAATAACACAACTCCGTCTGCCATCTTCAACACACGTTCCACCTCACCACCGAAGTCGGCGTGACCAGGAGTATCAATGATATTTATCTTTGTGTCCTTATATTTTACAGACACATTCTTGGAAACGATGGTGATACCACGCTCACGCTCCAAATCATTGTTGTCTAAGATAAGATCACCTGCATTCTCGTTTTCGCGAAACTGGTTGGTGAAATATAAGATTTTATCAACTAGGGTAGTCTTACCGTGGTCAACGTGTGCGATGATCGCAATATTTCTGATATTTTGCATTGAGCGTTACTGTATTATAAAAAATTCGAGGTGCAAAGATAATTAATTTGCACCTCAATTTTTTATTTTTTATGTTATTATTTTATTACCCCTAGCGCTTTACCTACTTTAGTGAAGGCTGCAATGGCACTATCAAGATGCTGAATTTCGTGCCCCGCGGATATTTGAACCCTGATTCTCGCTTTCCCCTGAGGTACAACAGGATAGTAAAATCCGATGACATAAATTCCTTCATCAAGCATTTTACTGGCGAACTGTTGTGCTAATTTTGCGTCGTAAAGCATGACTGGCACAATTGGATGAAACCCTGGTTTTATATCAAAGCCTACAGCAGTCATCTTCTCTCTGAAATATTTAGTGTTATTTTCTAATTTATCACGAAGATCTGTAGTCTCACTAAGCATGTTTAATACCGCCACAGAAGCGCCGGCAATAGCTGGGGCTAACGTATTGGAAAATAAATATGGCCGTGACCGCTGGCGTAACATATCAATAATTTCTTTCCGTCCTGAAGTGAAACCGCCCGAGGCTCCTCCTAAAGCCTTACCTAGGGTACCTGTTATAATATCTACTCGATCAATTACGTCAAAAAGCTCGTGGGTACCACGACCCGTTTTACCAATAAAGCCTGAACAGTGAGATTCGTCAATCATCACTAAAGCTTCGTACTTATCTGCTAAATCACAAATCTTATCCAAAGGAGCTATTGATCCATCCATAGAAAATGCGCCGTCGGTAACGATCATACGATGGCGAGCACCTGAGGCTGCTTTCAATTGTGCCTCCAAATCCTCCATGTCACAGTTCCTGTAGCGAAACCGCTGTGCTTTACACAGACGGACGCCGTCAATTATCGATGCGTGATTCAATTCATCAGATATAATCGCATCTTCTGCTCCTAAAAGAGGTTCAAATACCCCTCCGTTCGCATCAAATGCTGCAGCGTATAAAATAGTATCTTCGGTTCCTAAAAAAGAAGATAACCTAGCCTCAAGTTCTTTATGAATATCTTGCGTACCACAAATAAAACGTACAGACGACATACCGTAACCGTGTGAATCGATCGCTTGTTTGGCTGCTTCAATAACTTTCGGATGGGAGGATAACCCTAGGTAATTGTTCGCACAAAAGTTAATTACTTCCTGCCCAGTGCTCACTTTAATATCGGCAGCTTGCGGAGTAACAATAATGCGTTCTTCCTTGTACAAACCAGCTTCTTTAATTGCAGCAAGTTCTTTTTCTAATGCGGGTTTCAATGTCTTGTACATTCTAAAAAAGTAAAATTTATAAATAAGTTTCTAATATTTCCGCCAAAGTGGAAACCTTGACACGAAGATAAGGGTATAATTTCATACCCATGCAAGAAATCGATTGCTCTATTTTTATTCGTACCGAAGCGCGTCAACGGGATCGAGTTTTGAAGCCTTAGAAGCTGGGTAATATCCCGACAACATGCCAACACCAACACAGACGCTAATCCCAAGAAACATCCAACGCCAAGGAATAATGAAATCAGCCCCCAATGCGAGTGCAAGAAGGTTACCTATCACAATTCCCAATACAATACCGGCGATACCACCAAGCACGCAGATTACAATCGCTTCCATTAGAAACTGCCTGCGGATAACCGATGGAGTAGCGCCGATCGCTTTTCGTACCCCAATTTCTCTAGTACGCTCGGTAACCGAGACAAGCATAATATTCATTAATCCAATAGAGGCGCCAACAAGGGTTATAAACGCTATAACGATGGCACCTGCAGTGACATAAGTTAAATTTTGCATTAGCATTTGCGCCACCGCGTCCGATTTTACAATTTCAAAATCATTGGTCTGTTTTGCGTTCAACCCACGAATCTTGCGAAAGGTAGCAATCGATTCGCCCTCAGCTGCGTCCATTTTAAAGGGATCTTGTGTCATTACGGTTATAGCATAAGAGGGATCGGCATTACTCATCATCGCCCTCCCCCTTGATAAAGGAACATAACAAGCTTTATCTGCTCCAAAACCAGCGCTAGACCCTTTGCTTTCCAGTACACCAACAACGGTAAACCGATTGCCTCCAAGGGTTATATTTTCGCCCACAGGATCTTTATTGCTTTTAAATAGCTTCGTTTTAACTTCTTGGCCAATTAGAACAACACTATTCGAATTTTCTACATCCTGCGCGGTAAGGTTTCGTCCGGTCGCTATCTTGTAGCCGGATGTTTGAAGGTAATTCTCATCCGCGCCAATTACACCGATATTTGGATTAGTCTTTTCAGATTTATATTTCGCAGTAGCTCCCCAGGTGACATTCACGTTTACCGACACGATCGCATTGAAATCAAAATTATCTTTAAAATCCAAAGCTTCTTGGTAAGTAATTGAAGAGAAAACTTTTGCTTTACTTCCTGATGATCCTATTTGTACATTTATACCCCGATTTCGAATATTGAACGAATTCGACCCCATCGACGAAAACGAATTCGTCAAAGAACTTTGGATGGCGTCAATGGACGTCAACACTCCAATCAATGCCATTATACCGATCGCAATAATCAACGCGGTAAGGAATGTCCTCAGTTTATTACTAACGATAGACTGTAGGGCGAGTTTTACATTCTCGATATAGGGCATGTTAACGGACATGGCAGTATAATTTCTACCAAGTTACGTTAAAAAACAAAAAGTAAAAACTTTTGACATCAATCATTCGGAAAGGACCTTATTTGACTCGACTCCAGGTTTCAGTTCGCCCCAACAAAGAAAAACCAATATACCCCCTGATATCCAGCTTATCTTGCCCTTTAAGTGTCATTTTACAACTATAAGTTTTTCCTGACTTGGGATCGTAAATCTCTCCCCCACTGTAGGTGTCTCCATCTTTAGCAAAATCGGTTAAAATTTCGAGCCCCTGAATTCTTCTGTTTTGCAGCTTTTTATCCGGATTTTTCGCATCTTTTTTATTGGTGTCCTTAATCCAATACAGCTTTCCAAAAAACGTATCCCCCTTTTTAAAAATTTCAATTCGTCCCTCTCCACTTGGATTTTGCCATTTACCAATAATCGGATCATCACTTTGTCCGTAGAGCCCCACAGCGATGAACATTGCACACACAATGATTGTTAGATGTTTCATAACACTTTTTTTTGTAAAAAAATGACGAACGTACGTTCGAATGTCTATAATTGTTAGCTAAATATACGCATATTTTTTTATGCTTGCATAGTAAATTGTATTCAAGCAGCTCTTTCTGTTGAGAAAGCATAACACAAAACACAAATCGCTTTGTATCAATCACGAGACAGAGGAAATCATCGCGCTTTTGGCATTTTTTTTGACTCGTTAATAATTAATACAAAATTCATTTTATTAAATGACTTATTATGAGATTTATTATTAGTTTGTTAATCACAGGAATTGTCGTTGCCTTAGCGGCGTATATTGTTCCAGGAGCTCAAGTCGCTGGTTTTGGCTGGGCCATTCTAACCGGATTGGTGATTGGTTTTGTAAATGCTATTGTCGGGGGAATCCTAAGGCTATTTACGTTTCCTTTAAACTGGCTAACGTTCGGTTTAGTTTCCTTCATTATCACAGTATTGATGATTATGCTTAGCGATAGTATAATGGGAAGCAAATTCGACGTCGACGGATTCTGGACCGCGGTGTTGTTCGCTGTTGTCGTCGCTGTAATTGAAATGATTGTAGGTAAAATTAGCGGAGAGAAAGAATAACGTCAAGTTTTCTGGAAATATAGGGGATTGTAACACGCTGATATTTCAATGCATCCGCTATCTCTGGGTTACATATTTTCTGAATAGGACTGAGAATATCTTCCCTTTATCAGGAAAGATATTCTCAGTTAAAAAATCATTTTTTCTTTCTTTTAAGAGGTTTCTTCATCTTATTAATCCAAATTAACACTCCTGTAATCGGTAATGAAGTTGCTACCAGACAGCCTATAAAATAAAGTATTTTAGAAAATTGTCCATATACATTGCCAACATGCAATGCCTTTATTGAAGAACCAATACGTTCACGTAAGGGCTTCTCGCGAAAGATATCAGATTCTAGTACTTCTCCAGTGTACTGATCTAAAATCAACTTATCACTGGCAGCGGGAGCGAAAAAGCCAACACGGTTTTTTGAGACGCTAATAGTTCCGACACTATCCGTAGCAAAATTAATTGTAATATCCCCATTATAGGGTAAAGCCTGATTTACAGCAAATACTGTTTCAGTTAGCGTGAGTGTTGCCTTTCCCGGAATAACTTGAGATAAAGGTTTGGCTTTTTCATTTTGCTCGACTTTTTGACTCGCATGCGTGCCCCAACTCTTCTGCCACCCCTCTCGATACCAGTCAAAGGACCAAAATGGGCCTGTAATCGCCATCAAGAACAGGACCACCCATGTGTATAGTCCAAGTGTATTATGAATATCGTGATTGATACGCTTCCAATTCCCTGACCATCTGATTTTCAATCCATTCTTCCACCCGCGGAGCTTTTTCGGAAACCAAATTATAAGACCGCTTACTACCCCCAACAAAAACAATAAAGTGGCAGTCCCAGAGATCCATGAACCCAATTTTCTATTTTCCACCCCGTCAAATATGGGGTTCTCAATTTCATTCAACATCAACCACCGGTGCAATGAAAACATTTTCTGCATAAACTCTGCGGTGCGGGTTTTAACCTCTGTTACGTCTCCGATCATCTCACCGGTATATGGATTAACCATCATTTGATTTAGCCGGCGACGTCCCCCTCCTTTTTTGGCTTCTTTAGGCGCGTCTGATTTCAACTGTGCTTTCTGTTCAGATTTGTCAGACTTTTCTGTTTGCCTGTCCTGTAATGTGACTTTTTCAGATCTTACTTTTACATTCTTATCAACTAAAGACCCTGAATGCTGCATTTGAGATCCTGCCGAATCGCGCTGCGCTAGCGCAACTAATGCACGCTGCTTATCACCACGTTTCTGCTCTCCCGACCCTTTTGCATCCTTTGCCGCTTTACTATAAAGAACACCGAAGGTTGTCGTTTTGGAAAAAGGCACGTTCACACCCCTTATTTCCCCCTGAATGCTTGTTTTTGCTAGAGCAAGAAGCGTGTCAAGTTGTAACGGTTCACCAGACGGTTCAACATTATAATATTCAGGGGAAGCAGCCTCTCTAATTTCCGTATTATAAACATAAATTGTTCCCGTAATACAGACAATAAATACTACTATTCCAGAAACTAACCCACCCCAAAGATGAATGTCATTGAAGAATTTCCGGACTCTTAACCAATTCCTATTCTCGCTTTTATTTTTGCTCATTTTATATCTGCTCCAACTATGCCAAAATCAGAGCGCTCATAATAAGCCTTCTCTGATTTTGATTTATACGGTATATCCAACGACTAATTAATACGCACCGATATAACGGTTTCCAACCTTATTAATTAATTTCGCGCCTTTTTGCACGGCTCCTGTCTTTTTGTTAAAAATATACAGGTATCCCTCGGTCTCTGTAGCAGAAACAACCGGAATATATACGAAATCTCCATTTAACCCAATATTCTGATGCTGACCAAAATCCAATTTAGATTCAATACCCCCGATATTCATTTTCGTCGCTGAATTGGAATTCAGGTCAATGCGGGCAACATATCCTCCTGTCCGCTTGCCTTCTACTTGCAGGCTGTAAATGACATAGCCGATACCCTCGCCCACATACCTCCAAGACTCGATATAGCTGCCGCTTACACCTAAAGCTGCATCCAGACTAAACACAAAATTTCCGTCATACTCATTCGTATTTTTATCTATACGTAAAATTTTAGATCCACCCGCTTTTTCTCCAGAGGTAGCTTGGTACACATGCCCATCGTCGCCCAAAAACATCATCCGACTTCGGTATCCATTGGTATTCCCACTGGTTTTCGTAGACGAAATCACTTTGGGGTTGGCTAAACTTGGATAGTCTACAACGAGCGTTCTCACTCCAGCATCGGGAGTTTCACTATCCCATTTAGGTTCCCCATCCACAATACTAAACAAGGAAGGATTAACTTTGCTTATACGACATCCGATAAATACTTTGTTCCCTGCTTGATTAATAATAGGAACATCAATGCGACCTACAGAGTAACCTGCAGCCTCATCTTCGGCCGATAAAGGAAAGGGAAATTCGGCCGTTTTTAAAATTTGAGGGTTGTTTAAATCTAATGCAACCAGATTCGCGTTCCCTCTCGTATATTTATAAACAAAATTTGGTGCCGTCCCCTCATAAACAGTTTTACTACCTATCAAATTTACGGCAATACCGATGCCCTCTTTCGCAATCACCCATCTTGGTGACTTACCTGCATACGGTTCAATATCCACCTCATCACCAGTATCTTGAAATTTATTTCCCCCTAATACCTGGTATTTATTAAAAATCCCTCCGTCATCACCGGTATATTGAATATTATATAAAAAATCTCCAGCTTCGGACGCTTGCAAGCGCGCTGTGCGTTCCGACTTAACGCCCATTCCATTTTTAAGCACATCTATAGTCGTTGCCGGATTGGCAGCCTCCTCAGCAGATACACTAAAAACCATTGTCCCAGCATTACCGTCTGCGGGATTGTCATTCCCCGGCTCGTCTAATGCCAAAGATAACGTCACCCAACGATCGGCGTCTACAATCGGATCTGTAGGGCCATCATTGTTTTCAGAACATCCCACGATGGCAAGGGAAGATAAAATAGCCATCCACGCGGCCCCCTTTATTAACTTCATTTTCATAATATATATTCTAAAATTTACTAATTGTATAATTTAATTTCAAATAAAATGCTCGTCCTGGCTTTTGTACGCCAAAATTATCATACACCTCGGCATTGAACATGTTTTTCCCATCTATACTTACCACCAATTTACCACTTGGTGGACGATAGCTTATTCCAAAATCATGCGTAAACTGGCTTGGTGTTGTGAACCATTCAGATTCTGGCCATACGGTTCTAAAAGGCGCAACATATCCCGTATTATAATGCAGGTTAAGAATAGATTTTTTTTGAAAAAGATTATTTATTCTATACTGCGCATTGCCATTCACATTAAAAAAGGGCTCATTTGGTATTTGGGCATTATAAAACCTGTTCTCTGTGCCGAACTGATCGTACTTCTCTTTCAAAAGCGCATTAAATTTCGAGAAGCTGACCATCACATTGAGTGCGTTCCCGTACAAGTAATTTATTTCAGCCTCAAACCCTCGAGACTGGGTTTTTCCCAGATTTACAAATTGGGACATCTCGATCTCATTTTCACTTAAATTTTCATTTACCTCAAGAGCCATTTTTTCCTTGCCGTTGCGCCAGAATGCGCTACCATATAACGATACACGATGCTTCCCGAATGAAAATCTTCCTAAGCGCATTCCTGCATTGATGTTTAGGTACTCCTCTGACCGCAAGCTGGAGTTTCCAACGATATTCTTCTCCGCTGCTCCATACAGCTGTTCTTCCGTAGGGTTAACGAACGTCCGCTCGGTAGAACCGATGAATACGACTTCAGGTAATATCGTATAAGCAACTGCTAATCCGTATCCAACGTTATTATCCTGATTTTTGATCTGATTATAGGCTATATTTGGTTCGCCATTTACGGATTCCACGAACGGTTTAACCTGCTTATTGTTTAATATACTGTATTTGCCAAAGACATTTGTTTTAAGTCTTTCATTGAGCGTGATCGCCTCATAGCTAGCGGAAAAAATATGTTGAGACACATCTGTAATAGTTTTTAACCGATCGTCGACGGGGTTTAGTAAATCTACATCATTACGATCGGTCATCTCGAATTTATGATTCATCGATACACGGTGATTCTTCGTAATGTTGTACGCCAGGTTGGTTCTTAGATTAGTGATTCTACGCGAAACATCGGTTATCGTTTTTTCCCCTTGTTGTCCTTGCCCTTCACCACGGTGCATAGGCTCTAAGTTATTGTCTAACCGAATATTTCCATCCCAGTTGTATTGCCAACCCACCGTATCTTGCAGATAGGTACCACGACTACTATAAATACCATTAAAATTCAGAGAGAGTCCTTCCAAGAAGAAATTGTCTTTGCGATAGTTCAGCATGAGCACATTCGCGTCGTATTCATTAAACCGGCCGACATATGGACGCCCCATGGTTTGACCATGAGGGATCTCATTATGTGTAAAAGAGCCATTGTAGCCGACAAAAAACTGATCCGCCCATTTCACATCAGTAAACCCGACTTCGAAACGACCGCCTAATGATTTATAACTATCGTTAAACCGTTTTGCTTTATAATAGCGCTCCACGCGTCCGTTTGGTTGATAAAACTTAGAAAACTTCCCCCAAGTCTCGTAGCTATTATCTGTATACGTATAAAAGCCGGATGCCCGAACGGTGAATCCTGATTTTTGATCACGAAACATTCCGCTTAGATCCGTCTGAAATGTGTTAAATGAACCATAAGAAACCGCCGCCGTTAAATTGCTGCGAGAGGCACTGTTTTTTAAAACAACATTGATCGCTCCTCCAACATAATCACCCGATAGATGAGATGGGAGCACCCCTTTGTACACCTCGATACGCTCAATCATAGCTGGAGGAATATTATTCAGATTAAACGACGAGCCATAGGTCGACAGCTCTAGACCATCAAGAAACAACCCTACGGTACTACCTGTCATTCCATTTAGATTATATTCAACAGCGGAACCTAAGCCTCCGTTTTGGCGTACGCGAACTCCAACGGAACGATCAAGTAATTCATTAGTCGTTAAATTCCGAAGAGCCGCTTCTTTCGTTTCAATTACAGCAACAGCAAAACCGCTTGTTTCTAACTCTCGCTTTTCAGTTTTAGCCGTAATATTAACTTCTTCAATATCAAGATCTCCCTTCCTGGATACTTCTAGGTCGTACATATGACTTGGCTGATTAATGGCGAGCGAAATTTCTTTGGTTAGAATTTCAATAGAACTAACCTTAAGCATTTGGTTCCCATAAGGCATTCTTTCGATTACAAAGGTACCATCCGACGAAGACATCGTCGCAATATCGGCACCCTTGACCGTAATCGTAGCTTGACCGATAGGTGTGCCATCCGCTAATTTCACAGCTCCCTTAATTTGTGAAAATTGTCCAAATAGCGGATTAAAACATGCCAGAAAAAAAAATACAAGAAACAGTTGCTTCATTATTTAGTGCTAATACGTTATCTTTGTCTTTAGAACAAGTCTAAATAAACGCTGCAAAACTAGAATTAATCTAAATAACAAAATGAAAGGTTTGGAAAATAAAACTTCACTTTCCGAAAATCACAACACAAAAAGCGCTGATCCGTGCTTCTACACGTTGCACACAAGTATGGACTACCTACTTATAGGAAAATCAGAAAAAATTAGACTAGAAATTCCATGTAATGGCTACCTAAATATCCTCCCTTATCAAATGCAGGCCGATCTATGGTATCTCGTAGATGAGGAAACGTTCAACGTTGAAAAGAGTCAAAATATCCTACAACAGGTACAGAAAGGTCAAAAACTATATATACCAGAGATACATCACGACAGCAGGTATGTCGTCGTCTTTATCGCCCAGCACACAGTCGTTGATATGTCTCTAAAAATTAACCAGAAACAGCTTGTCACAACGGAGAGTAGCCGCATTACGCTATTAAAAAAACGCGTTGTTGAACTTCAGGCCAGCAGTTATCTTTCTAAGAACATTCGAATACAAAGCCTCTTACTGGATTTACTAGCTTTCCAGCTTGAACTTATAGCTTCAAAAACCGATATCCCTTTGCATAACAACCTACTTGAAAAAGTCACTCAAGCACAAATATTAATTGAACACGATTTAACAAAAAGCTATACAATTAGTGAATTAGCCAAAGCAGTAGGGACAAACGAGCAATATTTAAAAATATATTTTAAGCGGCATCTAGGGAAAACTATTATGAACTACATCCTCGAGGTCAAGATGCTTTATGCCAAGAAACTGATATTAACAGGTGATTGTAGAATTGCCGACGTCGCCCAAATGACTGGTTATAAGCACGCTACTCATTTCAGCATGAGTTTTAAAAAATATTTTGGGGTACTGCCTACCGCTCTGCGTTCTTCGATTTGTTTGCTCTCTTTTAATAATATAGAAGTGTTGAACGCGATACATAACCTCCCGATCGGATAAAAAAATGCAGCCCGCGAAGTGCTAAGGCTGCATAATAAGCTTTTAAATAAATCCTACTTAATCGAATTTCCAACGTACAAATGCCTCAATTGCCTCGTAGTCAGCCAGCCCTAACTTATGGTATAATTCGGCAGTCTCACTCGTACGGTCTTCTGCACGAACCCAAAACTCTCGCGGATCGTCTCCAGGGAAAACCGGAACATCTTTTTGCGATTGGTGTTTAAAGATTGCAAGGCGTTTGCGTTTAACTTCTTGAGGAGAAAGCGGTACAGCCATCTCGATTTCGTGAATTGGATATTCATGCCATGCACCGCGGTATAACCATAGCCAACAATCTTTTGTCCATTCATCAGTTTTCGTTAGACGCTTTAACGCTTCAAATAGAATATCGAAACACACACGATGTGTTCCATGTGGATCTGCAAAATCACCCGCAGCAAAGACTTGGTGAGGTTGCACTTCGCGAAG
>NZ_JABMCQ010000067.1 GCF_013179575.1 Sphingobacterium shayense | reverse complement strand
TTCCGAAATTAACGTCCAATTTAGGGGGTGGAATGCTGATTAAAGGCTAAATTTAAAATAATGACAAAAAATAGATTATTGATTATATTTCTTTTAATGTGGCAGGCTTGCTTGGGCCAAAATGATAAACAACAATTACCAATTCTGAAAACTATATACAACGTTGATGACAGCACACGTGTATTTAAAGAATCGCTACCGAAGACGGGTAAAATTATGCTAGTGTTTTATGATCCTGGTTGTTCTCACTGTCAACAATTTGCGCAAGGAATAGCGGATGACTTTGAAGAATTTAAGGAAATTTCTGTCTTTTTTATTTGCATGCAGAGCGTAACTCATATTAAAGGCTTTGTCAATATGTTTGGAAAAACCCTTATTGGTAAAGCACACGTATCGTTCTGGCGCGATCCTGGCACAGAGTTTTTTGAATATTTTTTACCGGAGAATTATCCAGCGACATATTTGTACGATGCGCGCAGTCTGAAATTAATTAAATCATTTCAGGGAGACTATGAAATAGCTAAAATGCGTTCATTTTTTTAAAATGAATTGGTTGAACTACCTGAAGTTTGAAAATGTTCTACTCGTTCGGATCTCCGATGATCTTTTCTAAGATCGCTTTACTAATTGAATCGACGCTTTGTGTGGAATTAGACAGTACCACGATTGCTGATTTTGTGTCGGGCGAAATTCCAATAAAGGAAGTGCTACCGCCTGTGGCTCCAGAATGATGAAAATAGATCAGTCCGTCCAGCATACTCATTCGCCAAGCTAAGCCAATATCTGTATTGTCTGGAGTGAAAGCGGTAAACTGCCTAGTTAGGGCCAAGGCATACTGAAATTTGTTTTCAGGCATTTTAAACTGTTCTAATGCCAACAACATCAAATCGCGCGCGGTAGATTTTAATCCCCCGGCACCAACCATAACATCGAATGTCCACGCATTCGTTGGTTGGCCTTGATTATCATATCCGGTAATTAGATGTTTCGAGTTTATTACCGACTTATCTGTTGTATTGCTCATTTTTAAAGGTGTTAGAATTATCTCTTGTACACACTGTATATATGGCTTTTTATTGATAGAGGAAACTAATTCCCCCAGAAGCCCATAGCCTAGATTGCTATATTCGTAGCTCCCGGATCGTTCGGGGTTCATTTCATAATTTTTTAAAAATTGGAATAGGTCTGTTCGTTTATAGTTGGCATACGGGTCGTTTATTTTGAAGTCAGCAACTTCGTCGGCGTTGCTAGCCAAGCGAGGTAATCCAGATGTGTGGTTTGCTAACTGCTTGAATGTAATTCCTTGAATTGAAGAGTTTTGGGATACGGAGTCTGGTAAGAAATTTGTGATTGTGTCGTCAAGATTTATTACTTCTCGTGTCACTAAATCAGCGAGAAGTATAGCCGTAAATATTTTGGTTAGGGAGCCTATCTCGTATAGCGTTGTATCTGAAGGAAGCGTTCCGTTGCCCTTTTCTGTTTCCCCATATAGAAAAGATTTGTATTTGTTTTTATGAAAAAGAGCTATAGTCAGGGACTGTGCATTTCCTTCGTTGATATATGTGTTTGCAATTGAATCGATATAAAAATCTGTCGGAGATATAGCCTCGACTTTCGTCAAAATCGATGTTTTTGACTTGATATCTTGTTTATCAGTTGTATCTATCGTTTTTTCTGCAGGTAAAAACGATAGTATATCGAAATGAAACGTACTGTCGAGAGAGAATTTTGTGTCGATATTATATTGATCAAATTCAAGTTTGTAGGTTGCAGTGTTCTTATTAAAGTCGACAACTTGAACATTTCGAATACGACCCAACTGGTATACATTGTTGAGTGTATATGCAAGCTGGTCCGCACTTATTTTCTCTTTAAATGCTTCCGAAGCGAGGTTATAGATGGAGTCCGTTAACTGTGTATTAATAAAGAATTCAATTTTGTTGAATACCGATCGATTGATGGCTTCAGACTTACTTTGCGAATAACAAGTAAATGAAAGTATAGAAAACAGAATGAATAATATTTTACGGCTCATAGACACAAAATTACAGAATCTATTATTTATAAGCCAATTATTTGTTTTAAACGTGCATAGCCAGATTTGCTCACGTTTATTTTTTCGCCAGTAAGTAAAGTTGCAATATAGCTTTCTTTCTCCATCGGTTCTATTTTAGCGAGCTGATCGACTTTAGTGATGAACGAACGATGAACACGGACAAATTGCTTTGGATCTAGTTGTTTTTCAAAAGAGGCCATGGTTTTATTTTTTAGAAATACCGCATCTTTAGTGTGTATTTTAACGTAATCGTCATATGCCTCTAAGTAAGTCACCTGTTGTACAGGTATAATTTTGATTTGCGTCCCATTTTTAACGACAATTCGTTCGAGAGATTCGTCTTCTCTTATTGCCTTTACTTGTTCGCTGGTCTTTAACGGAGTCTCCGTGTTGGGTAGGTTATTTCTCAATTTATTAATTGCGCGTTCAAACCTGTCTTTACTGATTGGCTTAAGTAAGTAGTCGATCGCGTTTTTTTCAAAAGCCTTGATTGCATATTCGTCAAAAGCAGTCGTGAAAATTACGTTGGGTATTTCGTCGATAATCTCGAGCATTTCGAAGCCGGTAAGCTTAGGCATCTGTATGTCCAAGAAAATGAGGTCGGGAGTATGTTCCTGTATCGCTTTTGCTCCTTGGAAGCCGTCTCCACACTCGGCAACGATTTGAAAATCTTGATATTGCTTGAGGTAGTCCATGATGATCATGCGAGCTAACGGTTCGTCGTCGATAACAATTGTTTTAATCATATTGCGGTATTTTTAGTGTGGTGGTAAATATATTGTTTGTCATGGATGTCTCTAGTAGATCTGTACGTCCGTATAATAAGAATAGTCTTCGCCGTATGCTTGATAGACCAAATCCTGTTCCTTTTTTTGTCTCGAATTGATCTGAGTCATATGGATTCGTAATTGTAATGAAAAGTAAGTAATTTGAAGTATGGATATCGATGGTTATCTCGACATCACCAATAATATTATAAAGTCCAAATTTAATAGCGTTTTCGAGTACAGGTTGAATAATCATAGCGGGTACTTTGGTTTCGTCAATCTCTTCGCCTATCTGGAAGGCCGTGGAAAGGCGATGACCAAACCTGACTTTTTCAATGTCTAAATAAAGTCGTAAATGAGCGATCTCATCTTTTAACGAAATCAATTGTTTGTCATCCTTACGCATTGTTCCCCTTAAAAAATCAGATAATTGAAAGGTCATATTCTTCGCTTCCTCTGGTTTGACACCTATAAGGGCGATTATAGAATTGAGGCTGTTAAACAGGAAATGCGGTTGTAATTGTTGTCGAAGATTGTAGAGCTCCGCATCACGGAGAATTCTTTCGGATTCTTCCTTACGTTTTTTATTATCCTCATATTCCTCTTGTATGTTCCAAAATATGTTAATGATAATTGCACACAACAATAAGAGGAAGTTGATAATAAATCGGTATGGCAACACCTCGTAAAAATGGGTAAGGGAGAGATCATCAAAGAATTGGTTTAAGAAAAATAATGACAACCCAATACTCATGAGGGTCAATATCAGACAGATTAACGTAATCTTCAGGTATTGATTTTTACGGGGTAGATAATATTGTAGTGTGCTATAAATAAGGTAGCAGCAGGTGGTGATCGAGAGAGCGCCAATGAGTGGTTCATAGGGCGAAATAGGTTGAGGTCGCAAATCCCACCATAAAAGGAAATAGGATAGTATAAAATATAAAATACAAATAGTCCATGAACTTGCATGGATTAATCGGTTCTTCGATGATAATTTAAAAATCATCAGTTTCAGCTATTTTTTATGGTAATGTTACCGAATATAGATGTACCAGTAATATACAGACTCTTATTTTGATCAACTATTTTTGTTAATATGACGCGGCGATCATCGTTCTCACTTAAAATGGATGAAACGGTTGTTACAACGACCCAATGAGGGGGGACGATTATTTTAGTACTTCCAAATAATTGAAAAACGTCGAGTGCTACAGGCTGAGGCATGTCTGCTTGTAGAAGGTTTATTTCGGTACTTCCGAAGACATTTGTTAATGTCCCTCCAAGAAATGATTTAGAAAAAACGACTTTTCTAGCGTGGCCGAAGACAGAGTCTATTTTGATGTAGTTTTCGCCCTCGTATTGAAACCTTTCTCCTTGGCTCTGCCCTTGATTTGTGGTATGGGCAGAACCGGGTTCATCTGTTTGGAATGGCGTGTACAACGGCTCCACGACGTCATTAGCTTGGTTTGTGTTTACGCGCTTATCCCAATCAAATTCATCCTTGTTCGATGGGATGGTGGGAGGTGTTGGTGGGAGATTTGCGCTTTGGTTCCGGTTTTTCAGTATAAGATATATGCCGATTATGATCGCTCCCAAAGGCAATATGACGCCCATGAAAGAAAGATTGGTTAAATCTTTGAGTAGGAATAGCCCACCAATTGCAATTAGGATAACCGATGATTTTTTCTCGAAGCGAGAGTTTACACCTATTACTAGGCCAATAATTATTAATATCATTTCCCATCCAAAAATCCACCGAGGGAACCAGATTCCCATGTTCAAGTTTTTTAATAGCAATGCTAAACCAAGGAATACGATGATTGCCCCAACAATATTTGCGCTTTTGTTGTTCCTAGGAGGGGTAGGTGGTGGGGTTGATTTATGTTCTCTGTCTCTTTCCATTTTGATATCTTGTTTTTATTGTTTGAATCAAAAGTAGCGCATTACAAAAGATTCACTAAGCCAAAATAGGTAATACATCGCACTTTTTCGGTAAACACCGTTAATTTTTCGGTGAAATTTTCAACCTCTATCATGGGAGAAAAGAAATCATCAACCCAAAACTAAATTATAGAATAAAAAATAATAATATTTTTTCTAAAATTTGGGTGTTTGAAATTAATTATTATATATTTATAACTGAAAAGGGATTTAAACTTAAATACTTACATTACTAATGGGAGATTTTGAAAACAAAGAGCGCGAAGAAGTATTTTCAAAAAAGGTGAGAGCGGGTAAACGTACTTATTTTTTTGACGTGAAAGCTACTCGTTCAAATGATTACTATGTGACTATCACGGAAAGCAAAAAGCGGTTTGAAGATGGTCAATTTATTAAACACAAGATTTTCTTGTATAAAGAAGACTTCGAGAAGTTTGCAGAAGGGTTGACCGATGTTGTGGAGTATATTAAATCCAATCAAGAGGTTGTGGAAAAGCGTTACGAACCAAACCAAGAGGAAACGAATTACGAAGGTAACGGAGTTGTTCAAAAGGACGACTTTTCATTCTAAGGTTACTGCAGGAAATAGATGAAGCCACTTAATTTGAGTGGCTTTTTTTAATCAAAAAATGTCCTCTATAGATCGCTTTTGTGGAATGATCGCATAAACATATTACAATTCCAGCACTTTTCATAAGTGAATAATTCTTATTTTCGTTGCATTATCAACGATACATATGAATAAAATTATTGCTACTTCATTTCTGAGTGTCCTTTTTGTGACGCAATTGCAAGCACAAAAAAAAGATCTTAATTTTTCTCAATCATGGGGACGAGAGTTATCCATCACAAATAGTATTAATCAGTATACAGGTTGGGCAGATAATACCCATTATTTGGAGAAAGATGTGAACGATAACAAAGTCTATAAAGTTGATATTAAAACGAACGAGCGCTCTTTATACACACCGCAACCGAAATCAGATGTCGCTCTCTACATAAACGAGAATGATATCTATATACGTTATGGCGAGGGTGAACCAAAGAAAATAACCGATTCACCAAAGGTGTCCGAAAAAAATCCGACTCTTTCGCCCGACGGGAGTTATGTTGCATTTACGCGCGCTAACGATTTATTTAGTATTAAAATTTCAGATGGAAGCGAAATTCGTCATACGAACGATGGAACCGATGTGATTTATAACGGTTGGGCTTCTTGGGTGTATTATGAGGAAATTCTCGGGCGATCCACGGAATATAAAGCATTTTGGTGGTCACCTGATAGCAAAAAGATCGCATTTATGCGTTTTGATGATACCAATGTACCGATGTTTCCGATTTATGGGTCCCAAGGGCAACACGGCTATGTCGAAAAAACCCGTTACCCTAAGGCTGGAGATCCTAATCCCGCAGTAAAATTAGGAATTGCAAGTATTGAAGGGAAATCTGTAACCTGGGCGGATTTTAAAGAAGAGGATGATCAATATTTCGGCGCCCCGTATTGGAGTTTTGATAGTAAATCGATTATGGTCCAATGGATGAACAGAGATCAAACGAATCTGAAATTTTATTCCGTAAACCCGACTGATGGATCAAAACTTGAATTGTATGACGAAAAGCAAGATAGTTGGATAAATCTTGATCATGAGGAACGAGTTACGTACCTAGCAGATAATAAACAGTATATTTTGAAATCTGACCGTACGGGATGGGCACATTATTACTTGTATACACTTAAGGGAAAATTATTGAACCCGATTACTTCTGGTGAATGGCAGGTGCTATCCTTAGAATATATTGACGAACCGAATGAGGTTATTTTTTTTACCGCACGTAAGGAAAACTCGGCGAGGGTAGACCTTTATCGTGTTGATTATAATGGTAAAAATTTGAAACGCTTAACTTTCGGAGACTATACGCATGACGTAAAGGTTTCTCCTGATGGGAAGTATTTTATTACAACCTATTCTAACGTAACTACACCGAGTAAAGTGGCATTGGTCGATACTAGGGGTAAACTAGTTCGAGAGCTAGCCGATAGCAAGTCGCCGAATTTTGATCAATATAATGTAGGGAAGACTAGTTATTTTACTATAAAATCTGACGATGGTCAATTTGATCTTCCAGTGATTATTACTTATCCAGTAAATTTCGAAGAGAATAAACAATATCCTGTTATAATGAGTATTTATGGTGGACCGGACGCTGGAACCGTTCGAGATACGTGGAAAGGGACATCAAACCAATATTGGGCAAAAGAGGGTATAATACAAATTACGTGTGACCACCGCGCGTCGGGACATTTTGGTAAACGAGGCGTTTCTTTAATGCACAGGAGCTTAGGTAAGTGGGAGATGGTGGATTATATTACGATCGCTAAATGGTTGAAAGCTAAACCTTGGGTCACAAAGGATAAACTTCTTATCACGGGCCATAGTTACGGTGGGTATATGACGTGTTTGGCGTTAACAAAAGGTGCTGATTATTTTGATTTTGGTATTGCTGGCGCTCCAGTAACAAGCTGGGATTTATATGACTCACATTATACGGAGCGATGGATGGACACCCCTCAAGATAATTCAGAAGGCTATAAGAGCGGCTCGGTACTATCGTACGTAGATAATTATAAAGGGGTGTTGCGTATTATGCATGGTGACATGGATGATAATGTACATTTACAGAATACTATTCAACTTGTAGACGCATTAACGGATCGAAGTATTCCATTTGAGCTCATGATTTACCCGGGGAGCAGACATGGTTTTGATCGTTCAAAATCCGCGTATGATTTTAAGGAACGGGTTCGATTTTATTATCAATATTTGTTGGAGAAACCAGTCCCCGAGGATTTTAAATAACTAAACATTAATATCATATCATAAGGTCCTGTCTAGAAGTTTAATTTTAACAGGACCTTATGATATAAATTAGCAGGTACATTAGAACCCCTTGGGCGTTTTAAGGTTGCCGAGGACTCAGTGAATATTCCAACGTAGAGGTAAATATGTTTTGCTGATAATTGATGTAAACTAAAAATAATCTCATATTTGCATAATTATTCTATAGTATGCTACAATATCTAAAACAATGTACATTTAAGGCAAATGATGTTTTCTTGAGAGCAATAGGGATTTTAAAGAGTCATTATTTTTCCATAGCGGGACTTTGCTTCCTTTTGTTTGTCACATCTAATACTTCAAGTTACTTAGCCTGGAATTTGCAAGATTATAGTAGTGTTGTGCTAAAATGGTTCTTATGCTTCTTGTTTATGACGGTCTTTTTTGGGACACAGTTGATTTTAATTAAACGAGCATTGCTTTTAGCACATGGGATAGAGCATGCTGACTTTAAAGATTATATCCCATCGACGAAGCAATTTTTAAATTTCCTCTTAGGCTTTGTTTTTTACTCCGTCTTAGTTGGTGTTGTGTATTTACTCACTTCTATCGTGAGCTTTCCGCTATTGTTTCTCGGGATAGATATGAAAACACTGAGTATGGAGGTAAATCCCTTCCTGACGGGACTCATTATGTTGTTCGTACTTATTCGTATTACGTTTTTTCCATATTTCATCGCCGATAAAAACACCAACTTGTTTAGAGCCTGTAGATTAAGTATCGCGCTAACACGAGGGAACGTCGTTAGTTTATTGCTTTTGTTTCTAACGATCGGATTGGCTTATATATTTCAATTGTCATTCGAGTATTTTGAGTATTTTATCGCCGCAAAGATATTTAGTTTTATAAATACCTTTTTTGTTATACCTTCGGTTAGTTTAGTGATGGCAGTCGCTTACCAAGAAATGTTGAAGGATTATGATGGAGGAGATGATCCAAAACTGCTCAAGAATATTATTTAATACGCCTATTTTGAAGAAGAAAAATATCGCTATATTGGGTTCTACGGGTAGCATCGGTACGCAGGCCCTGGAGGTTGTTAAAGCATTTCCCGATTTACTCCAAGTTACGATTTTAACGGCCGCCACAAATGCAGACTTGCTTATTACGCAGGCGCTGGAGTTTAAACCCAAGGCTGTTGTTATTGTTCAACAAGATTTATACAGTAAGGTTTACGAAGCCCTTCACAAGTTTGGAGTTTCGGTTTACGCTGGCGAAAGATCGTTAGAAGAGGTTGTTGAATATGACAATATTGATGTTGTGCTCAATGCCATAGTAGGTGCCGCGGGCTTGCGTCCAACTGTGAATGCAATAAAAAAAGGAAAAGATATCGCATTAGCAAACAAAGAAACACTAGTCGTAGCCGGTAAGCTAATGATGGATCTGGTGAAGGATAATCAAGTAAAGATGCTTCCAGTAGATTCCGAGCATTCGGCGATATTTCAATGTCTGTACGGCGAGGAAGATAATGCAATAGAGAAAATATTATTGACGGCTTCTGGTGGGCCCTTTCGAGGTCGAGATCGCGAGTTTCTTAGGGGTGTTAAAAAAGAGCAGGCGTTAAAACATCCAAATTGGACAATGGGTGCAAAAATAACGATCGATTCAGCAACTTTGATGAATAAGGGTTTGGAGGTTATCGAAGCTAAGTGGTTATTTGATGTGGATGTTGATCAAATCGAAGTGGTCGTCCATCCCCAATCTATTGTTCATTCACTTGTCCAATTCACAGATGGATCTATAAAAGCTCAACTAGGGTTGCATGATATGAAGCTACCAATACAAAATGCATTGACATACCCAGTTAGGCAGGCTAATAGTTTTGAACGTTTTGATTTCGTGAATTTCCCGGCTTTGAGTTTTGAAAGGGCAGATACCAATGTTTTTCGTAATCTAGGCTTGGCGTACCAGTGTCTGTTGGATGGGGGAGATCGTTCTTGTGTTTTGAACGCGGCGAACGAAGTCGCTGTAGATGCGTTTTTACATGATAAAATTTGCTTCTTGGGAATGAGTGACCTTATTGAAGCGACATTGTGTCAGTTATCAAAGGTGAAAAATCCCAGTTTAGAAGATTTATTGGTAATAGACTTGGAAACACGAAAAGTGGCACGAGATTTAATAAAGAGTATGTAGGCTGATCATGAAAATGTGAAGCTGTAGGAAATAAATTAATTATACAATTTAATGGGAACATTGGTGATGATTGGGCAGGTTGTTTTAGGCTTGTCAATTTTAATTATATTACATGAACTAGGACACTTTCTGGCAGCACGCGCTTTTGGAATTAAAGTGGAAAAATTTTATTTATTTTTCGACGCCTGGGGAGTGAAACTTTTTAAATTTAACTATAAGGGCTGTGAGTATGGTATCGGTTGGCTGCCTTTAGGAGGATATGTGAAGATTGCGGGAATGATTGATGAATCAATGGATACGGAGCAACTTCAAGGAGAACCGCAACCTTGGGAGTTTCGGTCGAAACCAGCTTGGCAGCGGCTGATTGTTATGCTGGGGGGGATTATCGTCAATGTAATCGTTGGTATCTTCGTGTTTTGGATGTTGACATTTAGTTATGGCGAATCTGATATTGATAATTCGAAGTTAAAGTACGGGGTTGTTCCCGGTATCGTTGGGAAAGAGATCGGGATACAATCAGGTGATAAAATTGTGGCCGTAAATGGTAAGCCCGCAATTAAATTTTACGGTGACGTTATGAGTTCTGATGTGTTGATGGGCGATGCTGTATTAACAATTGATAGGGCGGGTACTCAACAAGAGCTGAAGGTACCTGCGGATATCTTAAATGATATTGCCGAACATAAGTCTGTTGAGTTTGTACAGCCGCGCGAGAAAATGAACCGTATCGAATTGGTGGCTAAAGATTCTGAAGCGGAGCGGATGAACTTATTGGTGGGTGACAGTATTATCTCTGTAAACGGTAAACCCATTGTTTTCTTTGATCAATTCTCTTCGGAAGTAAAAAATAGCATAGGCAAAGCGATACGAATCACTGTAATGCGTAATGGAAGTTTGGTTCAAACTAACGGAGCGATAGACTCGAGTGCTGTCGTCGGCGTTTCTAACGGAGTAGCTAAGTTTCCGATGATAACGCAAAAATATGGTTTTGTGGAATCATTACCGATCGGTGCCTATAAAGCATTTTCAGTCATTACTGATAATATCAAGGGATTCGGAAAAATCTTTAAAGGAGATGTTCGTGCTGATAAAGCATTATCTGGTCCCGTCGGAATCGCGAAGATGTTTGGTACCGAGGTTAATTGGGCTAAATTCTGGAGTTTAGTTGGTATGTTATCGATGGCTTTAGCTTTCATGAATCTTTTGCCCATACCTGCGTTGGATGGAGGACATGTCGTTTTTCTATTGGTTGAAATGATACAAGGAAAACCCTTGAGCGATAATTTTTTGGAAAAAGCGCAAATGGTGGGATTCTTCATATTGATTGCTCTTATGATCTTTACATTAGGAAATGATATAATAAAATGGTAAACCAAAGTCAGCCTCGGCTGACTTTTTTTTGAAGAAAATGGACACAAAGACTCGCGCAAATGTTAAACCCGGAATGTTGGTAAACATTGTTCTGAAGAAAGATCAACGGACAGGAACACTAACGGAAGGGATAGTAAAAGATTTATTAACCTCCGCGCCATTTCATCATCGTGGAATAAAAGTACGATTGGAAGATGGGCAGATTGGCAGGGTGCAAGAAATCATTGAAGAAGATTAATGTACTCAAGAGTTTGAGTTGTGAAACAAGAAATCTTTGAATTTGTTTTCTTTTAATTTTTAATTTTCATAAATTTATTTGTACCTTTGGCTTTCGTGAAAAATGGGGTAACATATCTCGTTGCAGCGTCGCAAGACACCAATGTTTACATTGATAAACAAGGTATTTAATTTTATTTTAGCCCGTTTGGGCTTTTTTTATATCTAGGCGAATACTTATACATACACGAATATAGAATGACCAACTACAGCAAATTACCAGCAATTTTAGTGCTCCAAGACGGAACAGTTTATCACGGAAAAGCTGCCGGTAAAATTGGAACAACTACGGGAGAAATCTGTTTCAATACAGGCACTACGGGTTATCAAGAGATCTTTACCGATCCGTCTTATTATGGCCAAATTATGGTAACCACCAACGCGCACATTGGTAATTATGGCATTGACCAAGAAGACACAGAATCTGATAATATTCAGATTGCTGGTTTAGTGTGTAAAAACTATAATATAAATTATAGTCGTCATATCGCAGACAAATCTATTCAAAACTATTTTGAAGAAGAAAATCTGGTTGGAATATCTGATATTGATACACGTTCTTTGGTTCGCCATATTAGAGATAAAGGTGCAATGAACGCAATTATCTCCTCGGAGAATCTTGACCCAGAGGTGCTCAAAGCACAACTGAAAGAGGTGCCATCGATGGAAGGTTTAGAATTGTCGTCATTGGTATCAACAAAAGAGCCATACTTTTATGGTGAAGAAGGAGCTCCAACAAGAATAGCGGTATTAGATCTTGGCATTAAGAAAAATATCCTGCGTAACTTTGATTCGCGCCAGGTATACGCAAAAGTATTCCCGGCCCGTACAACGTTCGAGGAAATGGAAGAATGGCAACCAGATGGCTACTTCATTTCGAATGGCCCAGGGGATCCAGCAGCAATGGACTATGCTATTAAGACAATCGAAGCGATTACTGATGCGGACAAGCCAATGTTCGGTATTTGTTTGGGGCATCAAATGTTAGCGTTGGCTAATGGTATTCGGACCCAGAAAATGCATAATGGTCACCGTGGCATTAATCATCCCGTTAAAAATATTATTGCGAATCGTTGTGAAATTACTTCGCAAAATCACGGTTTCGGTGTGGTAAACGAGGATGTATTGAGTTCCGATAAGGTGGAGGTTACGCATATTAATTTAAATGACCAATCAATTGAAGGTATTCGCTTGAAGGGGAAAAAGGCGTTTTCCGTTCAGTATCATCCGGAGTCTTCCCCAGGACCACATGATTCACGTTATTTATTTGACGATTTCATCGCAATGATTAAGGAATAATTTGAAAAAGGCTAAACTATAGGTTAGCCTTTTTTTAATTCTTAATTTTGGAGGGAAATTTGGAATATATATATTTGATATTACTAACTATAAATGTTATCTTAGTGTTCGTTATACACTAAGTAAGAAATTTAAAAAGACAATAAAGAGATGAGTTTAATAATTGATGTTCATGCGCGTCAGATACTTGATTCGCGCGGTAATCCTACAATTGAAGTAGATGTTACTACACAAAATGGTTTTGTTGGTCGTGCTGCTGTACCTTCTGGTGCTTCTACAGGCATTCACGAGGCCGTTGAATTACGCGATGGTGATAAGTCTCGTTACCTAGGAAAAGGGGTTCTTAAAGCGGTTGCCAATGTTAATACTAAAATTGCCGAAGCGTTGAACGGTATTGATGTGTTTGAACAAAATTCAATCGATAAAGTTATGATCGAGCTTGACGGCTCAGAAAATAAAGGTAATTTAGGTGCGAATGCAATTCTTGGTGTCTCTTTAGCTGTTGCGAAAGCTGCAGCACAGGAATCTCGTCAGCCATTATACCGTTATATTGGTGGTGTAAATGCAAACACGCTGCCGATTCCTATGATGAACATCATTAATGGTGGTTCACATTCCGATGCACCTATTGCATTCCAAGAATTTATGATCATGCCTGTTGGTGCTCCTTCTTTCTCGGAAGCGTTACGATGGGGAACAGAGGTATTCCACAACCTAAAGAAAATTCTGCATGATAGAAATCTATCTACCGCTGTCGGTGACGAAGGTGGGTTTGCTCCTGCTTTTGAAGGTACTGAAGATGCGGTTGAAACCGTTCTTAAAGCAATTGAGGCTGCTGGTTACAAACCAGGATCGGACATTTGTTTAGCATTAGACTGTGCTTCTTCAGAATTTTTTAAGGATGGGAAGTATGATTATGCTAAGTTTGAAGGCGAAAAAGGTGCTATTCGTTCTAGTGAGGAACAAGCGTCTTATTTAGCTGAGTTAACAGAGAAGTATCCTATAATTTCTATTGAAGATGGAATGGCTGAGGATGACTGGTCTGGCTGGAAAACATTAACGGAGAAAATTGGTGATCGTGTACAACTGGTCGGTGACGATTTATTTGTTACAAATACAAAACGTCTACAACAAGGTATCGATGATGATACGGCGAACTCGATTTTAGTGAAAGTAAATCAAATTGGCTCATTAACTGAAACGATAAATGCTGTTACGTTGGCTCAAAATTCCGGTTATACATCGGTAATGTCCCATCGTTCGGGCGAAACGGAGGATGCTACGATTGCCGATTTAGCGGTTGCTTTGAATTGTGGACAGATTAAAACGGGCTCTGCTTCACGTTCGGATCGTATGGCTAAATACAATCAGTTACTACGTATCGAGGAGGAGCTTGGTGAAAATGCTCGTTTTATCGGTAGTAATTTTAAATACGCGATCAAGAAATAATTAGACTTAGAAATCATATTTGAAGGGAAGCAAGGTGAAATGCTTCCCTTTTTATTGATAATTATTTTTATCTTTAGGGAGGATTTAGATTATATTTTCATGGAACGCTTTCTCTTATTGATTCGCAATAAATACTTAATCGCCGGTATAGCCTTCGTCGTATGGATGTGTTTTTTCGACCGTTATGATATAAGTACTCAATATTCTTACTATAAAGAAGAATCGAAGCTACAATCTGAGAAAGAATATTATGAGTCAGAAACGGTCCGAATAGAAAAAGCAATCGTGGATGTTCAACAAAACCAGACCGAAATCCAACGTATTGCTAGAGAACGGTATAAAATGAAGAAAGATAACGAAGATGTTTATGTAATTCAACGGGTAAGCCCAAAGAATTAGCTCGTCGCTTTATTAGTTGAGTTTCTTTCCGTTTTTATGAAGGAGATTTCTTGATAGGTATCTGATATTGCAAAGATCTTGTATCCATATTTCTCCATCAGCGCAAAAAGCATTCGTCCTTTTGTTTTTCCATCAATAAAGAATCGTTCATGTGTCTCCAAAAGTATTTGTTTGATCGGAATGTTCGATTTTAGAATATCTTCCATAACGACGTATTCTGATCCTTCAATATCCATCTTAAGAACATCAATTTCCTGATGTCCTGTTTCTACTATTATGTCGGCGAAAGATTTTAAGGGAACGCTTATATATTCTCCTATATCCACTAAATGATGTTTGAAAATACTTCCCGAAACGTGGTCTTTATTTTTGGGTAAATGAAATTTTACTAATTCTGTCTTATTACCTATTCCGTAGGGAAAAAAATGAAAGGTTTCTGGTAATTGCTGTTTTGATATCCAGTTAATAGACTTTGGAGTAGGGTCAAACGCATATACCTGACATTGATGTCTCTTTATAATAGATTGATCGAAGGAAATGTCTTCGCCCACCCCGAAAGAGTAAATTATAGAGTTTTCACAAATTAAATTCGGATTAAGGTAGAAGCCCCCATACTCATTTCCATACCATTCCTTATCGATTTTCTTTTGTGTTTTAATGTAGGCTATTAATCCTATACGTGCTTTAATCCAATATTCAAGTCGTTTAAGTTTGTTGTTTCTCTCCATATAGAGTTCAGGTTTAAGCTTGCCAGTTTATAAAGCTACGGTAGCAATAGGCGGTGTATAATATACTACGACCGTCAATCCCTTCCGTATGAATCCGTAATAGCCTTAAGTTTTGATTCGATATCTATATAGTAACGAAGAAAAACATATAATTGGTGTGTTGAGATAAATAATTTTTAATAGTCTCAGTAGGTGGGATATTAACATAACTCTCCCGACTCGATGTGTTACGTCATTATAACGATTTCGGCCACATTTCTCTGCTCTGTAATTTTAACTAATTTTGAAAGTCAACATTTACAAAGTTAACTTTCAAAGTTGTTTGGCCGTGCTGCATCATTTAAAATTTCAAATGTTTAACTGTTAGGCCATCGTTAATAAGCTGTTTTAGCGCATCGATTCCAATTTTAACATGCGTCTCAACATACTTTGCAGTTACCGATAGATCGCTTTCTGAGGTCTTTACGCCTTCGGGAACCATTGGCTGATCTGATACAAGAAGCAATGCGCCGGTTGGAATTTTGTTGGCAAATCCTACACTAAAAATGGTTGCGGTCTCCATGTCAACCGCCATGGCACGGATCGACTTTAAATACTTTTTAAACGCTTTATCATGTTCCCAGACACGTCTATTTGTGGTATAGACCGTTCCAGTCCAGTAGTCTCTGGCGTAATCTCGAATTGTTGTCGATATAGCTTTTTGTAAAGCAAAAGAAGGAAGAGACGGTACCTCGGCAGGAAAGTAGTCATTAGATGTCCCTTCTCCACGGATTGCCGCGATCGGTAGAATAAGTTCCCCGACGGGAATTTTTTTCTTTAGCCCCCCTGTTTTTCCTAAAAACAATACTGCTTTGGGCCCGATCGCGGACAAAAGGTCCATTACGGTTGCAGCCATAGGGCTTCCCATTCCAAAATTAATAATTGTTATCCCTCCAGCGGAACAGGCCTGCATCGCTTTATCCTCTCCATAAATAGGTGCATTCCCGTTCATATCGGAGAACATTTTTACGTATTTTGAGAAATTCGTTAGTAGAATGTACGGCTCAAATTCTTCGAGAGGACAGCCCGTGTATCGTGGTAACCAGTTGTTGACAATGTCCTTTTTGGTTTTTAATCCTGGGGTGATTGGAGATTCGATAGTTTTTTTTGTCGACATAACATAGAAATTTAGTTTGCGAAATAATTTTTCTGGCGAAAAATATCATTTTATGGTGGTAAAAAAAATCCCTCGCGAGAGGGATTTTTTAACTAAGCTACTTGAAGTTTCTTAATATCCGATTTTGCAAATTTTTGCTTTGCATAATCAAGAGTTATATGGAGTGTACTACTTTGTCCTTGTTCTTTTGAGGTTGGAATTTCGAACATCGCATCAAGCATAATTGCCTCACAGATACTTCGTAATCCCCTTGCTCCAAGTTTGAATTCCCAAGCTTTTTCTACTATAAAGTCATATACATTCGCATCAAATATTAACTCTACATCCTCGTATTCGAAAAGCTTAACATATTGCTTAATTAAAGCATTTTTCGGTTCAGTCAGAATGCTCAACAGTGTCTGACGGTCCAACGGATTTAAGTACGTTAACACCGGTAAACGGCCGATGAGCTCTGGAATCAAACCAAAAGTCTTTAGATCCAACGGTGTAATATATTTGAACAAGTTATGGAGATCGATTTCCGTCTCTTCTTCATTCATTTTGTATCCTACCGTCTGCGTCTTTAAACGATTGGCAATCTTTTTCTGAATACCGTCGAATGCTCCACCGCAAATGAAAAGGATATTGCTCGTATTTACAGAGATCATCTTTTGATCCGGATGTTTACGTCCACCTTGTGGGGGTACATTCACATTGGTTCCTTCAAGAATCTTTAAAAGCGCTTGTTGAACACCTTCTCCGGAAACATCGCGTGTAATCGACGGATTGTCGCTTTTACGCGCAATTTTATCTATTTCATCGATGTAGATTATCCCTCGCTCAGCAGCTGCTACATCGTAGTCGGCAGCTTGCAATAGTCGGGTTAAAATACTCTCTACATCCTCGCCTACATATCCAGCTTCAGTCAACACTGTCGCATCAACAATGCAGAATGGTACATTGAGGATCTTAGCAACCGTTTTCGCTAGTAATGTTTTACCTGTACCTGTTTCTCCAACGATTATAAGATTGGATTTTTCAATTTCAATTTCGTCTTTGTCGACCTTTTGATTGAGTCTTTTATAATGGTTATAAACCGACACCGAAATAACTTTCTTGGCATCGTCTTGACCGATGACATATTGGTCCAAATGCTCTTTAATTTCGGCTGGTCGTATTAGTTTTAGTGTTGTTTGTAGAGATTTGCTTTTTCGCTGTTTTAATTCTTCTGTTAAGATTTCGCCGGCCTGCGTAACACATCGGTCGCAAATATGAGCTCCGTCACCAGCAATCAGCATTTGCGCATCATTTTTGCTGATCCCACAAAACGAACAACGAATCTCTTTGGTATTAATCTTACTCATTGAATAATTATTTTTTTTCTTCTTTTTTAGCCATTAGTACCTCATCAATCATACCAACTTCTTTGGCTTCTTCGGCTTTCATCCAAAAATCACGATCAGATGACGTTTCAACCCATTTGTAGCTTTGCCCAGAATGGCTCGAGATGATGTTGTACAATTCTTCCTTTAATTTTAGCATCTCACGCAAATTGATTTCCATGTCTGAGGCAACACCTTGTGCTCCTCCGGACGGTTGATGAATCATAACGCGAGCGTGTTTTAACGCAGCACGTTTACCTTTTGCGCCTGCAACCAACAGTACGGCCCCCATTGAAGCGGCGATACCAGTGCATATTGTAGCTACGTCGGGAGCGATATATTGCATCGTGTCATAAATTCCTAATCCAGCATAAACGCTTCCTCCAGGGGAATTTATATAAATTTGTATATCGCGTTGTGCATCTGTGGATTGTAAAAATAACAATTGCGCTTGTACAATATTGGCGACTTGGTCATTTATTGCGTCACCTAGGAATATAATACGGTCCATCATTAATCGAGAAAATACATCCATTTGCGCGACGTTTAACTGGCGTTCCTCAACGATATATGGTGTTAGGTTCATCGGCGAATTCTGTTGAACGCGCGAGATAAAACCGTCGACATGTTGACTGCCAATGCGATGATGCTTAATGGCATATTTTCTGAATTCGTTTTTATCTATATTCATTATTTTATGTTTTTCTACGTGATTAATTATGTTATGTAAAAATATGATTTTAATCTGAACTACAAATTAAGAGCCGAACTATAATTTGGCAGTTCTGGAATAAACTCAAATTTGCTCTCTTTGAAATATATTCTACAGTAATAATGCTGTAAGCCGTTGCTGATTAATAGTAACGGTATTTTATGAACGCTATTATAGTTGGCAACCTGGTGAAACGTTTTTTCGGTAATTTTGACAGTGGGTGCTTTAAACTCTGCCAAAAGTATCTTTTCTCTGGAACTATTGAAGATCAACAGATCACTTCTCTTCTGTAGGTTGTTTAGTTTCAATCCCCCTTCAATTTGCATTAATGTTTTTGGGTAACCTTTATGGTTATGTAAGTAATGTACCCAATGTTGTCTGACCCACTCCTCTGGGGTTAAAACTAACTCGCGTTTACGTAGCTCATCAAAAATATAAAGCTTATCTGACTTTCGTATAATTTTAGAAGAATAGCTAGGCAAGTTTAACGGGATGGGCTGAAACATATACAAAAATACGTTTTTTTAAACGATCACACAAAAAAATATCTGCCGAGTAGAATCGATATAAAAGTTGTATTTTAGCCCATATGAATGTTAATGCCATACTTTCGGATATCAAAAAACGTAAGTTCAGTCCCGTGTATTTGTTGCACGGAGAAGAGCCCTACTATATTGATTTAATAACCGACACGTTGGAGAGTACTGTATTGAACGATGCCCAAAAAGGATTTGATCAGTCTATTTTGTATGGTAAGGATACGAGTATAGATACTGTTATAAATGCCGCAAAGCGTTATCCCATGATGAGCGATAACCAACTTATCATTATAAAGGAAGCCCAAGATTTGAAATGGAAGACGGAGGAAGCATTTCTTTTAAAATACCTTGAGAATATTACCCCGACAACGATACTGGTTTTAGCGCATAAATACAGCAAAATTGATAAACGCAAGAAAGTATACTCCGCGTTCAGTAAGGCGGGCGTAGTTATTGAATCTGAGAAATTGCGAGACTATAAGGTGGCAGAGTGGATAACGCAACAGTTTAGTAGTTTGGATCGTAAGATACATCCGCATGCATCCGCAATGATGGCAGACTATCTTGGTACTGATTTGTCAAAAATAGCTAATGAGATTGAAAAATTGACATTAAATGTGCCGTCAAATCAGGAAGTTACTCCGCTTCATATAGAACAAAATATAGGTATCAGTAAACACTTTAATGTTTTTGAGCTTCAATCTGCACTTGGTGCACGAAACATGCAGAAAGCTATTCAAATTGTCGATTACCTAGCTTCTAACCCAAAGTCTAATCCTCTTCCAGTTGTCATGGGGAGCTTGGGGAATTATTTTACCAAACTATTAAAATATCATTACTTACAAGACAAAACCCCAACTGCGGTAGCAAAGGAGCTTGGGGTGCACGCTTTTTTCGTTCGGGATTATGAAACAGCTGCAAGGAATTTTAATAGAAGAAAGTCCTTTGATATTATACATCAACTATGTGTATATGATCTGAAAACGAAGGGATTAAATGTTGGACCCTATACGAGTAACGGCGAGATATTGCGAGAGTTAATTTATAAGATATTGAATTGAGTGTAATTAGCTTCTTTCTAGCTTTCGCTCGTTTTATCCTTTTTTTTCTGAAGCTCAGTGTTAGATTCGTTGATTTCTTTGTATTTTATTTCCGTTGTTTGGGGTTGTTCTTGCGTTTTTATGTTTACGTCTACTTTGATCTTCTTTTTAATTCGCGCTTTCCGAACGATACCCCATTTCATAAGCAGCTCTTGAGTTGCGTTCGTCCTTAAATGTTCCTTTTCGGGTTCGCCAATTAAAAATCCAAACGCATTCATTGATGGCACAGCATCGAAGATAACTTTAATCGTTGCAGTCAAGGGTAAGGCTAATATTAATCCCGATAGTCCAAATAGCATGCCTCCTAATATCATCGTGATCATTGCCATTAGTGGATTAATCGAGACTTTGCTCCCCACAATATTTGGGGTAATTATGTTTCCTTCTAAAAATTGGACTATCTGAAACCACGCAATCACACCAATTGCGTACCATGCGCTGTCTTTTACGGCTAATGCAAACAAAGCGGGCAAGATTGATCCAATAGCAATGCCAATGTAGGGTAGTAGCATCAATAGCGCTGCTAACGTGCCAAAAAACCAAGCATAGTCGATTCCAAGGATCATTAAGCCCACGGTGTTAAGAATCGCAACAATTCCCATCACTGTAACTAAGCCTAAGAGATAGCTTTGTACAACAGAGTATATTTTATTTAATGTTTCGTTAACTTTCGCATGCGGCGCATTGCTAAAAGCTTTGAAGAAGAATTCACGAAAAAATACCCGGTAGTATAAGAGAAAAAAGCTGAAAAGCGGGACCAAAATTGCGCTAGCAAGCATGTTTCCAATAGATCCGAAGGTTGCTGTAGCCATACTTCCAACGTTCGAAAGGAGCTTGTTTCCTTGTT
>NZ_JABMCQ010000066.1 GCF_013179575.1 Sphingobacterium shayense | reverse complement strand
TCCCGCAGGCAACTGTGCAATAATACCCACCATAATGATAAGCGAGATACCATTACCAATACCTTTATCTGTAATTTTTTCACCAAGCCACATCACAAACAAGGTACCTGCTGTCAAGACAATTGCAGAAAGAATAGTGAACATTGGTTCTGCAATCGTTTTTGCTTCAGCAGGAACTTGTGTTTTCACATAAGCCACCGCTTGAACCAAAGTAATTGCCAATGTCAGGTAACGCGTAATCTGCGTCATTTTCTTACGACCAGATTCGCCTTCTTTTTGCATCTTTTGAAATGCAGGAACCGCTATCCCCAATAACTGAACAACGATCGACGCAGAAATGTAAGGCATTACCCCCAAAGCAAAAATTGCTGAACGAGAGAAAGAACCTCCGGCAAACATGTTGATAAGATCAACGATGCTATTTCCTTCTGTGCTTTTGCCTGCCGCTAATGCATCTGGATTAACACCTGGTAAAACCACGTGACATCCGATACGGTATATTAGAAGAAGAAGTAACGTTGTTATAATACGATTACGTAATTCTTCAATTTTCCATATATTGGTTAAGGTTGTGATTAGTTTCTTCATGTAATATTAAAGTTTTACGATAGAACCACCTGCAGCTTCGATTGCCTTTTGTGCAGACGCAGAGAAAGCATGAGCTTTCACTTCTACTTTTGCAGAAAACTCACCACGTCCTAGAATCTTAACTAGATCGTTCTTAGAAACTAAACCGTAAGTTCTCAAGGTTTCAAAATCCACAGCTGTAAGATTGTTTTTCTCAATTAAACCAGAAAGCACGTCTAAGTTAACGCTTACATACTCTACGCGGTTAATATTTTTGAAACCAAACTTAGGAACACGGCGTTGTAACGGCATTTGACCACCTTCAAAACCGATCTTAGTAGAATGTCCTGAACGAGATCCAGCTCCTTTATGACCCCGGGTGGACGTACCACCACGACCAGATCCTTGTCCTCTACCGATACGTTTTTTACTTTTTACCGAACCTTTTGCTGGTCTTAAACTACTTAAATTCATTTTGTTTTAAGATTGTGTTACGCCTTCGCTCTCACTAAACAGGTCGTAACGATTAAAAATATAATTAATAAAGGGAATGGAAAGAATCATACGATCCCTTCCATTGTATTATTAAATAGTCTCGATAGCTACTAAGTGATTCACTTTTCTTACCATGCCAATAATAGCAGGTGTAGCTTCGACTTCTACTGAGTGGTTAATGCGTTTCAACCCTAATGCCTCAATAGTTTTCTTTTGGCGCTCGCTTCTGTCGATAACGCTCTTTATCTGGGTGATTTTGATTTTTGCCATGATAATTAACCGTTAAATACTTTGTTTAAATCGACTCCGCGGTTTTGTGCAACCGTATAGGCGTCACGAAGATTCACTAATGCGTCAATAGTTGCTTTTACCACGTTGTGTGGGTTAGAAGAACCTAACGATTTCGCTAATACGTCCTTAATACCAGCACTTTCCAATACTGCACGCATTGCTCCACCAGCAAGAACTCCGGTACCACCAACTGCTGGTTTAACCAAAACACGACCACCTGAGAATTTCCCATGTTGTTCATGAGGAACAGTACCGTTGATGATAGGAACTTTAATTAAGTTCTTTTTCGCATCATCGATTCCTTTAGTAATTGCTTCGGTAACCTCTTTAGCTTTACCTAAACCGAAACCTACAATACCGTTTTCATCACCAACAATAACGATCGCAGAAAAGCTAAAAGTACGACCACCTTTAGTCACTTTCGCTACGCGTTGGATGCTTACTAAGCGATCTTTAAGTTCGATTTCGCTTGATTTTACTCTTTTTATATTGCTTATTGCCATGTTTTTCTTGATTAAAAGTCTAAACCGCCTTCGCGAGCACCTTCAGCCAATGATTTCACACGGCCATGGTATAAGTACCCATTACGGTCAAAAACTACTTTGCTAATGCCTGCTGCTACTGCTTTCTCGGCAACCAATTTACCTACAGCTTTTGATTGATCAACTTTGTTTCCTGATCCAGCAAAATCTTTCGAGATTGACGATGCTGAAACAATAGTTTTTCCTGTTGTATCATCAATAAGTTGAGCATAAATACCTTTATTGCTTCTAAAAACTGATAAACGTGGACGTTCAACCGATCCAGTCAGGTTCTTTCTTATTCCTTTTTTGATTCGCTCTCTGCGATTTGTTTTATTTCCTGCCATGGCTATTATTTTTTAGCTGATTTACCTGCTTTTCTTCTCAATACTTCACCCGCAAACTTAACACCTTTACCTTTATACGGTTCTGGCTTACGGAAGCCACGGATTTTAGCGGCTATTTGACCGATTAGTTGTTTGTCAGCTGACTCTAAAATAATCGTTGGGTTTTTCCCCTTTTCAGCAGTTGTTGTAACTTTAATTTCCTTTGGCAATACAAAAACAATCTGGTGAGAGAAACCTAAAGTAAGTTCCAAGGTATTACCTGTACTTGTTGCACGGTAACCCACACCGACTAGCTCTTGAGTAGTTTTATAACCTTCTGTTACACCAATAACCATGTTATTGATTAAAGAGCGGTACAAACCATGTAAAGCTTTATGTTTCTTTTGTTCTGTAGAACGTGATACGACAACATTACCGTCTTCTTGTTTAACCGTAATATCGCTATCAACTTGTTGTGTTAATTCGCCCTTTGGTCCTTTTACTGTAATCAGATTCTTATCTGACACGGCAACCGTTACCCCCGAAGGAATAGCGATAGGGGCTTTTCCAATTCTTGACATTTCTTTTGTGTTTTTTACCTAGATTAATAAACGTAACATAAAACCTCACCACCTACGTTCTGTAGTTTAGCTTCTTTATCTGTCATAACTCCTTTAGAAGTCGACAAGATAGCAATACCTAAACCGTTCAAAACACGAGGCATGTTGTCAACATTTGCATACTTTCTTAAACCAGGTTTACTCACACGTGTCAAAGTGCGAATAGCCGGAATTTTGCTAATTGCATTGTATTTCAAAGCAATTTTAATGTTTCCCTGAGGACCATTTTCTTCGAATTTGTAATTAGCAATATAACCTTTATCAAAAAGAACTTTAGTGATCTCTTTTTTAAGGTTCGATGCAGGAATTTCAACAACCCTGTGGTTGGCCTTAATGGCATTCCTTACTCGTGTAAGGTAATCCGCTATTGGATCTGTATTCATTATTAATTAAAATTATGACAATGGTTTCCCAAACTAACCTAAGTTTTAGACCTATTGCCTGTTAAAAGTGATTCGTACACGAAAAAACCCGATAAACCCATTAATGGGTTTATCCGGGCAAAAGTAATATTTTTTTTCCGATTACCAAGAAGCTTTTGTCACTCCCGGAATTTTGCCGTCTAATGCCATCTCACGAAAAGTTACACGAGAGATACCAAATTGACGCATATATCCTTTAGGACGACCAGTTAACTTACAACGATTGTGTAAACGCACTGGTGAAGCATTTTTTGGTAATTTATCCAAAGCAGCGTAATCACCAGCTGCTTTTAGGGCCGCACGTTTCTCTGCAAACTTAGCGACTAATTTTTGACGCTTTACTTCACGTGCTTTTAATCCTTCTTTAGCCATTATTGTTTGAATTTTGATTTTTGAATGGTAAACCGAATTGCTTTAATAACTCTAATGCTTCAACATCGTTGTCCGCAGAAGTTACAAAAGTAATATCCATACCTTGGATTTTATTGATTTTGTCAATATTGATCTCAGGGAAGATAATTTGTTCGGTAACACCTAAGTTATAGTTACCTCTTCCGTCAAAACCTTTGTCGTTAATACCACGGAAATCGCGGATACGAGGTAAAGAAACTGCGATCAAACGATCTAAAAATTCGTACATAGTGTTATCACGTAGTGTTACGCGAGCACCAATAGGCATTCCTTTACGCAATTTAAAGTTAGAGATATCTTTCTTAGATTTTGTTGCTACCGCCTGCTGACCGGTAATCAATGTCAATTCTGCGATTGCATTATCGATCAATTTCTTATCAGCTGTTGCAGCACCAACTCCTTGAGATACTACGATTTTCTCCAGTTTAGGAACTTGCATAACGCTCTTATACTGAAACTTGTCTTTCAGCGCAGTACGGATCTCCTCCGCATATTTTGCTTTCAATCTTGGTACGTAAGTCATTATTTAATTTCCTCCCCTGATTTTTTTGCGTAACGAACTATTTTACCTTCTGCATTAACTTTACGACCGATACGAGTTGTTTCACCCGATTTAGGATCGATTAAAGCTAAATTAGAGATGTTGATCGCAGCTTCTTTCTCAATGATACCACCATTAGGATTAGCTGCACTTGGTTTAGTGTGTTTTTTAACGATGTTAGCGCCTTCAACGACTGCTCTGTTAGCATCAACTAAAACTTGCAATACTTTTCCTTGAACACCTTTAGAGTTTCCAGCGATAACTTTCACTAAATCACCTTTTTTGATTTTGATTTTGTGAGTTGTAATTGTTTTCTGTGCCATAATTATAAAACCTCCGGTGCTAGTGATACGATTTTCATGAACTGTTTCTCACGTAACTCACGAGCCACTGGCCCGAAAATACGTGTTCCACGTGGTTCATCGTTATTATTTAATAATACTGCTGCATTATCGTCAAAACGAATATAAGAACCATCTTTACGACGGATCTCTTTCTTCGTACGAACAACAACTGCTTTAGAAACAGTACCTTTTTTAACGTTTCCTGAAGGTATAGCGCTTTTTACGGTAACAACGATTTTATCACCGATAGATGCATAACGCTTACGCGTACCGCCTAACACACGGATTACTAAAACTTCTTTAGCTCCTGAGTTGTCGGCTACATTTAGTCTTGATTCCTGTTGTACCATCTTATTTAGCCCTTTCTAAAATTTCTACCAATCTCCAGTTCTTTGTCTTACTCAGCGGACGAGTTTCCATAATTAATACCGTGTCGCCGATACCGCAGGTATTAGTTTCGTCATGAGCTTTAAATTTAGTAGTTTTTTTTACGAACTTACCGTAGATAGGGTGTTTTACTTTACGTTCAACACTAACTACGATAGACTTGTCCATCTTGTTGCTAACTACCAAGCCGATTCTTGTTTTTCTTAATTTTCTTTCCATTTCGACTTTGCTTTTTATGCCTCAGAGGCTGTTTCAGATTTTTGAGCATTTCTACGTTTCGTAACCTCTGTTGCCAGACGAGCGATAGATTTGCGTGCTGCTTTGATCACGTTAGGGTTTTCAATAGCAGAAACAGCATGTGCAAATTTCAATTTGTTAAGAGCAGCCTTCTCTTCTTTAAGACGAGCTGTTAATTCCTCTTGTGATAATTCGATGATTTCTGAATTTTTCATTTTGTTTCAGTGTTGTGTTGGGTTATCAAATCTGTTATACAGAGCCTTGTGGGTAACGGCCACAAGGCTCAACTATTGACATTACCAACGATTTTTATGCTTCTACGTAATCTCTACGTATAACAAACTTAGTTTGTACCGGTAATTTTTGAGCAGCTAAACGTAATGCTTCCTTGGCAATCTCCAAAGGCACACCTTCTGCTTCAAATAACATACGGCCTGGGCGTACTACCGCTACCCAGTATTCAGGAGCACCCTTACCTTTACCCATACGTACCTCTGCAGGTTTCTTGGTAACAGGTTTGTCAGGGAAGATACGGATCCACACTTGACCTTCACGCTTCATATAACGTGTAACGGCAATACGTGCTGCCTCAATTTGACGGCTAGTGATCCATGCTGGCTCCATTGACTTGATACCGAAAGAACCGAAAGCTAACTCCGCTCCACGAGAAGCGTTACCTTTCATGCGCCCTTTTTGCATCTTTCTGAACTTCGTTCTTTTTGGCTGTAACATGTTCGTATTATTAAAATCTGTTTAAACAGATAAATTTCAATCTTAAAAATTAATTAACCTTTTCTTGCACCCCCACGGTTGCCACCACGGTTACCACCACGACCACCTTTACGGTTGTCACGATCTCCGCGACGTTCTCCGCCTTCGTTTCCACCGCGAGTTTTAGTGTTTGAAGTCTGACCAATGTTAGGAGAAAGATCACGTTTACCGTAAACTTCACCTTTACAGATCCATACTTTTACACCAATTTTACCGTAAGTCGTCAAAGCTTCTGCTAATGCATAGTCAATGTCTGCACGTAAAGTATGCAAAGGCGTTCTTCCTTCTTTATACTGCTCAGTACGTGCCATTTCAGCACCACCAAGACGACCCGAACACATTACTTTAATGCCTTCAGCACCCATACGCATGGTTGAAGCGATCGAGGTTTTCATTGCACGACGGAATGAAATACGTGCTTCTAATTGCTTTGCGATACCTTCTGCTACCAATTTTGCATCTAGCTCAGGGCGTTTGATTTCGAAAATATTGATTTGAACATCTTTTTTAGTCAGTTTTTTCAATTCTTCCTTAATCTTGTCAACTTCTTGACCACCTTTACCAATTACAATACCTGGACGTGCAGTATGTATAGTTACCGTGATGCGTTTTAAAGTTCTTTCAATAACAACTTTCGCTACACCACCTTTTGCAATACGAACAGAAAGGTATTTTCTTATTTTTTCGTCTTCAACTAACTTATCAGAATAGTTGTTGCCTCCGAACCAATTAGAATCCCATCCTTTGATGATCCCTAATCTGCTACCTATTGGATTTGCTTTTTGTCCCATTCTATTTATAAATTAACTGTTAACGTTGTTTAAAGTATCTACTACCAAAGTTACATGGTTAGAACGTTTACGAATTCTATAGCCACGGCCTTGTGGAGCTGGACGTAATCTTTTTAATTGACGACCACCACCAACAGAAACCTCTTTTACATATAAAGAGCTGTCTTCTAACGAAGCGCCTTCATTTTTAGCTTCCCAGTTTTTAATTGCTGATAACAACAATTTTTCAACACGGATAGCAGCTTCTTTCCCTGTATGTTTAAGGATGTAAAGAGCGTTTTCCACTTTCTCGCCACGGATAAGATCCACTACAAGACGCATCTTACGAGGCGATGTAGGGCAGTTCAATAACTTGGCAGTAGAAGCTCCTCCTACTTGAGCTTTTTCCTGCTCTTTACGCTGTCTGATAAGGACAGACTTTTTAAGTTTTTTTGTTGCTTCCATTACCTAATTATTTTTTCTTTTCTGCGTGGCCTTTGAAAGTACGCGTAGGCGCAAATTCACCAAGCTTGTGACCAACCATATTTTCTGTTACATAAACAGGGATAAATTTATTCCCGTTGTGCACCGCGAAGGTATGACCAACAAAATCAGGTGAAATCATAGATCTACGAGACCATGTTTTGATAACTGATTTTTTGTTTGTTTCATTCATAGAAAGAACTTTTCTCTCTAAGTTGTGATCGATGTAAGGACCTTTTTTAATTGAACGAGCCATTATTTTTTCCTTCTCTCAATGATGTAACGATTCGATGTTTTCTTCTTGTAGCGTGTTTTGTAGCCTTTAGCTAATAAACCTGTGCGTGAACGAGGGTGTCCTCCTGAAGTACGACCTTCACCACCACCCATAGGGTGATCGACAGGGTTCATAGCAACACCACGAACACGTGGACGGCGACCTAACCAACGATTACGACCCGCTTTACCTAACACTTGGTTAGATTTCTCCGAGTTAGATACGGAACCGATCGTTGCTACACATGTTAACAAGATCATACGAGTTTCACTTGAAGGCAATTTGATAATAGCGTATTTACCATCACGTGCTGACAATTGCGCATATGTTCCTGCGGAACGAGCAATTGAACCTCCTTGACCTGGATTCAACTCAATATTATGAATTATTGAACCTAGTGGAATGTTAGCTAATGGTAAAGTATTACCAACTTCTGGAGCTACATTTTCACCTGCAACAACAGTTTGACCAACTGTCAAACCTGCTGGCGCAATGATATAACGTTTTTCACCATCAGCGTAATGCAATAATGCAATACGAGCTGTACGGTTAGGATCGTACTCAATCGTAGCTACTTTTGCGGGGATATCTTTTTTATCGCGTTTGAAATCAATTAATCGGTATGATTTTTTATGTCCCCCACCGAGATAACGCATAGTCATTTTACCGGTATTGTTACGACCGCCTGACTTCTTGATGCTAACTACTAATGATTTCTCAGGAACGTTAGTTGTAACGTCTGAATAATCAGCACCTACTCTGAAGCGAGTACCAGGGGTAACCGGTTTGAATCTTTTAACTGCCATTTCTTATTATAGTGTACTGTAAAAGTCAATTGTTTCGCCATCTTTCACCGTGATGATGGCTTTCTTATATTTAGGGCTTCTTCCAGAAACGAAACCAGCTTTTGTGTGACGGCTCTTCGTTTTACCTGCAACAACTGCTGTATTAACAGCGACTACAGTAACGCCGAACATTTCTTCAACTGCTAGTTTAATCTGAATCTTATTAGCTCTGTGATCTACCTTGAAAGCATAACGGTTTAATTTTTCCGTTAAGATTGAAGCTTTCTCAGTTAAAATAGGTTTTTTAATAATTTCCATATTACTTAGCGAATGCCTCCTCCAAAGTTTTAACAGAATCTGCTGTCAACAAAAGCTTCGTCGCGTTCAAAACATCATAAGTGTTTAAATCTGAAGCTACGATTACTTTTGCTTTTTTCAAGTTTCTGCTTGATAAATAAACATTGTTATTGTATGCTGGCAAAACCAATAAAGTTTTTTCATCAGCAACATTTAACGCGTTAACTAAAGCAAGATAGTTTTTAGTTTTGATTGAATCAAAATCAACAGTGTCGATAACAACAACGTTGTTTTCTTTTGCCTTGTAGCTTAACGCCGATTTACGTGCGACTTGCTTTAATTTTTTGTTCAATTTGAAGCTATAGTCACGAGGCTGCGGACCGAATACACGACCACCACCATTAAACAATGGAGATTTGATAGAACCCGCACGAGCACCACCAGTACCTTTTTGTTTGTGTAATTTACGAGTAGAACCCGCGATTTCATTACGTTGTTTAGATTTGTGAGTTCCTTGACGTTGGTTCGCTAAGTATTGTTTCACATCCAAATAGATCGCGTGGTCGTTAGGCTCTACACCAAATACTGACTCAGGCAGTTGCACCTTGGCACCTGTTTCTTTACCTGATAAATTTAATACATTAACTTCCATCTCTATTTGTCTACGATTACGTATGAACCTTTAGCCCCTGGAATGGAACCACTAACAACAATAAGGTTTTGATCAGAATAGATTTTCAAAACTTGTAAGTTTTGAATCTTTACTTTATCACCACCTGTACGGCCCGCCATGCGCATTCCTTTGAATACACGTGAAGGCCAAGACGAAGCACCTAATGAACCCGGAGCACGTAGTCTGTTATGCTGACCGTGAGTCGCACCTCCTACACCCCCAAATCCGTGACGCTTCATAACACCTTGAAATCCCTTACCTTTAGAAGTACCGACTACATCAACGTACTCGCCTTCTTCAAAGATTGTTACATCCACTGTGTCACCTAGTTGCTTCTCATCCTCGAAAGTTTTGAATTCAACTAGTTTACGCTTAGGAGTCACTCCTGCTTTTGCAAAGTGTCCTTTTAAAGGTGCTGAAGTGTTCTTTTCCTTAGCATCGTCATAGCCAAGTTGAACAGCTCCATAGCCATCCTTCTCTACCGTACGTATCTGCGTTACCACGCACGGCCCAGCCTCAATTACTGTACAAGGGATATTCTTCCCTTCCGCATCGAACAGGCTGGTCATTCCTACTTTTTTACCAATAATTCCTGACATGTTATAAATAAATTAATTAAAAGTCCATCGAAGCAGTAGGGCTTCGCTCAAGACGTAATTTCCCCAATAAGGGATTGCAAAGGTATGAAGAATTTTGTAAGTATCAAACAGTTAGTGGATTATTTTTTACCAAAAATATCACGAACCTTTTTTTGCGGGAGCAAAAAAGAAACCAGATAGCACGACGATTATCGCACTAACAGAAAAAACAGCAAATATATTTAAACATTTCTTACGCATCCCAATCAGAGATACATCAAAACAAACAAGACAGATTTAAACAATAAATATTCTTGTCGTTCTATTACTACACTAATATTGGCCGGTATTTAACATTACCAACGTACAGGCTTCAACACCTTCAATTCCATTTTCTTCAAGCTTCTGTAATAGTTCCGGGTTCTCAGTTCCTGGATTAAAAACTACGCGTTTTGGACGTGTTTGTAAAATATAATCAAAATACGGCGCTTGATTTTGTGGCCCTACATACAACGTAATGGTATCGATGTCATCGTGTGGCACCCCCATATCCTCTATCTCTACACCTGCTACCTTTCCCACTTTCCGTCCTACATTCACAATAGGATAACCTTTGCGAACCAATTTATTTGCCACCAAATAGGAATAACGAGCAGGATTAGTACTTGCTCCAAGAATCAATGTTTTTTTCATAAATTTTAACCAGAATTAATTGACAACAAAATCACCATTGGCATCGTATGCATTCTTTCGTAAAACAGGTATTTCGAGTATTTCGTATAGTTCGTCGAGTTTTATCAAACTGCCATTGGCCATATTGGACAGTAGCACTATCGTTACATCATGCGTCAAATCGCGTACATACAGATTACGAAATCCGTGCCACCACCCCGTATGATACACCACTTGGGCATCTTTAGGAGAAAATGTACGCCATCCATAACCATACCCAAATATACTATTTTTAGAATCAGAACGCGGAGTGTAGGCAGAATCTAGTGTCGCTTTTTTAACAATACGTTCTTCTTTCAGCGCTATATCCAACAGGAAAAGATCTTGAACAGTACTATAGATTCCCTTATCACCTACAGGACCGTCTAAATAATTTTGTACGACAGAGCGTCGCCATACTTTATCATGACCAATAACCTCTGTTGGAATTTTTTCATACACCGCTTTTGAAAACACAGCCGTATTTTTCATTCCTGCCGGGTCAAACACAACTTCTTTCATATAAACCCCGAAATCTTTACCAGTAATTTTTTCTATAATAGAAGCCAGTACCATATAATTGGAATTGTTATAATGAAACCGTCCACCTGGAGATCCATAGCGAGCCGGCTTATGCTCAATAAGAAGATCCATTGCGTCCATGTTAGACATAGCCTTGCTTCTGTCGGGCCACTTTTCTTCTGAAAAATAAACATAATTCGGGAGACCACTACGATGGCTCAACAACATTTCTATGGTGATCCCAGGGTACGGAAAATCCGGAAAAAAATCGTTAATTGTTTGTGTAAGCTTCAACTTCTCATCCTCTACTAATATTAATATGCCTAACGATGTTAATGGCTTCGAAACGGACGCGAGTTCGAACTTAGAATTGATCTTCAAACTATCTTTATGAAGATAATCTGCCCAGCCGAAAGTATTTTGATAGATAATTTTCCCTTTTTTTGCAACGAGCACATTCCCATTAAACGCAGACCTAGTATGAAGTTTCTGCATAAAAGCGTCGATATTCTTATTAGCTTTGGCTGAATCATAAACCAAAGAAACGCTATCCTTTTCAGCTTGTTTTTTCTCTATTTTTTTTTGCTTTGCCTCAGGAGAGGAGCAACTTAAAACTATTAAAAATAAACCTACGATTGTCAAATTATAATACACTCTCACTATATGGGATCAAATAATCTATTCCTATTAAATTTACTGCCGATTTAGGCAAAATAGTATAAATTACACGAAAAATCAACTTAAAAACTGTTAACAAATTAGATACAATACAATAAAATCCTAATAAACAGAATTATGCAAGAAGTTAACTCACTGTTACTGTATAATTAAGCGTGCGGCAAACTCCGTAGGGCTTAACGTGTTCGATTGCTGATCTTAAAACCACTAATCAATTCTTGACAGTATTTATAGCCATGGATATACACGTCCCAAATTGTCCCAACGCATCCACTGTATGTCAATGTGCCTTATGCCTACAATCTTTAGAAAAAACACCCCATATCTCAACATAAGTATTCCTTTATAGTTTTCATATACTTTATAGAAGATAAAAAGCCCTTTAGAAAAAATCTAAAGGGCTTTCATATAGTTAATAGTATTAATGATCAATTACGCCAACAAACGTATAGGCGCTTCCAACAACCCTTTCAATGTTTGTAAGAATGCTGCGCCTGTTGCACCGTCAACCACGCGGTGGTCACAACCCAATGTCAACTTCATTATATTACCTGGAACGATAGTACCATCCTTCACTACTGGCACTTGCTGAATTGCGCCAACAGACAAGATTGCACCATCCGGAGAATTGATGATTGATGTAAATTCATCAATACCAAACATTCCCAGATTGGAAACCGTAAATGTCGAACCTTCCCAATCAGCAGGTTGTAATTTTTTAGATTTGGCTTTTTGACCGTATTCCTTAACTTCTGCAGATATATGAGAGAGTGATTTTCCGTCAGCAAATCGAACGACAGGAACTAACAAACCATCTTCTACTGCCATTGCTACGCCGATATTCACATGCTCGTTGAAACGAATTTTATCACTTCTCCATGAGGAGTTCACCGCGGGATGTTGCTTCAATGCGACAGCCACAGCTTTGATAACGATATCGTTAAAAGAAACCTTTACTGGCGCAACTGTATTAATCTGCCCTCGCGCTGCAATAGCGTTATCCATATCAATTGAAATTGTCAAATAGAAGTGCGGAGCCGTAAATAACGATTCCCCTAAGCGACGAGCAATTGTCTTACGCATTTGCGACACGTTTTGCTCTGTATATTTCTCTTCCCCAATAAACTGAGGAATAGAAATCGATTTACTATCCGCTGCTGGAGTTGACGCGGCTGCTTGAGAGGTCTCGTTTTTCGCTACCGGAACAAAATTTTCTATATCTTTCTTTATGATACGCCCACCATCTGCAGAACCCTGAACGTCGTTCAAGTTAATACCTTTGTCTTTCGCAATCTTACGAGCTAAAGGAGAGGCTTTGACACGAGAATCATCCTTTGAAGAAACACTGGCAGCCGGAACATCAGATTTAACCTCCTCAGATTCCGCCTTAGAAGGCTCCTCTTTTGGTTTTTCTTCTTTACCCGACGTAGATTTTTGCTTAAGAAGTGGCGTAACGTCTGTACCTGCAGGGCCTACGATAGCAATAATATCGTTCACTTTAGCGGCTTGACCAGCCTCTAAACCAACATATAACAATGTTCCTTCGGCGTATGCCGTAACTTCCATCGTCGCCTTATCTGTTTCTACGTCAGCAATAGCATCATCAGATTTAATTGTATCCCCAACTTTGAAGTTCCATTGCGCTATCACACCCTCGGTCATCGTATCACTCAGCAATGGCATAGTAATTACTGTACACCCTAATTCTTCAGGGGTAACAGAATCTTCTGCAGGAGAATCAGACTTCTCTACAGCTGCACTATCGGCTCCATTTTCTTTTGGCTCTTCCGCTTTAGCAGGTTCCGTCGTCCCTCCTTCTAATAGAGCTTTATAGTCCTCTCCTTCTTCACCAAGCACTGCTATAATAGCGTCGATAGCTACAGCTTCTCCCTCTTTTGGTCCAATATATAACAACACACCTTCTTGGTAAGACTCAAAGTCCATTGTTGCTTTATCTGTTTCAACTTCAGCGATAAGATCGCCCGAGTTCACCTTGTCACCGACTTTTTTGTGCCATTTAGCTATAACACCTTCGGTCATGGTGTCGCTCATTTTCGGCATTCTTACTACTTCAGCCATTTGTATAGTAGATTATATCTTTAAGTTAAAGTAAGTTAATCGTAATTAATCCATTATGAAAGGATAGTCCTCTTGGACATAGATATCCTTGTAAATTTCAGATGCATCTGGGTAAGGAGATTCCTCAGCAAATTTAACTGATTCGTCGACGATTTTTTTGATTTCAGCTTCAACTTCAGCAAACCATGAATCGTCGGCATATTTATTCTCCACAATTGCCGCTTTGGTAGACAATAATGGATCCCTTCCTTTGTATTCTTCCAGCTCTTCTTTGGTTCTGTATTTTGCGGGGTCAGACATCGAATGCCCTTTGTATCGGTAAGTACGAATCTCTAAAAAAGTAGGACCTTCACCAGCGCGCGCACGTTGAACAGCTTCGTCCATGGCATTATGAACAGCCACAACATCCATTCCATCTACAGGTGCGCTCGGCATATCGAAACCGTGACCCATTTTGTAAATATCCATCATATTAGTTGTACGCTCTACCGATGTACCCATCGCGTAACCATTATTCTCACAAACAAAGATTACAGGTAATTTCCATGTCATAGCCATATTCAATGTTTCATTGAAGGCACCTTGACGTACTGCTCCGTCACCCATATAACAAACATTAACATTGTTTGTCCCTAGGTATTTTTCAGCAAAAGCAATACCAGCACCTAAAGGGATTTGTCCCCCAACAATACCATGACCACCCATCATTTTATGCTCCTTTGAAAAGAAGTGCATCGAGCCACCTTTTCCTTTAGAACAACCCGTCACCTTGCCGAACATCTCCGCCATACATGCATCCGCAGACACGCCTTTCGCTAACGCATGAGCGTGATCTCTATAGGCCGTAATAACTGAATCTTCGGGCTTAATAACAGACATTGTCCCAGCCATCACAGCCTCTTGTCCAATGTATAAATGACAAAATCCACGGATTTTTTGCTGCCCATATAATTGACCAGACTTTTCCTCGAATTTACGCATGAGCAGCATAGATCTATACCACTCTAAATATGTTTCTTTTGTTATAGGTGTTGAACTCATTTTAACGAATTGAATTTCTTAACTTATCCGACCACAAATCTAATCATTTCTAACGATATTTCGGATAATATTTTGGCACGATTTAGTCCTTTTTGTCAGAATAGTATATAATTTTACCATTCTCACATTACACAGATCAACTGGTGCGTGATCTATTTTTTTAACAAAATAATTAAATCCTCCAATGTTACTCGCTGTTGCTCTCCGGTCCTCATATCCTTCACAGAATAGGTCCCAGAAGAAATTTCCTCTTCTCCCATTAATAATACATAAGGGATTTTCTTACCGTCTGCATAGCTCATTTGCTTCTTTAATTTTGCATCAGTAGGATACAACTCTGATGCGATACCATGCTGGCGCAATGCTGCTAAAATAGGAAGAGTATAGTTTACATACGACTCGTCAAAATTTACAATTAACAAGCACGTTGAAGTGCTAGATGAGTTAGGAAATAACCCAAGTTCTTCTAATACGTCATAGATACGATCAGCTCCGAAGGATACCCCTACGCCACTTAGATCTTTCAAACCAAACATTCCAGTCAAGTCGTCATACCTACCCCCGCCACCGATACTACCCATTGCGACTTCATTGGTTTTGACTTCAAATATACAACCAGTATAATAATTCAATCCACGAGCGAGTGTAATATCCACTTCTACTCTCTGAGTTAACAAATCGCCTTTACCAAAAACCTCCAAGAAATTAAATACATTTTCGATTTCCTTCACACCCAGAAGCCCCGTTTCAGAACCCGACAACACCTCCTTTATAGATCCCAGTTTTTGCAGATTAGAACCCTCTAACAAAATAATAGGCTGGAGAAGTGCCACCTCCTCGTCACTAAAACCACGTTCCAAAAGTTCCTTATTTACTCCATCAAGTCCAATCTTATCTAACTTATCAATAGCGACAGTCATGTCCACAATAAGCTCTGGTTTCCCGATAACTTCTGCAATTCCAGAAAGAATTTTTCTATTGTTAATTTTTATCGTAAAATCCTTTAAACCTAATGCCAATAGTGCTTCGTTGTAAATCAATATAAATTCCGCTTCATTAAGTAGCGAACTCGATCCGACGACATCTACGTCACATTGGTAAAATTCTCTATAACGACCTCTCTGCGGCCTATCAGCCCGCCATACCGGTTGAATTTGAAAACGTTTGAAAGGAAATGTTATATCGTGCTGATGCATTACGACATATCTTGCAAAGGGCACAGTCAGATCATATCGTAAAGCCTTCTCAGAAATATGTGGCACCAATTTATTTGATTGCTTCTCTTCGAGCAGGTTAACGGGGGCTTTCAGAAGATAGTCGCCAGAATTAAGAATTTTAAAAATTAATTTATCGCCTTCTTCCCCGTATTTCCCGGTGAGTGTGTTTAAATTCTCAAAAGTCGGTGTTTGTATCTCGCTGTAGCCAAATTTAGCAAAGATAGCACGTAGTGTATTAAATATATGGTTACGCTTCTCCATCTCCGAAGGAGAAAAATCACGAGTACCTTTAGCTAGTGAGGGTTTAATAGTTGCCATATCGCAAAGGTAAGACATCCTAGCGAAAAGAGAAATTTAAGATTGTATTAACGAGCGATGTCTTCGACTTCAAAAACCTTCAAATATTCACACGCTTTTTCAGCTGCCAATTTCTCCGCACTTTTTTTATTAAAATCACGTCCAATTCCACAAACTTCACCCGCGACCAGCACTTCTACTGTAAAAAGCTTAGCAGACTCGCCGGGAACATTGTCGACATGTACGAATTGAATGTCCTTCCCAAAGTGTTGACACCATTCTATAAGACGGCTCTTAAAATTAGTTTCGGTAACTTCCAACATGTGAATATCAACGTGAGGTTTTATAATTCGCGTTAACAAAAATTCTTTCGTAAATCGATAGCCCCGATCAACATAAACAGCACCAACAACAGCCTCAAACGCATCACCAAGCAGCGAGCTTTGCTTATTGGGATAACTAATCATCCGTGCGTCATATTCTATAAATTCATTTAGCCCTAGCTTCCGAGAAAGCTGGTTTAAATTGGCACGACTGACAATTTTCGACCGTAACTCGGTCAAGAATCCTTCGTCTTTATAAGGATATAATTTAAACAGCAACTCCGCCACAACAGATCCCAATACAGCATCTCCGAGAAACTCTAAGCGCTCGTTACTGTTCTTTGCTCCATCTTTAATGCTTTTTGCTACAGATTTATGACGAAAGGCCAACTTGTATAACTTAAGGTTACCTGGCACAAACCCAAGTATATTCTTAAGTTTACGTACGTAAGCCTTATGCGGAGAGAAGTACAAATAATATATCCTTGAGAAAGGCATTCCAAATATATAAATAAGGAATAGGCAGCTTCTCATCGAAGCTACCTATTATTTCATGGTATTTAAATTATACTCTTAAATTCAACATTAAGGGCGATACTTTTTTACAATAATCGATGCATTGTGTCCACCAAAACCAAAAGTATTACTTAAGGCTGCATTCACCACACGTTTCTGAGCAGTGTTAAAAGTAAAATTTAAATTGTTATCAATCTCCTCGTCATCCGTAAAATGGTTGATCGTTGGAGGTACAATATCATTTTTTACCGATAAGATCGAAGCGATAGCTTCAATTGCACCAGCGGCACCAAGAAGGTGACCCGTCATAGACTTTGTGGAACTAATGTTCAGATTATACGCATCCTGGCCAAATAAATCTTTGATAGCACGGCTTTCACTGATGTCTCCAACTGGTGTCGATGTACCATGAACATTAATATAATCCACGTCTGCATATGTCAGATTAGCATCAGCAATGGCCTTGCTCATCGCCAATTTCGCGCCTAACCCTTCTGGATGAGACGCCGTGACATGATAAGCGTCCGCACTCATGCCTCCTCCCGCTACTTCAGCATATATCTTAGCACCACGTGCTAAGGCATGTTCTAAACTTTCTAAAATGATAGCTCCAGAGCCTTCTCCTGAAACGAATCCATCCCGATCTTTATCAAAAGGACGAGATGCCGTTGTAGGATCATCATTGCGTGTCGACAAAGCGTGCATCGCGTTGAATCCACCGATACCCGCCTCATTGATTGTAGCCTCCGAACCGCCTGTTATGATACAATCAGCCACACCCATACGGATATAGTTAAAAGCATCAATCATAGCATTGGTTGAAGAAGCACATGCAGAAACGGCAGAAAAATTGGGACCACGTAATCCATGACGCATCGAAATGTGTCCTGGAGCAATGTCTACTAACATCTTAGGAATAAAAAACGGATTGAAACGCGGAGTACCATCGCCTTTAGCGTAATTGACCACCTCGTCTAAAAATGTTTTCAAACCTCCGATTCCAGATCCCCAAATCACGCCGATTCGGTTGGTATCGAGCTTTTCAAACTCTAGTCCAGCATCTTTCACCGCTTCATCTGTCGAAGCGATCGCGTACTGAACAAAAGGATCGACTTTACGAGCCTCTTTACGATCCATAAATTCATGTGGATCAAATCCCTTCACTTCACAAGCGAATTGGGTCTTAAATTTTGATGCATCGAAATGCGTAATAGGAGCAGCGCCGCTCACACCCTTAATTAACCCTTCCCAGTAACTGGAAACGGTATTACCCAACGGTGTAAGAGCGCCTAACCCTGTTACAACTACTCTTTTAAGCTCCATTAAATATGTTTGGCCTAATAAATTAGTTATTAACGTTCTTTTCTAAGTAAGAGATAGCTTGACCTACTGTACTGATGTTTTCAGCCTGATCATCTGGAATAGCTACGTTAAATTCTTTTTCGAATTCCATGATCAACTCAACTGTATCAAGTGAGTCTGCACCTAAATCATTCGTGAATGAAGCTTCTGGTGTTACTTCGTTTTCGTCTACACCTAACTTTTCAACGATAATTGCTTTTACTCTTGATGCGATATCTGACATGATTTTATAGTTTAATTGTTTAATAAATCTGTGCAAAGAAAAATAAATTTCCCCAATTATCAAACCTTTTCACTTTAAAGATTTGAAATAAGAACGTTTTCACCCTGGCATTGTCCGAAAAAAACCGTGGCCATCATGCAAATACCCAATATTAACGATTTTATTTTTATCTGGCAAGAACTTTCAACCGAAGTTGAAATTATACACAAAATTCATCGGTTATCCGAATTTTTCCTATTTTCGAACTTAATTTCAAAAGCTGTGAGTGTTACTAAAAAGCATTTAATCCTAGATCTCGATTTCGACCTAGAACTAGACTTTGTTTTAGTTGGATTAAGTTCATCGTTGCGGGATTACCGATTATGCCATTTTATTTTTAAACAAACCGGACTTGCATTTGTTCGAGGTAAAGAAGATTATCTTGATCATAAAGGTTATGTAAAAGTAAAAGATCAAGATGAAATGGATTTTCACATAGTTTTTGAGAAAAGCAGGCAAAAGACGATCAAAAAACACTATTACTCTATTTATCGCTATTGTGACCCCAATTTCGAATATGAGTACTACCTAATAAATAATCGGAGTGTCGAAGGAGGATTTTTAGTACCTGAACTTCCAAACTTCGATTATTTTTTAATTATCAAACATTATATAGACAAAGACGATTTGGGGATTTTAATGACTCAAATTAGAAGTATAAAAGAAGTTATTCTTACAAAAGAATTAGATCCTACGACATTAAAATCGAAAGAAAATCTTATTTTTTAGTAACTTAGCTCTGACAAAGTGTAAATTTTACACAGAGATAAAACTAACTTAAAGAACATAATGCTATTTTTGCACTAGCATTATCTTTATAACGAATGCAAAGAAACAACAAAAACACATAATAACACACTGTAAATGAATAAGATTCAAAAAAGGACAAAAATCGTCGCAACCCTTGGTCCCGCTTCTGCGGACAAGACTATATTAACCAATATGATCGCTAAGGGTGTGGATGTTTGTCGTTTGAACTTCTCACATGGAAGCCAAGACGATCATCTAAAAGTGATAAACACAATTCGCGAAATCAATCAAGAACACCCTTTCAACGTAGGTATCTTAGCAGATTTGCAAGGACCAAAAATCCGTATTGGTAAAATGAAAGAAGGCGGTGCTTTTTTAGTGAACGGTACACAGGTTGAGATCACGACAGAGGAATTGATTGGCGACGAAAAGAGAATCTATATCACTTACGAGAACTTTCCAAATGACGTTAAAAATGACGAAATCATTTTATTAGATGATGGAAAACTTCAGCTTCGTGTCTTGGAGACAAACTATAAAGATACCGTTAAATGTGAAGTCGTACACGGCGGCGTATTAACATCCAGAAAAGGAGTGAATCTTCCCAACACAAAAGTTTCGATCCCATCTTTAACGGAAGAAGACCTTGACAATCTAAATTTTGCTTTGGACCACGGTGCAGATTGGATTGCAATGTCATTTGTTCGTTCAGCTGAAGACATTATTCAGTGTAAAAAGATCATTAAAGAAAAAGGATCCCATGCGTTGGTTATCGCTAAAGTCGAGAAACCTGAAGCCATTGATAATATCGATGCCATCATTGAAGCAACAGATGCGGTAATGGTCGCTCGTGGAGACCTGGGTGTGGAAATGCCTATGGAAGAAGTTCCAGTTCTCCAGAAAATGATCGTGCAAAAATGTCGTGATCTTTCAAAACCAGTAATCATCGCCACTCAAATGCTCGAGAGTATGATTACTACGCCTCGCCCAACTCGCGCCGAGGTAAATGACGTCGCAAATTCAGTGTTAGATGGCGCAGACGCTGTGATGTTAAGTGGAGAGACTTCAGTAGGGGAATTTCCTGAAATCGTTATCGAGACGATGGCAAAAATTATCACCCATGTCGAGCAAACTTCATATCCGTACTATAGCAGCAAAGAAGGAGTTCATCCAAAAATAACAAGAATTCCAGATGCAATATGTATTTCTTCTATTCATCTTGCAAAAGATACAGCCGCATCCGCCATTGCAGTAATGACGTCTTCTGGTTACACGGCACTTGAAATTTCAAGTTACCGGCCCGATGCAGATATCTATGTCTTCACAGGTAATAAAAAGTTATTAAACTTATTAAGTTTAGTATGGGGTGTGCGCGTATTTATATACGAGAAATTTGAAAGTACTGATGGCACTATACAAGATGTGAACCGTTTATTACAAGAGAAAAATCTTGTTTCATCCGGACAAATTGTAATCAACACGTCTTCAACACCACTTCACGAAAAAGGAAGAACCAATACGATTCGAGTCTCGGAAGTGAGATAATCAATAATTAAAATTCTTTAGTACAGAAGGAGTTCGAAATACAAGGACTCCTTT
>NZ_JABMCQ010000065.1 GCF_013179575.1 Sphingobacterium shayense | reverse complement strand
GTGAAACTCCAAATATAAATTGGTTAGAACAAATCATGACGCGGCGTGCTTACGCCCAAAACCAAACAGCAAGTGTTTCTGGAGGAGGAGGAGTTGGTACATTTAATTTGATGTTGGGACATATTCAAGAAAATGGGTTAAACCATATTGAAGGATCTCAAAAGTTCTCAGCTCGCTTTAATACGAACATAAATATTGCAAACAAATTCGTTCTTTTAGCCGATTTTTACGCGCACCGATTGCAGGTGGATAGATTATTAGCTAATGATGACGGAAATGGATTGTACCAGATCGCGTGGCGGATGAATGCTACACAGCAACCATTCTACGACGATGATTTACCCGAACACTACATGCTACACAACAATCGGAATCCATTAGCATCGATCAATCGTGGAGGGACAAAAAATTATTTAAAAGACAGAAGCACTATCAACCTTCGACCACGTTATAACATTAACGAAAATCTGAATATTGAAGGTAATGTTTCCTACATGATCAATAAGTCGGCGAACAAATGGGAGCGAAGAACATTTAAGTTCTTTGATGCAAACGGTGCACCGGCTGATATTTGGAACAATGAGGTGAATGCTGCGCAGGACGTTAGCGAATCACAGATCACGGCTAGAGCGTTGGTCAACTATACTAGAGATCTTCGTCAGAACAGAGATAAGATCTATTTAACGGCGGGAGCCGAGATGATGAACTGGACGTTCACAGACTATAGGGAGATTAATAAAGCTTCGTTTTTTGGTAAATTGAATTATTCATTTAATGAAAAATATTTATTGGAAGTAACAGGGCGATCCGATGGTAGCAGCAAGTTTGCGCCGGGACAGAAATGGGGTTTCTTTCCTTCAACAGCACTAGCATGGAATGTGCATAATGAAGGCTTCATGCAGGATTTAAAAGAAAATGGATTTTTGAACAATTTCAAAATCCGAGCGTCGTATGGACTGATCGGTAATGAAAATGTCGATCCGTATTTATGGGAAGAGGTCGTAAATACATGGGGCTGGACAATGCGTGTTCCAAACCCGAATTTCTCTTGGGAGAAGCAAAAACAATGGAATATTGGAGCTGATTTAACCTTGCTGAATGATCGATTAAGCTTTACAGCGGATGTTTATGACAAGTTCTCGTACGACCTTATTTACTCCGATTTCCCCGTGCCGCCTTTAACGGGTTCATATTATCTGTCAACTGCTATTAATATTGGTGAGGTCAGAAATAGAGGTTATGAACTATCTGCAAGCTGGTCTGATAATATTGGCGAATTGTCCTATACCGTTGGCGGGATGTTTTTCGATAATACCAATGAAGTCTTAAAAGCGGGCTATAGTGCAACTGATACGTTGATCTTTAAAGACGACAATGATAAAATCTGGTACAATGGTATTGCCATTGATAACTTTTACGGTTATGAAAGCGACGGTTATTTCCAAGATAAAAAATCGGTAGATGATGCAACTGCAAAAATGCCTAATACGGTAGTGGGAGACATCCGTTACGTGGATCAAAATGGCGATGGGGTCATAAATGACGACGATCGAGTAAATTTGGGTGATCCCTTTCCTCATCTAAATTACGCCATCAACCTTAATTTAAACTATAAACATTGGGATTTCTCAGCTTTAGGGCAAGGGGTGGGGCGACGAACGGGGCGTCTAGGTGGCCAGGAGGGTTATCCCATTTATGTAGATAACGCAACGAATGATCTAGGTTCGCCCATGCAGTCTTATGCAAATAGTAGATGGACCCCAGAGAATCCAAATAGCAGGTTTCCTAGAGTTTGGACCGGAGCCAGTAGTAATGCTTACCTCAGTGACGTATGGTTGAGTGACGCTTCGTTCTTCCGTGTTAAAATGCTGCAATTAGGATATACGTTTCCAAAACTAGGTAATGCCTTTACGAATTTTCGAATTTATGTGAATGCACAAGATGCTATCACGTTTACGCAATGGGAGGGACTCGAGCCTGAGCGAGACGGCGGTAACGGCGGTTATCCCCGTATGGCCACTTACAGCTTCGGTATAAGAACAACGATCAATTAATCTTCTTAATTTAAGGATCATGAAAAAAATAATTCTTTATATAAGCCTATTAACAATGTTTCTCTTTTTGAGTTGCGAGAAGTTTTTAGATAAAACAGACCCGACTGCGACTTCATTTGTTGAGTTTTTTAATACAGAAGAAGATTTACGTCGAGTGGTCTACAGCAGCTATTTAGACGTGTTTACATCTATTAGTAATCGTTCCTTATTGTTCTATATGGAAGATGGGAAGTCAGACAACGCTTATAGTCGGATGGAAGGCGACCATCATCAACGGATTGCCAATGGAAATTTCAACGCGAACACAGCTACATTCTTACACTATTATGAGTTGCAAATGAAACATCTAGGTCGATTAAATACCTTCATAGCTAATACAGACGTTCCCTACGTTGAAGACGAAGCTGTTAGAACTAAATTTAAAAGTATAATGGAAGCACTTCGAGTCTGGCATTATTTCAAATTGACTAGCCGTTGGGCCAACGTGCCTTTTCATTTGGAACCAGCTACCATCGAGTCTGCACTTCAGCCTGCAAAATCCAAAGAAGAAATTTTGGAAATTCTCTTTCCATTGGCGGAGCAGATTGCAAGTAGACTTCCTGAAAATGAGTATACATCGGATGCTTATATGTTCAACCGTTATTCTTTTAAGGCCTTAATTATGCGCTATGCACTTTATAACGAGCGCTATGCACTCGCTGCGAAACTAGCAAAAGAGATCATCGAAAGCGGAAAATATCAACTCTATCCAAATTATGGTGATCTTTTCAATTATAAGGCAGATAAAACCAATAAGGAGTTCATAATCAAATTTGACATGGAAAGCCATGGCAATTCCGGAACCAACTCTTTTCGAGATTTAGCCCCGCAATATCGAACAGGAAACGGTGAATCGGCTTTGGTTCCTACCAAATCGCTCATTGATAGCTATTGGACTCTGCAAGGAAGGCCAATTGATGAATGTCCACTACATACAAAGCTCGAGTACGAGTTAGACCCAAAATTGAATCGCGATCCGAGATATGCAATGAGTATATTCGGCCATGGGGACAAGTTTTATGGTGAGACCATAGATGTTTATGATCCCAATAGCTTAATGTACATTGAGAAGCAACGAGCGAGTAAATCGGGTTATTGGTTCAAAAAATTTGTGGACGAAACTGACGCTTTCAAAGGCAGTGGAAATATGCATTTCTCGTTATTACGATATGCGGAAGTTCTCTTAACGTATGCGGAAGCTAAAATCATGCTGGGTGATGTGGACGATCTTGCAAAAAATTGTATCAATCAAGTACGGGAACGCGCGGGTTTGGATATGAGTATTGCGAATGTTACTAATTCCAATAAAAGCCAGCAAGAATGGATCGATTTGATAAGAAACGAAAGAAGGACAGAACTGGCTGCGGAAGGTGTGCGTTACGATGATATTTTGAGATGGAAAATCGCTGAATCAGTGCTAAATCGCCCAGCGTTTGGTCATACCCGACTAGTGAACGGAACCGCTCAGACATTGAAAATTGAAGACCGCACCTTTAAATCAAATAATTACGTATGGCCCTTTCATGAAAATAGTTTACGGGTAGAACCAGGACTGGTTCAGAACCCCGGCTACTAGAGTTAAATTGACGCAGATGCCCCGAAAAAAAAATACGCCTTTTCGGGGCTTTTTAGAAGTGCGATGAAACGCGAAACTCTCGTTGTTGTCAAACGCCCTGCCATATCGAGGTCTCATAGATGTCGCACTTAAGTAGGGGGACTAGTAGTAGGATAGGAAGCAAAGGATTGCGAAAATCGACAAAAGAGATAAGTCCGTGAGAAGCCTAACGGTTCCTGTGATATTTTAAAGATTAATTTTTTACTTTTAGCACTATCAAGTACAAATAAAACAACTATGGAGAATGAAATTTTAAAGTTAGAAGAACAACTTGTTGCAGCCATCCAAGAAAGTGATTTAAAAATACTAGACCTGTTGCTTCACGATGATTTGATATTTGTTAATCACATGGGGATGGTGCTTTCCAAAACCGAAGATCTCGCTCCTCATATCAGCGGAGATTTAAAAATTACTGGACTGATTGCCTCCGACCAGCGGCTACATCAATTTGGAGATACCAGCACCGTTGTGGTCACAAAAGACATCAAGGGCGTTTATCTGAGCCAGCCATTTGAAAGTCGTGTTAAATTTACTAGGGTGTGGAAATTATTTAACGGGGGCTGGAAAGTCATTACTGTGAGTAGCGTGTCTTGTTAAAACCATGGGTAACTTTGGCATCAAGTTATTACACTAACAGGAATATCGTCTAACAGTATTGAGGTCAACTCTAGGGAGCTCTTTTTAACTTTGGGGCATGTCGGGAATTGGAATGTCATACCTCAGTGCTTTGGTTTTGATTTTCTATCAAATAGCTTCAAGATCTTCGCTTACGTTGCTATTATCCGCCTCGGCTAACCTACTGTATTTCTTGTTTCGACTCCAAAAGAAAGTGAGCCAACCCAGACCTAGACGCTTTGTGTAGTAAAAACTCTATGTGCTCACAGCAATTCCGTTCTGAGTGGGGCTTTGGCATTATAATGAGAAAGGTGCTAGTGCTTTTCATGAACTCACTGGCGCAACATCTTGAACTATTGGAAATTTATTTTTTAAATAATAAATAAAACAATATTTCCGACTAACTCAATTGCTACAACAGAATGCATTATATTCAAACAGACTGCCACATAGTTAATTACGATTTTAGTGGTCGTGAGTGGTCGTTGATTAAAATTTTTGCAATAATTTGTTCGTGCCTAAGAACGAAGCCAAGGATCTTACAAAACAATCCGTTTACGAGTCAGACCATCGCTATTGCAGCCGCGAGAATCTCCCGTATTTTATCTTTTTTCAATTAGCGTCGCTATTTTACTTCTCTTCAGTGTTTCGGGATTTGGTTTAAATCATATGTTTGCTAAGATAGTATTTCTTTACATCGAAGAAAAGCTGTGTAATATATATTAGGGTAATATATCGAAGGTCTGGAAAAAGTTATAAAGCACGAGATATCAAAAAATTGCGCTGACACGGCTGGTTTATACCTTATACTATCGAGGTTCCTTTTGGCGAGAACAAGATATCATTATGGCAATTTGCCGAGTCAAATTTAACCGTTGTCCTTACTCACAGAATCGCTCACCGAAGTTTTGTGAATTCGCGCAAATTTTGGCGGTTCCTTAAAAGAAAAACCCCTGCTAATCGTGCGATTGCAGGGATTTATACATTTTGATAATCTTTGGTGTGATCCCGCTGGGATTCGAACCCAGGACCCATACATTAAAAGTGTATTGCTCTACCAGCTGAGCTACAGAATCTTATTTTTTTATTCCTACAATTAATATTAATATATTGTTGTTTGGAATGATGCAAAGGTAGTTATTTTCACTTAAAAAGCAAATTGTATCTTAACTTTTTTTAAATATATATAGGAATTCGTTAGTAATTAAGAGGTTATTTTTTTAGAATTTGAAAGGCAATAATCAAATCAGTCTTTTCCTAAAAATTTCCTATCGTCGTCTGATAATTGCCTGGGAGTATTTGGATCAAAGTGGTCGGGATTCTCGGTTGAACCTGTCGTGTTCGCAATGGAATAGTCTTTAGGGTGGCTCTTCTTTCTACGAAATAATATGCCACCCGTGATAATACCCAACAAGAAAAATATTCCGAGTATCAATAATTTGGAAGTACGTATTTCTCCAAATAACCAAAATGATGCCTCTTCCTTATTATTGAACAGGATAATAAGCACGAGTGCAAATATAAGTGCGAATATAATAGTCTTTGGTTTCATATAATGAATGTTTATATGTTGCAAATTAGTGAAAAATTTCTAAAACTTTAGATATTGGGTGAGATCCTTTAGTGCAACTAACGTTTGATCAAGTTATCTAATGATGGGTGGGTTAATTTTACGGAACTAGGAAGAGGGGAGATGGGAGGAAATAGAGTAGGCGCTTCCTTTTATTGTTTCACTTTTATAAAATGACGGAAGGGAGCGTGAACATCGTAAACTAAAAATTGGAGTTGGGATCAGTTTAATTTGTTTTCAGCGAACGAGATTGAGATTAATTTAAACGTTTTGCTTTTGTATGATTTATGAGGGTACTACCATAGGCAAGGCAATCTAACAAAAAAAAGAGGTTGAATCAAACGATTCAACCTCTTAGTATTTTAAACTTCGAATACAATTATTCAGAAATTACTTCGAAAGATACTTGAACCTTTACTTCTTTGTGTAAGTTCAGGTTTGCAACGTATTCACCTAATTGTTTAGGCTCTTCTTCGAAGGTAATACGACGACGATCTACATCGTATCCTTGAGATTTCAATGCCTCTGCAATTTGAATACTATTAACTTTACCAAAGATTTTTCCGGACTCACCAGCTTTAGCACCAATAGTAAGTTTTACACTTTCTAATTTTGTGGCTAATTCAGAAGCGTCTTTCTTAATCTTGTCTTGTTTGAATTGCGCTTGTTTAATATTCTCTGCTAATACTTTTTTAGCTGAAACTGTAGCTAAAGTAGCATATCCTTGAGGAATTAAAAAGTTACGACCGTAACCTGGCTTTACAACCACAATATCGTCTTTTTCGCCAAGGTTTTTAATATCTTGTTTTAATATAACTTCCATGTCGTATCCTCCTTATTTTAATGAATCTGTTACGTAAGGTAATAAACCAACAATACGCGCACGTTTTACAGCTTGCGCAACCTTACGTTGGAACTTCAATGATGTACCTGTAAGACGACGAGGCAAAATTTTACCTTGGTCATTTACAAATTTCAATAAGAAGTTTGCGTCTTTATAATCGATATATTTAATACCGTTTTTCTTGAAACGGCAGTATTTTTTACGGTTGTCCTCTACTTTAGGAGCAGTTACGTATTGGATATTATCGTTTGCCATTAGTTTGCTACCTCCTCAGTTTTAGTTTCAGTTTTTTTATTGAATGCACCGCTACGTTTTTTCTCGTTATATGCTACGGCATGTTTATCCAAAGCAATAGTTAAGAAACGCATAACACGTTCGTCACGTTTGTATTCAAGTTCTAATTTTTTAATTAATTCACCTGGAGCCTTGAATTCAGTTAAGTGATAAAACCCAGTTGTTTTTTTCTGGATTGGATACGCTAATTTTTTCAAACCCCAATTGTCTTCAGCGACAATTTCGGCTCCGCCTTCAGTAAGGATGTCCTTGAACTTAGCTACTACTTCTTTAGCAGCCTCCTCTGAAAGCAACGGGGTAAGAATGATGACAGATTCGTACTGTTGCATTTTAAATAAATTTGTTAATTATTTCGTTTTTTTCCGTACTTACGGAAGTGCAAAGGTAATAATATATTTTTGTATTTTACAAAACGATTTTTAAAATTTTATGAGATAAAAACTCCTTTAAGATAATACCATCTACCTTGAAAGTCTTTGAATTGGGATTTCTCATGTTGTACGGCTGATTCTAAACGTTCGTTTAAATAATATGCTTTAAATTCGACGGTGGCTTTCGTACTATTCAAGATTTCAAGGTGCATCCATTGATTGTTATCTACCCAGTTTTGAATTTCGGGTTTTTTTACAAATCGTCTTGTGGTTGGGTGCGTGGTATTATATAAAAAATCCACCATTTTTTTCTTGAATGCAGAAAATCGGGCACGCATCAGAGATTCTGCAGAGTGCGCATTATCATGGTTATCATGAATGAGTTTACAACATGCCGAATATTGTATCTCGCTGCCGCAAGGACATTTTTCCATATAATTTTAGTCGTTGATCTTTTTCTCAAGCGCTTTGTTACTTTTTACAAAAGCTCTTCTCTGTTTATAATTCACCCATCGTTGTTTAAATAATTTACGCAATATTTTATCCGTATATCGGATAACAAATACTTCTTTAAGCATATTAAGCAGGCGTCGGGGAGAGTTTGGAAAGGACCGTAATGACATTGAGAATCCAGGTTCTAAGTAGCGATTGAAATGCCAATATCCGCCGGGCATAAAGAGTGCGTCCCCGGGCTCCATGTAAATTTCAAAGCCACTTGCATACTTTAATGCCGGAAATAGCTTCACATCAGGTGTTTCGTAATTTAAGTTATACACCGTGTGTACCGATAGTGGTACCTTATACAGGTATACGCCCTGATCTTTGGGAAATAATAGAACGCGTTTTCTACCCTCGAATTGAAAATGTAGTAAATCGGCTAGATCAACATCATAGTGCATCAATACACGAGCTTCGCTTCCTCCAAAAAATAGCGTGGGTATACGCTTAAAATATTTAAAGCCAAGATCAGGGTAGGAGAAGTTCTTTAGTAGCTCAGGTATTTTGTCGGTTATTATAAAAAAGAATATTCGCAGATCAGAAGGTTCACGTTTTATCAAATCGATATACTCTCGCATCTTCATTCTAGCGACCGGTTTATCTGAGGCTTTATTTGGATCTGCTGGTTTATTGTCGTAAAGATCTACCGATTGGTCACCCGCTTTTTGAGCTATATAGTCGAGATTCCATTTGTCGTAAGCATCCCAAGTTTTCGCGAGGTTTTTGATGAGTACAGGCTTTTGCGGTTTGTAGTATTTTTCTAAAAATACTTTTTTATTGATTTTTTCTACCGTGTCAATTTGCGATAAATACATAATGTGCTATTATAAAATAAAAGTAACAAAAATATTTCTGTCAAAATATGATCATACTTGTTTTGTGGCAAACTAAGTTTCGATTATTAACGTTATCATTATAAAAATAACGTTGTACTTTCTATGACATCATTAAAAAATGAGTTAGTGGGCACTTGGTCCTTGTTATCATATATTGAGGTTCCAATCGGTGGAGAGGATTCGCTGTTTCCCATGGGAAAAGCTCCTTATGGCGTGTTGATGTATTCTGCGGACGGATATATGTCTGTTCAGATCGCTAAAAATGATAGATTATTGTATAAAAGTAATGATAAGCTAATGGCGACGCACGAGGAAATGGTTTCTTCATTGCAGGGTTACATGGCTTTTTCGGGTCGATATAAAGTCGATAACAACAATGCTATTGTCAGTTATATTATTAAAAGTTCACTGTATCCCAATTGGAGAAATCAGGTGCAACGCCGAAAGATTGATTTTGAAGGAGATATACTCTATTTGAAATCGACCGAACCAATTTTGTCGAATGGTGCCTATGTTAATTCATATATGACATGGAAGCGGGTTGATCGGACGATAGATGACTTTTTCGAGGAAAATGTTTTGAATGAACAATTTAGTTCTGATAACTAATATTCGACTCTCGGTGCAAAAAAACGGCCCGTTTCCATAGGAAAACGGGCCGTTTAAGTTATCTATATTTTGAATTACTATTGTAAAGCGTCAATTTTTCCCTGTACCTCTATAGACTTGGCTTCATCTTGTTGGAAGTCGTAATAACCTTTCAGACTCTTTAATGCATCAGCATCTGTTGGGTTTAGTTCAACCACTTTTTCTAAATATGGAAGAGCCTCTTTAATAGCTTCTTTAAGCGAAGAAACTTTTGCACTATAGTCTGTGTTAGAAAGTGATTTATCGTCGTTTAACGCGTGTAACTGTTCTCTAACGGTGTTGATTATTGTAGCTGCTGCATTTCGGTTGGCGTCAGAATAGTTGGGATCAAGCGAAACAGCTTTTTTATAAGCTTCGATAGCTTTATCGGAATTGTTTGCAGCAGACTGCGCTATTCCTAAATAGTAGTATAAAGCTTTGTTCTCCGGATCTTTCGAAATTTGTGCATCAATGTCAGAAATAACCTTAGCCTCGTTTCCCGCAATCAGGTTCAACTCAATATTCTGGACGGCAGCATCATTGTCATCGGGGTAAGCTTGAGCGGCTTGAGCAGCATATTCAATTGCACTTGCTGTATCTTGAGCTGACAAGTATAATTTAGGAAGATCAACCATAATCGACTTGTGTGATGAAAATTCCTTCGCTGGGATTAACAATTTGTACTTTTCGATTGCGTTCGGATAATCCTTATTCTGGATTGCAGCTAGTCCGGAGTAGTACGTTAATGTGGTATCTCCCGGAAGATAAACCAAGGCCTCATCAAACGCGGTATAGGCTGTTTTAAAGTCTTGTTTTTCCCATGCGGCGACACCCTGATTAAACTTGAACTGACCAAGTACCTGACCAGCCACTTTAATGTTTTCAGCATTTTTGCCTTCAGTGTCCAGTTCTTCCGCTTTTTTAATTGCATCGTTTGCTGCAGTAGCTGCTTCAGGCGTGTTTTCTAACGCGGCAATATTTGCATTAATTAATGCGGCGACTGTCCACGTTTCTGGGTTGTCTTTTGTCTTCTCGTGCGCGGTTGCTAAATCGATGGCTTCCTTCGCAGATTCCAAATTGCCTTTTCCTAACTCTGTCGAGCCAGCACCTTTCAATTCTTCAAATTTTTGCAAGCTGGTTTTTGCTTTTTTCAAATTACCATTTTGGGCAAAAGTAGTGGTACCTGCGGCCACTAACAAAGAAAATACTATTGCTCTCTTTATGTTCATATCTAATTATTTGATAGTTGATTCAATAATAATTTAACGCGATCTAATTGCATCATATCACCTGATTTTTCGTAAAATAACGAGAGTGATTTTAATGCGTTAACATCGTACGGTTTAATTTCATTTGCTTTCAGTAACAAATTTTGTGCCTGATACTGAGCTTCTGAATTATTTTCGTCCTGTAGAAAGTCATTAAGGTATATAAGACCCAACGCGAGATTTGCTTCATAGTTGTTACCATTGAGCTGTGTTACTTGTTCGTAGTATCTTTTAGCTATGTCTTTGTTTCCAACGGTTTCATTTGCAAATCCTGCTAAATAATTTAACTCAATGTTCTCTGGTTCGTACTTGATTGCTTCATCGATAATTGGAACAATCGCTTTGTATTCATTATTCTTGGCGAAAACCTGGATTAGATTCATAAGCACAGGTTTGTTTTCGGGAAACATCGTACGAGCAGTTTGTAATGTGTTGAGTTCGGCCTGTTTGTCGCCTAATTTTCTATAGATATCAGCGAGTTCGAGAAAATATTCAGGGACAGGATCAGCCTGTTTTAGCACCTGTTTATAATAATCTACTGCCGCTTCGTATTGCTCGGTCTGCGATGCGAGTAGGGCTAAGTTATAGGTTACATCATAGGTGGCGATATTTAGTCCTTTAATGCGCAAATAACTATCGTAAGCACTAGCGTAATCTTGTTTTTCAAGAGCTTTGTTCGCTTTGAATAAATGGGCTGCAGCAAGGTTCTGTTTGATATATTTAATCTCTGACTGATATTCAGAAAGGTTTCGATCCTTTATCCTCCCTAATGCATCGTAAGTGATATCTATGGGGTCTTTATCTGATTTGATCGTACGTGCAGAGTCAGCATACGCTAATGAACTATATATCATCGATCGTAGGATATTGATTTTCGAGTTGGCGGAATCTCTACGTGTGGTGTAGGTCGCATCGATAAATTTCTTTGCGCTCTCTAGATTTTTAATATCGCCAGTTTGTGTGTAGAATGCAAATGCATTACTACTTTCTTTATAATCAGACTGCGCGTGGCTGTGTAATGAAACACAAAGCCATGCGCAGGTAAGGAGCGAATAAACGCTAACCTGAAAATTAGTTTTCCTCTTCTTTGTTATCTGTAGCATCATTTGAAAGTTCGTTTTCATCTGTATCGCCTCCGGCAATTTCAGCATCCTCTACCTCTTCTTCACGGTCAACCTTAGTTACAGAAGCAATCGCATCATTGTCTTTTAATGTAATCAGTCGTACCCCTTGTGTTGCACGTCCCATAATGCGTAGGGTATCAACACCTATACGGATGACGATACCAGACTTATTAATTATCATTAAGTCATCGTTGTCTGTAACTCCTTTGATAGTGACTAGTTCTCCGGTTTTTTCAGTGACATTAATAGTTTTTACACCTTTACCCCCGCGATTGGTTACGCGGTAGTCATCAATGTCCGTACGCTTACCATATCCGTTCTCTGATACAACAAGAACAGTGGTGTCTGAATTATCTACAGCAATCATGCCAACTACCTCGTCAGTTGGACTAGCTAATGTGATACCCCGTACGCCTGTCGCTGTTCTGCCCATTGGTCGAACTGTTGATTCGTTAAAACGGATCGCGCGACCAGAACGCAGCGCCATAACAACTTCGCTACTTCCCGTTGTTAAGCATGCTTCTAATAGCTCATCCCCTTCATTGATATTAATCGCATTAATACCATTAGCACGAGGGCGAGAATACGCCTCTAAAGACGTCTTCTTAATTGTACCTTTCTTGGTACACATGATGATGAAGTTGTTTTCAAGATATTCTTGATCTTTCAGATTGATAACCTTGATGAATGCCTTGATCTTTTCTTCTTTAGGGACATTGATAATGTTCTGCAATGCGCGACCTCGTGAAGTACGACTTCCTTCTGGTATTTCGAATGCACGAAGCCAAAAACAACGTCCTTTATCGGTAAATAATAAAAGGTAGTTGTGGGCTGAAGCGGTAATGATGTGTTCGGTGAAATCTTCCTCACGTGTGGTGGAGCCTATTGATCCTTTACCTCCGCGCCCTTGACGGTGATACTCCGTTAACGGAGTACGTTTTACATAACTGTTGTGCGAGATAGTAATAACAATTTCTTCGTCATCTATGAAGTCTTCCATCCGCATGTCCTCTGCAGAATGTACAATTACTGACCGACGTTCATCACCATACTTCTCCTTTATCTCCGCTAATTCGTCTTTGATGATCTGCATACGAAGTGACTCGTCCGCTAGGACAGATTTTAAATAGTCAATTGTTTTCATCAATTCGGCATATTCTTCTTTAATCTTGTCGCGCTCAAGTCCTGTAAGACGACGTAACGTCATGTCTAGGATTGCCCTGGCTTGAATATCGCTGAGACCGAATCTTTCCATCAATCCAATACGGGCTTCGTCAGGCGTTTGTGAAGCCCTAATAAGTTTGATGACTTCATCTAGATGATCCAGCGCAATAAGGTAACCTTCTAGTATATGTGCACGTTTTTCAGCTTCGGCAAGTTCGAATTTAGTACGACGAATGATAACTTCGTGTCTATGTTCCACAAATTCGTGGATCATATCTTTTAAGTTCATCAACATCGGACGGCCTTTAACTAAGGCGATGTTATTAACGGAGAATGATGTTTGTAATGCAGTATATTTGTATAGATTATTTAAAACAACGTTTGCGTTCGCTTCACGTTTTATTTCATAAACGATACGGAACCCATCTCTGTCGGATTCATCCCGGATTGTCGAAATACCCTCAATTTTTTTCTCGTTAACTAACTCGGCAGTGCGTTCGATCATGGTTGCCTTGTTAACTTGATATGGAATCTCGGTCACGATGATACATTCGCGACCGTTTTTTAAAGTTTCAATTTCTGCCTTACCGCGCATTACTATACGACCACGTCCGGTTTCAAATGCATCTTTGACACCATTATAACCATATATAATTCCGCCTGTAGGGAAGTCAGGACCTTTTATATGTTGCATTAATTCAGAGATTTCGATTTCTCTGTTGTCGATATAGGCTACTGTTCCGTCAATAACCTCCGAAAGATTATGTGGTGCCATGTTTGTAGCCATACCTACAGCAATCCCAGAAGCACCGTTAACAAGTAGATTCGGTACGCGAGTTGGTAAAACAGTCGGCTCCTGTAAAGAATCGTCGAAGTTTAATTGATAGTCGACCGTATCCTTATTTATATCAGATAACATCTCCTCTGCTATCTTTTTTAATCGAGCTTCGGTATAACGCATCGCCGCAGGCGGATCGCCGTCAACAGATCCGTAGTTACCTTGGCCGTCTACTAACGGATATCGCATACTCCACTCTTGTGCAAGACGCACCATGGCATCGTATACAGAAGAGTCTCCGTGTGGGTGATACTTACCTAGTACATCACCAACAATACGTGCTGATTTTTTATAAGGTTTACTGCTGGTAACACCTAAGTCTAGCATACCGTAAAGAACACGTCTGTGAACTGGCTTCATACCATCCCTAGCATCGGGTAGAGCACGAGAAACGATGACGGACATAGAATAATCTATGTACGCTGATTTCATTTGATCCTCGATGTTAATAGGGATGATCCTGTCGTTAGCAGGAACTAAGTTGTTTTCATTTTCTGTTTCTTCAGCCATATTTTATTTGTTTCGATATAACTTTAACATGTGTTCACAATTTTACACACATCGCATGCGAAGTTACGATTTTTTTAATTCATTTAGGGAATTGAATTTCTATTATGGTTGGGTATATAATCGCACAAATTATACGTTTTTGGCTTACTGAAAATTGGATTAATCGATTGGAGCTCGAATTTAAAATGTGCTAGAACGCAATCGAGTTTATTCTGTCATTTTTTTATTAAAGTTTCATAATGGTTGAGTATTTTTTAATAAAAGTTTAAATAATGTGATAAATTTTAAAAAATATGCTATTTTTGCTTTTTAGTCAACCGCTTTTGGTTGATTGACTGAGTTATAATTTATTTACTATTAATATTTTAACGATGAAACATAATTTTGGAGCTGGACCATGCATTCTTCCAAAGGAAGTATTTCAAGAGGCATCTCAAGCGGTGATTGATTTTAACAACACAGGACTTTCGATTCTTGAGATATCGCACCGTTCCAAAGACTTCGAACAGGTGATGCAGGAAGCGGAAGAGCTTGTGCGTGAATTGCTTAATGTTCCTCAGGATTATTCTGTCTTATTTTTGCAGGGGGGCGCGAGCCAGCAGTTTGCTATGGTCCCGATGAATATTTTACCAGAGGGGGGGAAAGCGGCCTATCTTGATACAGGCGTATGGGCGACAAAAGCTGCTAAAGAGGCTTCTAATATTGGTGCGGTTGAGATTATTGCTTCATCGTCAGATAAAAACTATAATTATGTACCAAAAGGCATTTCAGTGCCTAGCGATGTATCTTATTTTCATTATACTTCCAATAATACAATTTATGGTACAGAAGTATTCGAAAAGCCAAATACATTAGTGCCTACAGTAGTTGATATGTCTTCCGATATTTTTAGCCGGGTTATCAATGTGTCGGATTATGATCTGATCTACGCGGGTGCGCAAAAGAACATGGGACCTGCAGGCGTTACTTTGGTTATCGTGAAAAATACGTTACTTGGTACGTCTAATAGAAAAATTCCGACTATTTTTGATTATAGATCGCACGCAAAAGCAGGATCAATGTATAATACTCCAGCTGTGTATTCAATTTATGTTTCTATGCTTAATTTACGGTGGTTGAAAGCAAAAGGTGGAGTGGAAGTTATTGAGCAAGAGAATATAGTAAAAGCACGTGCGCTTTATGATGAGATTGATCGTAATCCATTTTTTACGGGGACAGCGGCTCTCGAGGATCGTTCTCGTATGAATATTACGTTTGTTATGGATACCGCTGAACAGGAAGCAGCATTCTTAGAACTTGCTAAAGAACGAGGATTGATAGGTATAAAGGGGCATCGTTCAGTTGGAGGCTTCCGCGCATCAGTTTATAATGCGTTATCAATTACTTCGGTTAATGCCTTAATTGATGCAATGAGAGAATTTGAAGAAAATAATAAATAAAAAGAATTTAGGTACAATGAGAATATTAGCGAATGATGGCATCGATGCAGCGGGAAAACGATTGTTAGAAGAGGCCGGTTTTGAAGTAGATACCAATCACATCCCTCAAGAGGAGTTGGCGGATAAGTTAAATGGTTACGACGCTATCACGGTTCGTAGTGCGACAAAAGTGAGACAGGCATTAATTGATGCATGTCCAAATATCAAAGCGATAGGTAGAGGAGGAGTTGGTATGGATAATATAGATGTCGATTACGCGCGTTCTAAAGGCATTGCGGTTCTCAATACACCTGCGGCCTCATCGCTATCTGTAGCTGAGCTTGTGTTTGGACACTTGTTAAATGGTGTTCGTTTTTTATACGACTCTAATCGGAATATGCCGACCAAGGGAAGTACGAATTTTGGTGAGCTGAAGAAAGCCTATGCCAAAGGGGTTGAGCTGCGAGGCAAAACGTTAGGTGTTGTTGGTTTTGGACGAATTGGTCGTGAAACAGCCAAGGTCGCTTTGGGTCTGGGTATGGACGTTATTTATACGGATTTATTTGATGGACCGAACGTGCTTTCTTTAACATTTACAGGAAATACGATCGTGGAGCTTCCTGTAAAACAGGTTAGTTTTCAAGAAGTATTAAAACAATCTGATTTTATAACACTTCATGTGCCGTTTTTAGATAAACCTGCAATTGGTAAAGATGAATTCGCTTTGTTGAAAGACGGTGTCGGTTTAGTTAATGCCTCTAGAGGAGGAGTGATAGATGAAATAGAATTGATAAAAGCATTGAATAGTGGTAAAGTTTCATTTGCTGCACTCGACGTATTTGATAATGAACCTACTCCTCGTACAGAAATATTGTCGCACCCTCGTATTTCACTTACTCCACACATTGGTGCAGCAACTAATGAAGCGCAGGAGCGAATTGGGGTAGAACTTGCGACACTCTTGATCGATGCATTGAAGAAGTAGTTCTTCCGCAGAATAAAAAAATGCGGTACAAAAGCAATTTAGCGTTTGTGCCGCATTTTTGTTTAATATAGTTATTTGAAATATTTACTTTTACAGCCATTAACAATAGTATACTAGGTTAGTTATGAAAATTTTGAAATTTGGAGGTACGTCAGTAGGAAGTGCCGAACGTATCAAAGGGTTATTAAATATAATTAATCCCGAAGAAAGACAGATTGTAGTACTATCCGCAGTAGCGGGGACAACAAATGCATTGGTGGAAATCGGCCAGTCATTTCTTTTGGGAAAAAATGAAGAAGCACTTAAGCAAGTAAAAAATCATAAAGAAAAATATCTTGCCTTAATAGGGGAGTTGTTTTCCACAGAGGACGGACTGCAGAAGGCTGAAAGTTTAATCAATTATCATTTCAATTACATTAGTTCTTTAGGTAATGAGATGTTTACACCTGTCGAGGAAAAGATTGTACTGGCGCAAGGGGAACTGTTATCAACTACTTTATTTCATTTCCACCTTGAGGAGATAGGGGTTTCATCTGTTCTGCTTCCAGCGTTGGACTTTATGAAAATCGATGAAGACAATGAACCTATGGTTGAGTATATTGGGGAGAAACTCAATGGCTTGCTTGGGGATACTCCTGACAATACGCTTTATATCACTCAAGGATATATATGTCGGAATTCATTTGGCGAGATTGATAATCTACGTCGTGGCGGGTCTGATTATACAGCCTCATTAATCGGAGCGTCGATAAAGGCTGAAGAGGTCCAAATATGGACTGATATTGATGGTATGCACAATAACGATCCGCGGATCGTTAAGAATACGACGCCGATTGCAAACCTGAGTTTTGATGAAGCCGCGGAACTAGCTTATTTTGGCGCTAAAATTTTACATCCACAAAGTGTATTCCCTGCCCAGCGTTACAATGTTCCAGTGCGTTTGTTGAATACGATGGATCCTACTGCTGCGGGAACCTTGATCAGTAAAGATGGGAAATCGTCCAACCAAATTCGTGCAATAGCAGCCAAGGACGAAATTACGGCCATTCACATCCATTCATCACGGATGTTGTTAGCTTATGGTTTCCTGCGTAAAGTCTTTGAAATTTTCGAGCGTTACAAGACACCAATCGATATGATCACCACGTCTGAGGTGGCTGTTTCTTTAACGATTGACGATACTCGTTATTTAGGAGATATAATCAAGGAGGTCGAGGATTTCGGACGAGTCCGCGTTGATCATAACCAAACGATTGTCTGTGTAGTCGGTGATTTCGGGGCCAATACGCATGGTTATGCTGCACGTGTTTTGGATGCGGTAAAACACCTCCCTTTACAGATGATTTCCTATGGAGGATCAGATTATAATGTCTCTATTTTGTTAGGCCACGAGTATAAAGTTGAAGCACTACGTTCATTACACAATAGACTTTTTTAATTTAATATAACGAGTATATATGCTATTTAATAATACTCAACAAGAGCAGATCACTGGTGCAGAAACGCCTTTTTATTATTACGATTTGAACTTGTTGAATGAGACTTTAGATCAAGTAACAGCTGCTGCTGATAAGAGGGGTTTTCATGTCCATTATGCGCTCAAGGCTAATTTTAACGATAGGTTGCTCGATTTGATTCAATCAAGAGGGCTGGGTGCTGATTGTGTAAGTGGTGCTGAAGTTCAAAAATCGATCGATAAAGGGTTTTCTCCAGACAAGATAACATTCGCAGGGGTTGGGAAATCAGATAAGGAGATTATTTTGGCCCTCGAACACGGTATTTTTGCATTTAACGTGGAGTCTATTCAAGAAATGGAAGTGATTAATGAGCTTGCTCGTCAACAAAACGTTATTGCAAAGGTTTCGCTTCGTATTAATCCAAACGTTGATGCGCATACACATCATTATATCACTACGGGTTTAGACGAAAATAAATTTGGAGTGCCTACCTCTGAATTAGAGACGGCCGCCTCTGTAATCCGCAATGCTGCTAACGTTTCTTTAATTGGTTTACACTTCCACGTTGGGTCACAGATTACCGATATGAATGTTTTCAAAAGTCTTTGTGTAAAGGTCAATGAATGGAAAAATTGGTTTGAAGAACGGGGTACGCAGATCAAGGTGCTTAATGTAGGGGGGGGGCTAGGTATTGATTATCAGCATCCAGACGAGAATTCGATTCCTGACTTTGAAGCCTATTTTGATATTTTTGACAAATTTCTAGAGCGCGGAGCGCACCAGGAAGTTCATTTTGAGTTGGGTCGTGCAATCGTTGCGCAGTGTGGATCGTTAGTTAGTAGGGTTTTGTATACTAAAAGCGGTTTAAAGAAGAATTTTTTGATTCTTGATGCTGGGATGACTGAGTTAATGCGACCAGCTTTATATCAAGCTTATCATAAGATCGAGAAAGTTGGGGTATCAATTAATGATGCAATTAAAAACTACGACGTAGTAGGGCCAATTTGTGAAAGTTCAGATTGTTTCGGTAAAGAGGTTCCGCTTCCCGAGTCGAAACGTGGCGATTTGATTGCCATCCGTTCAGCAGGTGCGTACGGGGAGGTAATGTCTTCCCATTATAACTTAAGAGAGGAAATTCGCTTCGTTTATAGCGATGAGATATAGATCGGATTCGAACGGTATATTTTAAAATCATAAAAATCTTCTTTTGTATTTGGATTTACCAATGCTAAAGAAGATTTTTATGATTTTATTAACATTATTTCATGTTCACGACTTGATCTACAATATAACGTGTATGTCCACGCCAAGGTAAGGTACCATGAAACTCTTTGTAATGTAGGTCAAAATACTTACCACTATTGACTTCTAATATTTTAAAAATAGAGTCATTTTCAACGGAAAACTCAAATTCGTTACTGGAGATTCCAGGTCCTACTTTTGCGCTTCCAAACCCTTCCTGGATAAGTTTTCCTTCGTAGGTTTTAAACAAGTTTCCTTTTTTTACTGCATAATTTAGGTAGCCGGATTTAACCCCTTCACCAAAAACAAAATAATAGCGGTAGTAGGTATATCCACCTGCAGCCAACAGGACGGTAACCAAGACCCATCCTATTATTTTTCCTAAAATTCCTCCAGATCGTTTTTTTTCCGTGTTGTTGGTAGTATCCATATTGTATAAATTAAACCTAAAGTTATCTTGTTTTAGTCATTTTAAAAGAAAAAAATTTCGCTTTTTATTGTTTGTACATGAACCATTTTATGATTTCCTTAAAACTTGCCTTTTTGCCGTAGATTAAGATCCCTACTTTGTAGATACGAGATGCGACCCAAGTGGTTACTAGAAATCCGGCAAATAGTAAAGCTGCAGAGACGATGATTTGCCAGGTAGGCACGCCAAAGGGGATCCTGACCAGCATGGCAATCGGTGAAGTAAATGGAATAAAGCTTAGCCACGTTGCTATGCTTCCGTGTGGATCGTTTACCAATACCCCAAAAGAAAGAACATAGGTTAATAACAAAGGCATCGTGATAGGCATCGTAAATTGTGTTGCTTCGGTTTCACTGTCGACTGCTGAACCTACAGCTGCGAATAAGCCACTATACAGGAAATAACCGCCAATAAAAAATATAAAAAAGCACACGAGTAGTTCAGTGATATTTATACTGTTGAACGCTGAAACTATGTCCATTGCTGGGTTTGTTTCCGGTAGTTGCGAATTGGGACCAGCTAACGCTGATATCTCTTCGGGAGTTGCGCCGGAAGCATTGAAAATAAATGTGGTGGCTACGGTGGTTAAAGCGGCGGTTAATATAATCCACAAAATGAACTGTGTTAATCCAACAAGACCAATTCCTAATATTTTCCCCATCATTAATTGAAATGGTTTAACTGAAGAAATTATTATCTCCACCACACGACTTGTTTTTTCTTCAATAATTCCACGCATAACCTGTGCGCCGTATAAGAATAACGATAAATAAACTAACACAGAAAGAGCCATAGCTACACCCATAGCGATCTCAGTATGACTCTCCATAGTGTCACCGGTTTCATTTATTTCTTTAGTTATAATGTGAATTTTGTCGTTTACACTTTTAACACTGTCGATATTTAAGCCCATACGTGTATACTCGTTGGCTCTAACAATCTCTTTCAGTTGATCTTTGATTTCGGACTGCGTGTTAATGTTCGGCTTCCCTGATGATAGGAGTTCAACATTTCTGGTTTTTAAGAAGTCTTGAGGTATAATCAATAGATTCGTATTTTCTGCTTTATCTTCGAGCGTTTCAATTTCATGTTGTAATTCGCTGTTGGATATAGTGAACGTTAGGTTCCGATTACTCGTTAAACGTTTCGAAATATCCCCTCCCTTATCTATAACATGCACGATCGCATGGGTGTCTTCAAAACTTTTCTTGGTCAAGTAAAATACGCCGATATACATACCGATAAAGAATAAAGGGACCAAAAAAGTCGTTAGTAGAAAAGATCGCTTTTTTACTCTACTTAGGTATTCACGACTTACAATTAAAAGTATCTTGTTCATTTCGGGATGCTTAATTTTTTGATGAGGTCACTTGTTCGATAAAAATGTCGTGCATGGAAGGGACAATTTCAATTATCTGATGTATATTTACTTTAGGTATTAAAAGTAAAAGCATGTCATTTAGAGATTTATCTGTATCTATTTTGATGACTGCCTCAGTTGACTGGCGGTCTCTTTTTTGCTGTATAATTTTGATGAATGGAATATCATGTATTGAGGGAGCCTCCCCTTCAATAGTAGAATAGTTTATTTTAAACGTTTGATTTCGATAGGATTGTTTAATGTCAATGACAGAGCCTTCAAGAATCTTTTTTGATCTGTTTATAAGTGCTATATCGTCACAGAGAGCCTCTACGGACTCCATTCGATGAGTCGAGTAGATAATTGTCGCTCCTTTTTTATTTAATTCAAGTATCTCATTTTGTATAATTTGTGCGTTCACAGGATCAAATCCGGAGAAAGGTTCATCGAGAATAATTAAATCTGGTTCGTGCACGACAGTCGCAACGAATTGGACTTTTTGTTGCATGCCCTTACTCAAGTCTTCAACTT
>NZ_JABMCQ010000064.1 GCF_013179575.1 Sphingobacterium shayense | reverse complement strand
ATCACACGGTAACCAATACCTGCAAGACATATGGATACTTCGATAGCTATCCTTTACTCAATACTGAATTTAAAAGTACTTCGGTCGAGAAAAACAACACGACCAACGAAGGTTATCGGATTGATTATGTTTTTGTGAACCAGCTTCTTAAGAGTAATGTCGTTTATGCTGATATTGTACAATCTGCCTATACGGATCAATTTTCCGACCATTATCCAATGTATATAGAAATTAAAAAATCTAACTAATTATGAAGGACCAAATGTATTTTCAGACCCTACCCAGAATGCTTCGGTATTTGGGTATACTCCTGGCGATTCTATTCATAACAAGTTGCAGCAAAAGTGATATGGTGCATCTCTCTACCCTAGAGGTGAGCGAATTGAAACCTGTAATCGATGCCTCTGAAGGAGCGGTGAGCATAGATATACTTTCGAATAGCTCATGGAAGGTCGGTAAGCTTGAAGCAGGATGGCTCACTGTGGATCGGACAGAGGGGAGTGGGGACGGTAAATTATCTCTTAGCTACGCTGAAAACAAGGGCATAGAATCAAGAACTGCAGAATTTTTTATCGTGGCAGAAGATGGTAAGAGCTATCAGAAAATCCAACTCACACAGTTATCGGCTAACCCCTTTATTAAACTAGAGCTTGAGAAGTTGGAAGTGGTATCCAGACCTCGTAGCCATAAGATTGATCTGAGTAGTAACATTCCCTCATCGGCTATCGGTGTTGAAATCCTATACGAGGAAGAGGTGGACGATGCTTGGATTGTTGGGGTGAGTATGGAGGGAGATAGCCTCCGTTTCCAAACAACCATTAATACGCTTACCGAAAAGCGGACAGCCCATATTATTTTATCCTATGATGGAGCGCTGGAAGAAGAGACGGATATATGGGACAAGATAATAATTACTCAAATGGACGCGGGAAATGATTTTCCGCCACAGGACAAGGATTTTGCATACGTAAGAGAGCTACCCCTAGGTGATATTGAAGAAAATATCGCGATCCGAGGACATATCGTTTCCACGGGATCCTCCGATAACTTCAGAAAAAACACCTACATCATTCAGGATGCAAACAATACCGCTGTCGCTTTTGAAACGTTAGAAACCCTCCCAGTTAATAAATACGACAAAGTACAGCTGCTCCTTGATGGCACAAAAATCGAAACCTTTCAGGATGCTGGCGAAAGCTATAGGGTTATCAAAGGCATTAGCGCAGCCAATATACTCGAGCGGCAAGCGGATCCTGGGTTCTCTCCACCAAGCCTTTCTATAAAAGAGCTTAGGGAGGAACATCTCTTATCATTGGTCACACTGAAAGATGTTGAGTTTGCCGTTCCTCACGGCGGATATTCAAACTTCCACGAATATTATCCTACGCAGAGTTATGCGGAATATGCAACGAGACATTATCCAGCTCCTATCCGGGATATACAAGGGGATAATCTTTATCTCATTACGAACCGAGCGGTTGAATATCGTAGGAAAAGTGTTCCTAAAGGATCTGGTAACATCACAGGACTTGTTGTTAAAATTAAGGACAGCGCGTATGGCGATCTGGGCGAATATTCAATTCGTCACCTTAGTGAATCGGACATTCAGGTGAATCCAAATTCAGGAAATGGGTTTTCAAAAATATTGGTGGAATGGGAGCAGCAATGGAATGCCGGAGATTTTAATGATGGGGTAGGGAACTTGGCGCCTACTATAGGTCCAAAGGATGCTATTTTGAATAAGGATAAAAGCGATGGCTTTTATTTTAATACGAAAGTAGGCGGTATATACTTGATAGACAAATACCGAGGAGATAAAGCTGGCTCTGGAACCAGTGTTTCTAAGTCCACTTATAATGTGAACGGCTGGGGCGCGGGTAGATACTGGTTGTTTGATAACGTCTCTACGCTCGGTATTAACACCTCTCTATCTTTACAGATCGAAGGTAACAGCAGTACAAACTCGGGGCCCAGAGATTTTGCAGTGGAATATTCATTGGATGGAGAGAATTGGAGCCGTGTAGGGACTTATCAGTTATCGGGTCAGATTAGCGCAGGGGAAAGCGAGTTTGTGATCGCCAGCGGTAAAATGTTTAGTTTTAAACTGCCAGATGTGTTGCTTAATCAACCGAATATAAAAATAAGGCTGATAAATATTAGTGCAATATCGGTAAACGGGACGCAAACAACAGCATCTGCAACAAGTAGGTTAAGTCACTTTTCGATACAATACAATAAGTAGATTACCTTCTCTGCTAACGGCAGGAAAAACAAAGATGTTAATCTTCCAGAGCAAGGCTCTGGAAGATTTTCTATAAAAGAGCTACAGTCCGTTTGGAAAGGACGATAACGACGCCACGGAACCGTAATGGTTAAATTGTTTACATCGCTGCCTAACCTTGTTTAAATTCGTCTGTGTTTTTGATGTAAAGTCAAACGCAAGACGTTGCACCTGTTGTTTATATTATTGGAATATTCTCGATTTGTAAATTTCCCTACGCGTTGAATCTGATGGGCGATTATAAGCGTTCTTTTAATTTATTAATTGCTGTTTCCAATACGGGATCTTTTCCTTGTCTTATATCATCTACTGAAGGAGAAATCACTATATCTGGAAGGATTCCTTTTCCAATAAAATCATTGCCGTTTCCTAACATATCGCGCTTGGTGCAAATTCTTGCTGAACCTTTTCCAGGAAGTGTTATTGCTAAGGGTTGGCCTGAGCTCCCTCCAGTAGGCTCTCCGATAATAAGCCCTCGGTTCATTGATTTAAACGCGCCAACAAAATCTTCGGCGGCTGAATAGCTTCTAGCACTAGTCAAGACAATGACAGGGTTAGAATATTCTTGTTTTAGCCGCGGACGCAACGAACTTGATGTTGAATATAATTGCTGTTTTTTATTCCACGCCCTAAACGTGGGGTTATATAATCGGGTGTACATCGTGTGAACTTTGACAGGTTTATTAACAATATGTTCCAGGATCTTCCAGCCATACGAAGAATTACCCCCTCCATTTGCTCGAACATCAAAAATGATTGCTTTTGATTGTGCGATTTCATCGTAGTGTTTTTCAAATTCTTTGAGAGCAACATCACTACCAAAGCTATTTAAAATGACGTAGGCTATATCACCCTCTAGGATCTTATATTCAAAATTCGGTACCTTCATTTTTTCATTGCGATCCATAGGAGATACACGTGATATTGTGACATTATTGAGAGTACCTTTATCATCCTGGAGAACTAAATTAATAGTTTTTTTTGGTGAACCGGCAAATAAAGAATAATCAAATGATCGTACGTTTTGATCCTGAGGTGTGGATGCACTTTGATATGGAGTGACAAATTGTTGTGCATATTCCAATACAGGAATGCCGTCCACTTTTAAAACCTCTTGGCCAACTTTGATTCCCTTTTCTTCTAGTGAAGGATCATGAATAGAGATAATGAGTACTTTGTCTTCTATTAGACGAGTTCGTAGCAACGGTCTGGAATATGTATCTTCTTCTAATTCTTTTGGAACGTAGATGTTTGTATGTCCATCTTTTAAATAACTACAAAATGAGGAAAGCGTTTGATAGTATTCTTTTGTTGATTTCGTTTCCACAACTTTCGGAATATATGCAAAATATAAAGAATCAAAATTTAAATCAGGAATAAGGTCAAAGTTGACGAAATTATATTTGACCTCAGACCAAAACCTTGAAAGACCAGCTATTTTTTCCTCCGATGATAGATTTTCCTGATATGGAGTGTTAAAAGTGCCAGATTCCCAAAATTTCTGCTGATTAAAAAATAATGAATCTGTCTTTTTCTGATTTTCCTTATTCGCTCTTACCCCTTCGACGATTCTTTGCCATTGGGGATCATTATGTAGGGAGGCTAGATCTCTATCATTAAGTAGAGTTTCTGTTGTATTAATTTTATCGATTTCCACCGCGCTCTGTAAATATTTAAATGCTAACGTTGATTCTCCATGTAGGGCAAAATAACACGCTGAATTATAGAACGATATTTCGGCTTGACCATTTTCCAATTGTTTTTTTATACTCTTTGCAGGATCACCTATGTTATTCGTATTCTGAGCTATACTGCTGTAAGGAATTTGCAAAAATAGACATATTGCTAACACAATAAGGCTGGCTTGCATGTTAAACTTATTGGAAAATGAAATTATCAAATGATTTTTGTTCATGCTAGTTTTTAAATTATTTTTAAGGTTCATTGATTGATGTACTAATACTTCAATTCATTAGCCAAATATAAGGAAACTTCCTTTTTTTGAACTTCGTTCTATCACGCTATGGGAAATTTCCGATGATATACGCAATATCTATTTCGCCCACTTATTTTTCGAAATTTCCGCCGCCGTAAATACTTGATTTGGGATGCTGATTTTCAACTCAAAGTACGGGCCGCGTACGCCGGAAGGATGGAAATGATATGATTGAGTAATATGCAGGTTTTAATAATAAGAAAGATTCTTCGCATACCAGTGTTCAAAAAAGCCAAATAAAAAATAATTATCGATTGTTCTTTTTCCGCTGGATATATTTTGGAAGTTCGCGAAGATTCAATAAACCTTTTTGGTCTGGATCCTCAGGTAGTTGCGCCATTTCTAGATGTTGGATATGATTGAATTACATCATAGTGTTTCTGTTAGAACAAGATCTTGGGAATTAACTGAGGGTCATCAGGAGATAATTTTCAAGCAAACCAATATACGAAAAGAGCCGCAAATCCGACTAAAAACAAAAGAGAACGTGCGTTCCGTGATGATACCAAGCCAATTTTTGGACGTCATTATCTTGTTGAGTAATTATTGAATAACCACGGACAAACGTTTACAAACTACATACTGTAATTTCGACTACATCATCTTTTTGGTAAATGGAACCTGATTGGGAGTGAGTAGGCTATTCTTCTTGGTCCATCTTCAAATACGGGTACCTTCCAGTTTTTTGCATTGGACAGTTGTTTAACGACTTGTATATCAATGCCAAAGTCCGCGCTATCTTTAACTGCGATATTTCCTAATATACCGTCTAGCTCCACGACAAAGGCGTAGACACCGTATAATTCTCGTTTACCTGCTTCCTTTCGTGTCGGTAACCTCATTTCTGACGTGATATCTTCCGTGACCTTTCTAACATCAGTTTGAGTATATCCAGGTGTGGTCACTGTTGCGCTAGGCCAATGCCAATTAATAGTTTTTTTATGTTATGCATATTCAAGTGTTATTTTCAGCCACGAGTAAAAAGAAACTGGAGAAAAGAAGAAGGTCTTGGGCACTGATATTTTTATGATTAAAAAGCTTATGCTATAAATTCTTTGTGATTGTTTAACATTATACCTCCCGAACCAACTTTTATATGCTTAGTCTTGCTTGCAATGTAATTTATCAGTATTGATGGAGATGAACTTAAATTGTATTTTGAATTATGGTGTTCCGCAAGCCAATATTTAGTATAGTTTAATTTGTCCATTGTAGCAGCATCTTGACACGTTTGATTTATTGCCTCAGTATGTGACTCTTTGTCCCTCCTTAGTATTATGTCTAAAACAGAAATATTAATTATTCCTAATAATTAATATTTTTTTTCAAAAGTTTTGATTAAGCCGCTTTTTTCTAATAAATACATCCCGAGTTTGTCTTTTGCTATACCTGGAACTAGTTTATATGTAAAAACCGGAAAGCCTGACAGATCTCTCGCGATATCCATCTTAAAATAATCAACTATGGAATATTGGGAAAGCTTGTCGTACACATTTGTGTTGTGAGAAGTAATCAAAACAACCGGTGCGGTTAATAAATTGAAATTTTTTACGATCTGCACAATTGCATCGGAAGCATCTTCTTCATTTGTGCCTTTAAATAACTCGTCAAGAATGATGAGTGCATTGCTGTTTTTATCCAGTTTTTCTACAATTTCTTTTAGTCGGAATATTTCAGCATAGAAATAACTATGTCCTAATTCCGAATCATCTTCAAGGTTAATACTTGTGAAAAGTCCGTCTAAAGCATTTGCTGTAAATGATAATGCCGGTACAGGAAATCCAATATGTGCTAAATATACGGCTATTGAAATTGATTTAATCAATGAGGATTTTCCTGCCATATTAGGCCCAGTAAGGAACCAAATTCTCTTGTTTGAAGTGATTTTTACATTGTTTCTTACGGGTTTTTTATGAAAAATATTAAAGAGTCCCATTGCTTCAATTGTATTTGATTCTGCTTTCGTAGTTATTTTCGCGAATTCTAATTTGAGAATATTTTTAGATTTAATAACAGCTAAACCTGCATCTATATCATAAATCATTAAAATTAGACTCAGTAAATCATCTCTAAGATTTTCCCTTATTTCAGTTTCGAAAGAGTCAATATTTGTGAAACTTATGAATAGTTTTTCTGATAGGGTCGATTTTTGTAATTCTCCAAATCGGTCAATACACTTTTGAGTTTTTTCGTAATTCTCCATTATTTCTGTGCCCGAATCCCACTTTATTATAATGCCCAATATATGTTTTAAACTTAAAAGTACTTGAAATACCTCGAGAACCGTTCTTTTAGTGTAAAAATATTCAGGTGTATTAATTCGAAAAAAATTGAGAGAATCAAAAACTGATTTGGTGTGGCTACGTGGAGTAACCAAGAATTTGTGGATATCTTTAATAATCGTTTTGTCAAAAGGAAACTCTAATTCTAACAAGTTTGTATATCGTTTAAAACTATTTTGCCTGGCGATTATTTCCTTCGGGTCTTTCGTTGGAGAATTAAATAATTCTAATAATCTCTCTTGCCCGCCTTCGGTATATGTCTTATTAAAATAGTCGAAAACTGATCTTTCGTTTATACTTTTTATCTTTGTATCTTTAAGGGTCTTATCATCGATTAGAAAGGTTTGTTTCATACGTCTTTACCTAAGTTTCTCAATTGCATATTTTCATTTAACAAAGTAAAAAATACTTTGGGTCGATTAATAGAGTATTCAACAAATAAAAATAGCATCTTCGCTATCAATTTGTGCTATTTACATGTTTTTTTTTGTTCTGTATATTTGATTTTTATAATACATCGTTAGAAAATCGTAAATAATTAACTCATAATATCGGTGGTTATATACAAATAGACGATTCATTAACATATGAATGGCGCTACTAACAAGTTGGTTATATTTATTCCTGTTATATTTGTACTTCAATATTTTTTTTCGATCTCTAAAAAGATAGATCACCCTTCTTGTTGCTTGCCAACTTTAGCAAGATTTGGAAATTATTATCTTTTACTTTGTTTTCGCGTACATCATAAATCTGTTTCTTATGTTGTGCGAATTTTGTTTTAAATATCCCTATATTCTCTTGATGATATCCAAATTCGTGTTTAAAGCTGTTGCTTAAACCAAGTAATAAATGATATCTCTCTTGTATGTCATAATTTATACTATTTAAGAGTATTATCAATCAATTTTATTCCTATCATCCATCGATAATCCTCTCGAGCTCCAAATTTATGAATCTTATTTATCAAACGTAATACTTGCTTACTTTCGTAAGTGAAAAGTGATTCAAAATCTTCTTTAATATTTTTCCGTACCTTTCCAACTCCCTTTCATAGGTGTCGATTTGAATTTTTGAATTTTGGAAATTTGTTGTCCAATTAAAAAGCACATTTTATCATAGACCGTTTGAATGACTTTTACGAGATCATTTTTATCGTTGATCAAAAACCTTATTCGTATATGAAATTCAGGGTCGGCGTATCGTACAAGGGACCATTTTGAGATTATATTTTCCTTTTCAAGTTTGCGTACTATATTGTTAATGTCTTTCCGTAAAAATGTTTCATAAAAATAGTGTCCACTATAAATTTTAAAGTATAACCAATCACTTCCTGGAATAAAAGTTCTAACAGTTTTTGTCATTTTCTAATTTGTAAAATCGTAGTACAATTTCATTTGCATGGTATCCCATTGGAGACAAAACTGGAGTTTTTTTACCATATAGAAATTCTTCAAATTTGATCGTTTGAAATTTTGAAAGAATAGATAGCAAATATTCTACTGACTTTTGATTCTCTAAATCTAGTAAAAACTCACTTTAGGTAAACTTGTATTTGATTGAAAATATACAAGAAGACGTAGTTTTTAGCATGGAGCGATCATCGAACAATTGTTCGAACGCACTTCAATCAAAGCGAGTATACCAAAAATTACTTCGATAAAACGTTACGAAATATTTATTTTATTGTAATTTTTAACGATCTTTAGATCAATCAATTATATTTAATAAATAAGTTCTTTAAATAATTAAGAAATGAACTTAATCAATAGTTTAATTATAGTCTTTTGCTGCTGTGTTGTCACAGTGAAAGGTCAAACAAAAGGAGAGTTTGTAGTAAAGGGGGTGATAGACACGGTGCCGAATTCTGAATATATATTCATGTATTCAGATAAAGATCAATTAGTCTACGATACTCTAAAGCTAGATGATAAAAGTGAGTTTGTGTTGCGCGGAAAAATTTCTGAACCAAGTCGTCTTTTTGTATACATAAACGGTGTGCCGCGGCCAACTGATGTTTATCATTTATGGATTGAACCGGATAAGACTATTCTATTTCATGGACGGTCGGGGGAAAGAAGGGCTTTGTTTAATTATAGAGTTCAAAATTCAGAAATACAGAGGCGGTTTGAGGAATACAAGGCTTTGATGGAGGACTTTCGACCAGGGATGCCCCTTGCAATAGAGGATTCTATTGAAAGGAAATTTATTGAAGAAAATTTAGATAGTTATTACGTGCTTCATCTTCTTTGGGCCAGAATGAGCAGGGACAGTAATGACTACGATTTTGTTGACCATATAATGGCTGAAGTTCCTAGAAACCTCCGAGATACATGGTTAGGAAGAAATATTATTAAGAAAAGCCAAATACGGATTGGAAGCTTTTTTCCAAATATCCCGCAAGAAGATAAAGATGGCAATATTGTGAAGATAGCGGATATTAATGCAAGGTATTTACTCGTCGATTTTTGGGCAAGTTGGTGTGTTCCATGTAGGATGGAAAACCCGTTTCTAAAAGAAGCCTATAAAAAATATCAGAAAAGAGGATTTGAAATTTTAGGTGTGTCTTTTGATTTTCATAGAGATAAGTGGCTAGAAGCGATAGCAAAGGATGGACTTATTTGGTCTCAGGTGTCTGATTTAAAGGGGTTTGAAGGCTATCTCGGAAAAGAGCTGTTTATACGAGGTATTCCAGACAATTTTCTGCTGGATTCTGATGGCCGGATCGTCGCGCGGGGTCTTCGAGGCAAAGAGTTGGCTTCCCTTCTAGAAAAATTGCTTGATTAGTCTTGATTTATTTTTGTCGATAAATTCTGTTATTTGCGGTTAAAAACAGAATATATTGCATATACATATAAATTTAGGAGTAATAAAAGATCTGCGCTTCGAGTGGTTTCCGAATCAACGAAAATCGGGGATTTTGGATATCTTTATCGAAGAGAAGCGACATGAAACTAAAAACAATTATAGTAACGGGATTAATTATAGTTACGATTCCCAACTTACCAGTTATCAACAAGTATATTGCCCATAAAATTGATGAAGGCTATTTCAGATGTGCAAACTTAGATGGGTCATTTACAATGACGCAGGGATTTTCTTTTAAGTCCATTGGATCAAGTATATTGGCCATGTCGCTGATTTTTTTGGCGACAAGTTAGTTCAATGATCTCAAAAGTGGCACAAATAAAACCGTAAACCACTGTTGTTTAGATAGTAGCGACATGAATGCTTATAGCTGACGATGGCATAAATCGATCCGTAAAATCAAATTTGAATCTGTTCCTGAAGGAAGAGGGGTTCAGAGCAATAAAAAATTTTTTAAAAAAATTATCATCTTCTTTAAAGCGTAAATGGGTAGATGAAGGAGGAAATATAGATGAATTCAAGCCAATTCCCGAAAAAGGTATTGAGTCTGCTGATTTTATTTTAAAAGTGATAAATCATGTAGACCATGTTCCTGCTAAAATAAAAGAAGCGTTTGATAAACTTATAGCTTTGGATTAACCAATGAAATACACCGAAAACCAATTAGAACAAATTTTTATTACCCTTTTGGAAACAGAACGGTATCAATATAAGATGGTAAGCAAATTGAGTCGCTATGAAGATTTGGAAGAAATCGAATTGGAAAGCTTAAATATTACAAAAATCCTCGGTTAAGAGTTTAGGCAATTGGTAATCAGATTGTTGAGCACAAGGAGTATTATATTTAATACTCCTTGTGCTCTCTTCCAATTTCACTAATTACTATTAGCCTAATTTTGTCACAAATTTTTACTAAATTTGTGACAAAGTTATAATTATAAACATGATGGAATCATCTAAAAATCAAATACAAACAAAGATTTCTAAGTCTTCATTTGGCGAAATATTTTTTTTGGATGATTTTGTTAAATATGGGTCTTCAGAAAATATTCGCAAAGTACTTTCTCGTTTAGAAGAAGATGGTGTTGTTATACGATTAGCTCAAGGTATTTACCTAAAGCCTAAGAAAGATCCATTGCTGGGAGTTATTTATCCTACAACAGAAGAGATAGCCAAACAGATCGCCCAACGGGATAAAGCTCGAATCGCACCAACGGGTATTATGGCTTTGTTCTTACTGGGTTTGACAACTCAGATACCCCTAAAAGCTGTTTATCTGACAGATGGTTCTCAGCGAGAGATTAAAATAGGCAAGCGTAGTATAAAATTAAATAAGACGGTGCCTCGTAGTTTTGCTATAAAAGATGGTTTGTTACATTTAATAGTACAAGCCTTTAAAGAGATTGGACAGAGTGGGGTTACAGAAGATTTTTTAGAGAAAATCACTTCCTCTATTCATCGATTAGAACCAAAAGTTATAGATACGCAATTGCGATTTGCACCTGTTTGGATACAGAAAATAATAGCTAACCTTTATAAATCTAATAATCATGTGGATTGATTTAACACGAGAGCAAAAAGTACAGATACTTGAACAAACGATATTATACTATAATTCTGACAAAGTGAATTCAATAAGTGGAGGATTTCCATACATATCTTTAGTCACGATCAATTTCTCTCCATCTACTATTAAATCTTTAAAATACGGTTCATAGAATATTGGATCAGGGAGAGTTCTAAGTATTTCCTTACTAAAAATCTCTTTATTTTCTTTCTCTATTTTTAATTCTAATGAAAAAGATTTGGATTTAGTTTACAAAACAAAGTTGCTCTGACACCATACTCCTTAAACAGCTTAGTTTTATGAATCCACTCGTTTTTACATCCCTCATTCTTAAAGTCCAGTACCGTATTTAAAATAAAACCATAAGGTATGGGGGCAGCCAATGTTCTTCCTTTTTCTAATCCTTCAATAATCATTTTAATCACTGGATCGTTAAAATCACTCAAGTGGATAATTGGTTTTAATAGATCCTCAATTGGGTAATCATTTTCTTGAGGATATATCTTTTTATACCTTTTTTCATCAAAGATCACTTCAATGCATAATGATTTAAAATGTTCTTTTAAAATCATTATGTCAGAAGGCTGCTTTCTCCCCCTAAACAGGATTAGACTGAAGTTATCGGCATCAAACCGTTCCTTCCTTAAACGCTTCCGAATATACTCGGTGAGGTAGTTAACTTGCAAGTTGAAATCAGAAATTAGATTTGGGCTTTCTAGGTCAAAATCTTCAGCCTCCAAAGCTAATGCGAATTTTTTTATTTTCATATTTATGGTCTTTGATGTTTTTCTGGATCCCTTAGTCGTCCTTCTTTTCTTAATTTTTCAGCATCTGCCTTTTCGGCGTCCAACGCTTTCTAGCGAGCACCGTTGCCTGCCGGTATATTTTCGACTATATTAGAGTCATATTTATCCTTACCTTCGGCCTTGTTCCATTTATTCACCTGGGTTAGTTGCCCTGTAAGATTTATCGGCTTTAGACGCCTGCAGTTTCTAGAGCAACATCATGCGTATTCTATACATCTGAGGTTTTCTTTAAAGTAAACAATGATAGTTTTATTTAAGTGATCCACTGACTAAATATCCTAATATTGTAACCATAAAAATTTATCAGGAGATGAAATGGAGCATTATAATGCTAATTACCAAAGATATGGCTTAAAACGTCTGAGTGTGTACGAAAAGAGCCGCAAATCCGACAAAAATAAAAGAAAAGGTGCGCTCCGTGATGATACCAAGCCAATTTTTGGACGTCATTATCTTATTGAGCAATTCTTGTATAACTACGGACTAAACGTTTACAAACTACGTGCTGTAATTTCAACTACATCATCTTTTTGGTTCTTTATATTTTTTTGGTAAATGGAACCTGATTGGGAGTGAGTAGGCTATTCTTCTTGGTCCATCTTCAAATACGGGTACCTTCCAGTTTTTTGCATTGGACAGTTGTTTAACGACTTGTATATCAATGCCAAAGCCTGCACTATCTTTAACTGCGATATTTCCTAATGTACCGTCTAGCTCCACGACAAAGGTGTAAACACCGGATAATTCTCGTTTACCTACTTCCTTTCGTGTCGGTAACCTCATTTCTGACGTGATATCTTCCGTGACCTTACTAACATCAGTTTGAGTATATCCAGGTGTTGTCACTGTTGCTAGGCCAATGCCAATTAATAGTTTTTTTATGTTATGCATATTCAAGTGTTATTTTCAGCCACGAGTAAAAAGAAACTGGAGAAAAGAAGAAGGTCTTGGACACTGATATCTTTATGATTAAAAAGCTTATGCTATAAATTCTATATGTCATAGGTTCATAATCTACTCATCTTCTTTTTCTTGCCAACCTTCAATAACCTGACAACGCATGATTGTACGGAAATAATTGGTTCAGTAGTTTTTATTTTATTCTGACACAATAAATCTAAAGATTCTTTTCCGATTTCCCAAGATGATTGTAACCATCTTGACTCCTAACAAGGAGTGGGGGCGCGCTTCTTATTTTTTCTATCTTTAGCCGACTTTTATTGCTTGATTAGTCTTCATTTATTATTGTCGATAAATTCGATTATTTGAGAATAAAAATGGAATATGCGGTTCACATATGAATAAAAGATTCTAATGCTTTCGAAGTGGTTGCCGAATAAATGAAAATCAGCGGTTTTGCATATCTTTATCAGGAAGAATGAATATGAAAATGAGAACAGTTATCATAACGGGATTAATTATACTTGCGACTCCCAATTTACCAATTATCAACAAGTATGTCGCCCATAAACTGGATGAAGGCTATTTCAGATATGCGAACTTAGATGGATCATTTACAATGACGCAGGGATTTTCTTTTAAAAATCCCGGTTTTTCAACCTTTGGTTTTGAGCATTTTGTCATGGAGACTGCTCCAGCGGTTGAAAATCGAAAGCTATACAGGCTTTACACCATCAATCCATTGTGTTTTTGGCGCTGGCACAATTATTTACGTCATGGGATACATTTTGATTATAAGGATTGGAGCGTCATCGAAGAGAACAGACGACAAAAGGGAGTTGGAGACACCAGTTGGCAAAGTTTTTAATCGTTATCGTGTTAGCTTGAATTAGGCGGCACCTTTAATTTTGCTTATATGGATAACTGGAGAACTTGTACGATGTTAAAGATTAAACGTTTATTTAAAAGATTAAATCTAGCTCCTCTTTTCTTTATCTGTTTCGTTATAAAATTTATTTTGTCAGGATTGTTTGTTAAGCGAGCTTCTTTCTCAGCGCCGCCATGTTTTCATCGTTTTTCTTTTCCAATAACTTAGCCTAGATCTGTGTGGTTGCAATTTTAGTATGCTTAAGCATTTTATTTTTAATAACCAAAATGTGTGTATCTTTAGCATACTAATTTACCTATTATGAAAAGATATTTACTGCTACTATTTGTTGTGTCAATATCGGTCTTGGCATGTTCTAAAGACGATAGAACCGAAGTAGAATTTGACCTAACTTCAAGCGAGTTCAAATCAATTAACGCATTAGGCTTTCCCTATCAGTATCCCGACGAGAACGGAAAATTAGTAGAGGGTGTCTGGTATAGGTATATAGTATACAAATTTTATAATGACAGTACTTGCTCAATAAGTTTACATAACGTTGAAGACAACAAACTAGCTAGTGTTGTCCAAGCAGAATATAGCTTAAATTCACTAGATATTACGATCATATTTCAAGACGGAGTAATAAAAAAAGGGAAAGTTTTTTTAATCGCTGATCAGGTTAAACTGCTAATTGATTCTAGTTATTTTAAAAAGTAATTCTATGAAACATATTTAAAAGAGTACTCCTTTACAGAAGTTAATTCCGTTATTGAGGCTCTTAAAAGGAATGCCATTCAAATCTTAACTGAATGAAAAATATGATAGTTTTATTTTACGTTTTCTTTGTTGTCCAATGTGGGCATTCACAGAACAATCTTAATCAGGTGTTGTCGGGAAGTTCGATTTTAACAGAGGTCGCAAGTTCGTTGTTGGGGTATGTTCAGAAATTGCAAGACCAAAGATAATCAAATCGGGTGACCGCCAACGGTTCTAAAATGAGTTATTTGAGTTATTCGAAAGTTCAGTCTTTCCTTATCGGGTTCTGGTTCTAGGAGTGTTTTATAATGTTTTCTTCTGTCTTCAAAATATAACGGAAAAGTATACTATGTCAGAATGGCTACTCAGAAATGTTTGAAATATCCTAAGGGGTCGAATATATATTTAATTTATAATGAAATACACGATTACTTTTACCAGCCAGATGGGTTGGTGAGAGACTCTTTTAGATTGTTTTTTTGTTAAATTTACCAAAAGACTCACAGCTTTGGCTAGTTTCGGTTTGAATCGAATTTCTGCTCAATCCAAGGCCGTATTTCGCCGTAGGTACTAAAAATACTGGCAAATTAAAACACAAGGTGAATGGAAAAATATTATGAAAGGAAAGATTACCTTAGAAATCTGATATTTCTACGTGAAAATATAACTATTTTAAACTTTGAACCCCTAGATAAATTAGCTAATGAATTGGATTTTGAAGAATTTGAACAAGTACTTTACGGAATCGCTTACGACGAGGTAAGTGGCTATAGTAATATTTTTGTTTATACGTACCTTCTAAGAATGTTAGGTGGAAAATATGATGACTGGCGCATACATTTATCAATTAGCCGCTTGATGGGAATGATACTAAATCACCTCGACGGAGGTGAATCGGTAGGTCTTTACCACGCATTAGAAGCACATAAGTTGAAACCATCGGAGGCAGGTATTTTAGAGATAATTTTATACTACAACCATATTCCAGAAAGAATATTGACGGATGAAGGAGCCCTTATTTATTCTAGAAAGTTGCTTCTGATTAAACCAAATAGTGACATAGCAAAAGGAGCGATTTAATTCAAGGCTAGATAATATGGTTAAGTAAGTCCGATCCGTAAAATATTAGGCTTTGCCTTTTATAGGTTATATGCTCTACGTGTTTTTGCATCCCTTATATAAGTATCAATAAGGTCGTAGAGCGTGAGTTTCTTATTCTTCAACAAGACCGGAGCGTAAACCAGCTGAACCGGATACTTTTGTGACTTCGCTACTGGTTCAGCTACCTGAATAAAAGGAATATAATGAGCGGTAATCCGGCTTCGGGACTGCAGGTCAGGGGAGCGGTAAGAAATATACCGATGGGACTGCTGGAAAGGAAAGAACTTGATGCGCTGTATGGAAGCTATGAGGTCGGGGATACCCGATGCTAGCGCAATATAAGATCGCTGCAGGAGGTAAAACGGTTCATACTGGATAACGGACATCTGGCCGAGGTTCCTAGCGGGTCAGGTCGCTCAAGACGGAATATCTGTTAGAGCGGTGAACACTACGTTGATGAAGAAGGTTGAAAGGCTTACCTTTCGAAACGCTGAAATAGACATGTCTCTGAATGAAAAAATGCTTATATAGGGTTGTTTTGTATAAATAAGCATGTTTTAATGTGTCTATTTTTACTATATTTGTGAAAATAAGAGTATTTATGAACAATTCGAGGTTTATTCCAACAGAGAAAATCATTGAACGTTTGCAGTATGAAAATCCTTGGTGGTTGACCAAAGAGATTCCAGTGCTATACAAGGAGATGTCGAAACGGTTATATTTCGATTTGTTTTATCCTTTCGTAACGGAGACCGATATTCGCAGAGCTGTTGTTTTGATGGGACCAAGACGTGTGGGTAAAACGGTAATGATGTTTCACACGATTGATCAGTTGATCAACGAAGACATTAATCCGCAACGTATTTTTTTTATTGGCATTGATAATCCTATTTACGTTAATCTGAGTTTGCAGGAAATTCTAGATTTATGCAAAGAATCTGTGAAAGCTCAAAGTCTTGAAAACTGTTTTGTGTTTTTTGATGAAATACAATATCTTAAAGATTGGGAACGTCACCTTAAAGTATTGGTAGACACCTATCCAAAGACAAAATTTGTTGTATCTGGTTCAGCTGCGGCAGCTTTAAAGTGGCACAGTACGGAAAGCGGTGCTGGAAGATTTACCGATTTTATGCTTCCACCACTTACTTTTCAAGAGTTTATCCATCTTAAAAATCGAGATCATTTGATCCAAAAAAGTTTTATTCGGTATGGAGACAAACAAATTCCTTATTGTTTACCTTTAAATGTAGATGAATTGAATGATGAATTCATTCATTATCTGAATTTTGGAGGTTATCCCGAAGTGGTTTTATCCGAAAAAATACAGAAAGACATGGGGCGCTATGTGAAAAATGACATTGTGGATAAGGTATTACTTCGCGACCTACCGAGTTTATACGGCATAAAAGACGTTCAGGAGCTCAATCGCTTTTTTACCTACATTGCTTATAATACGGGGAATGAATTCTCTTATGAGACGATGTCTAGAGATAGTGGTATTCAAAAAGAAACACTAAAAAAATACTTAGAATATTTGGAAGCCGCTTTTTTGATTAAAGTATTGAACAAAGTGGACATCAACGCCAAAAGATTAAAACGAGTGACCAGTTTTAAAGTCTATTTAACCAATCCATCACTTAGGACAGCTTTATTTTCACCTGTAAAAGCTACTGATAGTGAAATGGGAAACATGGTGGAAACTGCTATTTTATCACAATGGATGCACCGTGAAAATTTAGATCTAACCTATGCACGTTGGAAAGAAGGACGGTCTGAAGGAGAAGTAGATTTGGTTTTAGTAGATGATAAAAAATTTAAACCTGTTTGGGGAGTGGAAATAAAATGGAGTAACCGTTTCTTCGAAATGCCTCAAGATCTAACCAGTTTAATAAAATTTTGTAAAGCGAATGATTTTGAAAATGCATTGGTAACAACTATTGATAGGCAAGATACCAAAGTTGCAAGTGAAATCAATTTTACTTTTGTGCCTTCGTCTGTTTATGCCTACAATATTGGAGAAATAACTTTAAGAACGAAAAATGGATAATAGCATTTTTCCACATTACAAAAAGCCAATAACCTTAATTTGAAAAAGTTATTGTGAAATACACCGAATCACAATTGGAGCAAGCTTTTATTACTCTTTTGGAAACAGAGGGCTATCACTATATAGATATGATGGCCGATTTACGCGTCAAGGGATAGATGTTATGAAGATTAAGAAAATACTAGACCCTTTGTCAAAAGATAAAAATTATACTTTTGATTTAGAAACTTCCGAAGGACAAATGATAAGAATTAGAAAAAGATAATATGAAGTTTTTTGAAAATCGTAAGGGGCAGCTCCGGTTTAGGGTGAAGTTATGTATCAATATAGAATGAGTAAATCAACTTGGGACGTTTCCTAAAGACGGTAAAATAAGAGAAGGCAAAAGAACTTTTAAAAACAATTGTATTCATTTTACTGCTCTATTTTTTATCGATGGTGGAAATCTGCGATACATCTTGGGCTTTTTATTCTGTTGGATTTATAGCAATATTCTCCTTTGTTATAGGCTTAATTTTGCGCCTTATCCAAAAGTTTAAATTTAATACAACAAATCAGTGGACGTGAATTAAAATACGTTAATAATCGCTTTGAAAATGGAAATATATGAAAACACTCGGAATGTCAGTTCCAAAGATGAATTTATTGAGTTTCTTAATTTATTAAAAAGGAACCTTGAGGAAAAACCAGAAGAATGGGAAAATAATGACTTGATGAGTTTTCTGGAAGCTTTGTTGGGGTATTCCGCTGATAGCATTCACGAGGCTCCGTCTTGGAGGCTGTTTTCTGAACTATTGTTAGCAGCAAGAGTTTACGAATAGTTTGAGTACATTTAATAAGTGAAGAAAAGGATATTTGGGAAACCCAATATTAATATGTATGTCGGAGTAGACCATTGTTTATTTTCTTATAGGAAGTTACTGGTGTTATTTCTTTTCCTAAACGATAAGGGTATATGAAGGTAGCAAAGAAATTATAATGAAAAGGCAGAGGATAATAGAAGGGGCTATCCTAGAAATAAATATTGGGGATAATTATTATAACTCTGCCCAGATATTGGTAAAGGGGCTAGGGTACGCTTTTTTCGTTGCTATTAACTTACCCTATCTTTTGGAAAGCTGTATGTGTTTGCTGAATCGTAAATTGAAACTACTTTAGATCCGGTATGCAAAGGTTACTATGCTTTGCCTGAGCTTCCTCGGAACTTTTTCTCGATCCTTACAGAAATATTCGTGCTTTAATCTCCAGTAGTAACATTTGATAAAGAAGCAATTTTGCAGGACACAACCGGACTGAAATTAAAGTGATCTCATTGTCTAAGATGCATATCAATTCTGCATCGTTGTTCACGATATATGATTACGTAAGATTTTGCTCAATACCTCTGCTTTGTTCAACGTCATAAGGTGGCCCCCGTTTTCAATTTCCCTGTCACAGGTTACGAAACTGGCAGGAAGGATTTTGTCGCTTTTACCGTGAATATGGTAAATATTTTTTGGCGAGGTTTGGTTCGTCCATCTCACAATTTTGTCAATAGCCCACCTCATGAACGTAGGATCGGTGTCGGCTAGAATTTGTTTTAGAAGTTGTTTTTCGAAAGTTGACGCTGTCCCGAAAAGCCAATTTGTGATAAAGTTTGTTTTTGTTAAAATTTTGGTATGTAGTAGTTTATGTAATCCTAATTTTCCTGCGAAACGGTAATAGAATGGAATATCCCACTTTGTTTTTGCTGAAGCAATTAAGATAGTTTTTTCTGTGTCAATCTGCTTAGACACTTCGACAGCCATAAGTCCCCCGAACGAAAGCCCAATTAAAATAGGCTTTGTAGTCGTAATCTGCTTAAGTAATCGTTGTGCATAATTTTCGATGGTTTCCTTGGGGGATGGAGCAATCCATCTAATAAAAACTGTCTTAAAGCCTGATAAATCAAGTTTTTGGAAAACTCTCTCGTCTGCGCCGAGTCCGCTAAATATGTAAACTTCTTTTTTCAAATTGTTATTGGCTTTAGAACTTCTCAATTGACGTCTTTTCCACTTCTCCAAAAATAGATCTCACGTTTTTCTTTTGCTTGTTGCCAGCGTGAATAGATTTCTGTTCCGTACTCTAAATTAAAAACTGAACGGCATGGCCGAGCTGAGTTTGAATTTCTTCGGAGTAATTCAAATAATCTTTCGCATATTGACATCCTAGTGATCAGTATACGCTTGTCTGTGTTAATATACGAGTTTATGTTCAATAGAATGCATTAATTGTGACTGGACGCATCGTCTCGTGTAAATTATACTATGGACATTTGTCACACCCTCAAATTGTACTGTTTTTTTCTTGGCTTATGAACAATTAATTGTCCTTCATTTACAGAGTTAAAGTTATCAATCCTCTGTTCAATATCCGCGCAGAGGTAATACCTATTTGCCAACAACACTTGCTTGAAGCCATATTGTCTAGGATTATCAGGTGTTCATAGCGACAAAGGATCTGGTTCCAGCTGGAATAAGTCATTTAATCGCCCGAGCTTTTACAGGATTATGCTTCATTATTATTACGTTTTGTCTTGAAAACATACACCGAGTTGTTTATAGTACAACCCGGCGCATATTATGTTTCCTAGTACATCCTCGAACAGAAACCGTCCTTACCGAGGTTAGATCTAGAGGGGCTCTATATGCACGCCACCGTGTCGGAATTGCCGTTAAAATAAAGAGCCAAACCAGACCGATGATTAACTAACTTTGAACTTTTCAGGATAGCTAACGTATCCGAAATTGGAGTCGATTATCAACGATACAATATTCATCGATGAATAGGTATTTGTACTATAGGAATTGAATGGATAGTCAAAAAGTGTCCACCCGAAATGCTGTAACCGGTTTCCTGCCGTTTGTGCTCCAAAGTAATTTAATAAATCCGGCATGATATAGACACCATACACCACATACCAGGTGGCACTTGCGAAATTCCAGAGGACCATTCCGTTTTCTTTCTTTAAGAACGCCTTGGTAACCAGTTCAAATTTCTCTTCCTGGGAATTAAACGTGGACAGGTCTTTATACTTGTCCTGTACATACACCTGATACTGGCGTTGGCTACTATCTTTGGCAAAGCTACCCGAGGTATTGTCTTTCCAATCTATTGGAACCCCAACGGAGAGCTCGTCGATCCTTGAAAATAGAAAGATCTTCGAGCGGACTTGTCCCAATGTCGGGATGTTGCTGCTATAATATATTGGGTAGGTATTCAGAAGGTCGGCGAGTGCTTTTCGCGCATCGCTTTTGTGGTCTGTGCCGTTCCAGTCATCGATTTTGACCGACATCAAGATAACTTCGTACGAGTTTGTGCGTAAGAACGATGCACATTCATCCAGCAAAGAGGGTAGGGATTGATAGGTATTCGTTTCCGTGGAGGATAATATATCACTATGGCAGGTCTTAAAAGTATAAGTATGCCCGTCCTCGTAGACCTTGATACGTACATCCAGCAACCTAATTCCGAATATCAGTTGATCCGTAATAGAATTATTATGACAGGCGTAAGGTGTATGTACAGATGTATTGATCGCAGCGGCATCGTGGGACCCTGGAATGTTGATCTCCGAAACCAACGTCGAATCTGGTAAATTTTGCATCCAGGTTGACTGATTGTTGGGGGTAACCGAGGAAATGCTCATTGCCGGGGTGTAGTTGGACTCGGGGTCAATATTTCCATCAATTTCTGTATTGCCTGACCAAGTGTTACCATCAAAAACTGCCGTATAAAGGTCGTCTGAATGGGCTCCTTTATAAACAATATACATGCTGTTGTTGTATACTGCAGCATTCGGGCAGTAGTTGGATTCAGGTGTGATATGACCACCTTGATCGCTGATCTTTGAATTTCCGTGCCAGCTGGATCCATCGAACCATGCGGTGTATAAGTCATTTGAACTTGCGCCCTTATAGACGATATACATGTTGCCCTCAAAAACAGTGACGCCCGGGTTACAACTGGATTGAGGCGATATACCTCCCTGCTGATCTTTAATCCTTGTGTTGCCGTGCCAAGTTGCGTCCTGAAAGTAGGCAGTATACAAATCATCGGAGTCTACTCCTTTGTAAATGATGTACAATTTATCGTTAAATACAGCCAATCCTGGATTGTGGTCGGACTCAGGGGTAATATCTCCCGGTTGGCTACTGATTTTTTTGTTTCCGAACCATGTCGTGCCATCAAACCAAGCGGAATAAAGGGCATTCGAGGTTGCGCCTTTATAAACGATAAAAAGTAAACCGTTATAGACTATAGCGTTGGGACAATAATTTGATTCCGGGGAGATTTTTCCGAGTTGATCGCTGATCTTAATATTTCCGTTCCACTTGGTGCCATCATACCAACAGGAATAAAGTGTGTTCGAGTGTGCCCCTTTGTAAATAAGATACAGCCAGTTGTTAAAGACGGTTACTCCAGGATTATAGTTCGACTCTGGACTGATACCGCCGGGCTGATCCTCGATCTTAGTATTTCCGTGCCAAGCAGATCCATCGAAAAAAGCCGTGTACAGCGTGTCGGAATGTGCTCCTTTGTAAATAATTGATAAGTTTTCCATAAGTATAGATATTATAGGTGAAAAAATCGGTGTTATAACCTGACTGTCTTGGTAAATTGAGCGTCGGAATCTCCTAATTCCTGGATGAATAGGCCTTTATTTACATGTTTAAGAGGCGAAATCCAAATAGCTGTGGTTAAAA
>NZ_JABMCQ010000063.1 GCF_013179575.1 Sphingobacterium shayense | reverse complement strand
GTCGAACAAATTTATAAACCAAGAAGCCTACCTGTATCGTCAGGTAGGCTTCTTGGTAAATGTTTGAGAATAGAAAAAATCACAAAGAACTAAATATCAAAATATTATAAATAAAAATACGATGCATTTAGTAAACGAAGTAGAATTATTTTCGCGTAAAGCTGCCTATTTTCTTCACTTTTTCCTCAAAATGATCACTATCGGCAAGGGCTTTACCTTTAACTTTACTCTTATAATTATAAATGGTCTGGATAGAATAACGAAGAAATGTCGCGATCTGGTTTACATCGGTAATACCCAATCGTATAAGCGCAAAAATTCGAAGTTCCGTATTCAATTGATTTTTCTTCAATTTATAACGCTCCTCCTCGCGCAGAAGGTTGTTAAATTCGTCGACAAAGTTGGGATAGACTTCAAAAAAAGTAGCATCAAAATCACTGTACAGGGAATCCACATCCTGTTCAAAAACAAGGTTCGAGGAACTTAATTTCTGCAGATCTTCTATTTGTCCAGCCTTTATCTTACGGTGAACATATTTCCTGTACTCTTCAAGTTTATCCAGATATACTGCGCATTGGTTGATGTAATATCCTATATATCGCTCGCGAATAAGGTTCGCTTCGTCCAATTTCTGGTTGACAGATACAAGCTGTTCGTTAATGCGCTTCAATTTTTTTCTCCCATTAGAGACAATACGCACCTGTTTATATAACAAATAAAGAGTGATAATCAAGATCAGTACAAAAATACTAATAGCGAGGGCATACAGCCGCAGATTGCGTTTCTGCTGTTCGATCTTGGCCAAATATGTTGCTTCGATAATAGGGTGTATTCGTGCGATGACCGTATTCCTAAACCGTGAGTTATAAAAATTTGCATCCTCCAAGGAGGCCTGTATATAATTAAAAGCGCGGTCAATGTCTCCCTTTTTGTATTGATAAATTGCTAAAGCCAATAAAGACTCATTTTCCTTAACCGCCAACTGAACATCGGTTATCGCCGCGAGAAGTAAGAATTTCTCTTCCTGTTCTACGTTTTCAATTTCTTTGTATATTCTAGCCAGCCCCATCGCAGACATGGCGTAACTATGCGTATTGGGTTTCTCTTTGAGGAATAAGTTTAGCTGAATTTTGGCCGATTCGTCATAAGCTTTTTTCGCTCTCAACTTGAAAGCCTCTTCTTTCAAATACATGTCACTCCCCTGAGTTAGCAAACCTACCAACGAATCCCGGTAGCGCTCGATTTCTGAAAAACATCTTTTTTCGTACGTACGGTTTTCCATGTACTTGATCAGATTTTCGTTATATCGGATATAGCTCCAACAGTATAACACCCTTAAATGGTTAGGTAGCTTAGAGTAGTCAATGGATTCCAGAACTTCTAATGCAGGGGTAAACAGTCCAGATAACGATAATACAAAAGCCTGTTTTAACCTGCTGTTATAAAGATATGCCTCGTTGCCTAGTGCACCCGCGACTTCGATATTCCGGTCCACATATGCTAAAGCAGAGTCGCATTTAAAAGACTGGTATTCAGATATTAGCTCTTCGTTAAGATGAAACTGATCTTCCAAAGATACAACGCCCTCGAGCCGCTGTTTTATAACCTTTATGTTCTCTTCCTTTTTTGCTGTGTATTCCCTGCGATTAACGATCGTTTTATCCAATATACCGAGTAATGAGTCAACCTCACTCCTAGCATATACGCCTGATAAATAAAATGATAGAAAAAATATGGTTAGCAAGGTTCTTTTCACGTTCAGAATTTATAAACAAATGGTCATTCACTGCAAAGCGCTACAATATAAGTCAAAAGGCAAGACAATGCAAATATTATGTATACCCGCAATAATCTGCATAAAAAAGTATTTGGACGAAAAGTCCGCATCAAATAGCGGCACAATAATTCGGGATTGCCCAAGTAAATAGTTAGCAAGAGGACTTTCATTTACAATAAACTGTCTTCTAAGTGTTGTTTATTTATAATAAATGAAAAACACCTATCTTTATGTAAAACGTCATAAAAGCCTACACATGAAAAAGTTACTATTTATCGCTCTGCTATCTGTTAATATTCAATTATCTGCCCAAAGCATTCCAATTGATATTTTACCTTCTGGACACATAATTGCCAAAGCAAAGATTGATGGGAAAGAGGGTAATTTTATCTTCGATACAGGTGGAGGAATAAATCTTTTTTTTGAAAGCTTTGTGAAAGATTTAGATCAAAAGCCAACCTACAATTTTATAACCGCTTATCGAGCAACCGGAGAAAAAATTGATGCCCCAGTTTTCGAAAACAAGGAAATTACTTTTGCGGGAATGAAATTTTCGAATATTCCATACTCTACTTTTGATATGGAATTAGACGGAATTGATGGGATAATTTCTCTGCAGATGTTTAGCGAAACAGATTTTATCATTGACTTTAAAAATAAAGAAATAACATTAGCAGATTTATCTAAAGATACCAAATCAAAATCTTTTGATATCCAGCTGTATACGCATGGTGATAAAGCAACAGATATATCCACGTATATTATATTGGATAATAAATATAAAATCCAAGTTATATTAGATTCAGGAGCAGGGAGCAATTCCTTTTGGATAAGTGACAAGTTTATTTCCGTCTTAGGCATCAACAAAAACGAATTGGAAATCAGTGAAAAGAAAAGTGAGTTTGATGAGAATATCATAACGAAATTTTACAGTGGTTCAATCAATTCTATTTCCAATCAGTACGTTACCTTGGATAAACCTAAAGTTACTTTCGTTGAAGGCTTGATTTATGAGGGTAAAACAAGCATAAATTGGCTTGGAGATAAAATTGGAATTAGTCTTAAAAATAAAAAGATGTATATTCTTGAATAATTCCCCCCTACCAGCCGATTCTGACCAAATTTGCCATTGTCGCCGATATGCGAAAATGACGATACGCTATTCTGTCCTTAAACCTTTTTTGAATACTCAGCCGAGGATGATCCAACTCCCATAACCGGTAATCCTTTCGTGTCTTTTATCAAAAAAACGCCAATTAGACATGAATATTTTTGAATTAATCATTTGATTAAAATATTTGGTTAAATCAAAATGTTGTTTTTATATTTGTATCGGAAGGTTAGAAAGAGTCAAATGATGAGTGATAAAAAAAGCAACAAATTAGATACGTCTACGGAACATAAAATAAAGGCGGCAGCAAAACAAGTTTTTTACAGAAAAGGATTTGCAGCTACCCGGACAAGAGATATTGCCGAAGAAGCGGGAATTAATTTGGCTTTACTGAATTACTACTTCAGAAGTAAGCAAAAGTTGTTTAACATCATAATGCTTGAAACCTTGTCGGGTTTTGTCGAGAATTTAGCAGGCGTTTTAAATGACGAAAAAACCAACCTTGAAACGAAGGTCGAACTGATTACATCAAAATATATTGATTTCATAATCAAGGAGCCAGAAGTTCCTGTATTTATCATGAGCGAAATAAGAAATAATCCCGAGGCATTGTTAGAGAAACTTCCCGTTAACGAGTTACTAACCACTTCTACCTTTGCCCTGCAATACCGCAAAGCTATTGAGGATGGAAAAATGGACGAACCGAATCCTTTGCATTTTCTTATTAACCTCATCGCGCTAGTAATCTTTCCCTTTATATCGAAACCACTATTAGTGAAAATAGGAAGTTTAGACGACATCGAGTTTCAAAAATTAATGCTGGCGCGTAAAAAACTTATTCCAAAGTGGATAAAAAGGATGATGATAACACATTAGAAAATGGAAAATAGAATAGACATTCAAAAACTAGAACCCAGTGCATTCAAAGCAATGTTTGGATTAGAGAACTACCTAGAGAACGTAAAAGTTTCGAAAAAACATCTTGGGATTATCAAAATACGTGCGTCCCAAATCAACGGCTGTGCTTTTTGCATCGATATGCACACCTCGGATGCTATGAAACATGGAGAAACTTCTCAACGTATTTTTCTATTAAATGCCTGGAAGGAGACAAAGTTATTTACCGAAGAAGAAAAAGTAATTTTAGCTATGACTGAAGAGATAACACTAATCCACCAAAACGGACTAAGTGATAACACTTATAAACAGGCACAAAAAATATTTGATGATAATCAAATTGCTCAAATTATAATGGCCGTCGCTACAATAAATGCGTGGAACAGAATTGTCATCAGCTCAAAGAAAACGGTACAGTAAACGAGTGCTTTTAAACAAAAGTCTCTGAAAATTTCCAAATATTTTCGGAACATAAGTACATTTTATAGGCACGATATTACTGCGAAAAAATTAATTAAATGTGATCGGGATAATTCGTCATAAATAGGAAAACGAACGCTGTGCGCAACCAAAGAATTTTCTGTAAACGACGGGTATCAGATATTTTGAAAAAACAATAAATTTATCTAGTATGAAAACGGTAAAGATCTTTAAAACAAATGTTGGATGTAACGAAGACGCCAACAAGATAATAACATGCCTGTTAGCGTTGAACCCCGCGTATAAAATTAACTTTGACCTTGAAGATGAAGAAAATATCCTTAGAATCGAATCCAATCAATACGAGATTGACATAGAGGGTTCAATCAAATCAGTGACCAATTTGGGCTTCGTTTGCGAGAAAATAATATAAAGGAGTCTATCCAACTTAACAGACATCATAAAATTTATTTTTTGTCACAAATAAAGCAATTATCGCGACCACTAACTACCAGGAAATTACCGCAAAGCTAATTAAGCTTACGGCGCAACAAACTTGATAAACTGAACCCTTTTTGATTAACATAAGAACTAAATATCAGTTTACTTCTATACGTATTATGCAATTGTAAATGACGACAAAATGTGTCGATTCCAGGAAGTTGCTGACTTTCTAAAGTTCCTGAAGTGTTGAACAAAAGACAACTTCATTGATATCAACATCTTCTAGTGACTGGCCACAAAAGTAACCGCTGTTAAACTATTGATAACCGTACAATATTTAGTTCGTCGTATGACTGCTCCGATGAATTATGTTTACTGTGAAATCCCAATTTTTTTGTTCAAATAATCAATAACGAGGGTTTTGTCCAGGAATAGGGCGTTACCCGCTAAACCCCAAATTTTCTCTTTCTTAAAAAAATCAGATGCTATGGCTCGCCCATCGTAATATGCGGTAACATCTGAAAAGGATTGGTTCCCGACCGATACCGGACCGTTAAGTTGAACACCATAGAATATTACTTTTTCTCCCCACGAATTAACCTTTAGTGTGTCTGTAACAATAGAGTTGGGAAATTTCATTGCTTGCTCCTTACTCGTGCTCAATGGGAATATACTAGCGCCGGTGTCGTATAATACCTGTTCAATTTTATCATTTATTTTTATCGGAATTTTTATGCGATTACGACTTTCTTGAAAGGTTATAAATTTTATATTGGTAACAACCTCTTTAGGAAGTTCGTTTACGGAAGATAAAATCAACATCTTTTGTTCGGGAAAATTAATCACAAGAACTTTATTCTTAAAAATATCTGGACCCAATGTCCCTATATGTTTGCTTTTACTATTTCCTATAGAATCTTTAGGAACAATTGTTCCGTAATTTCGAAAAAGCCCAATATTATGCTCGCCAATTTCTACGTCTCCCAGTTTCAGACTGACATCCCGGATTTTCGGATTTACTTTCCCTTCTATAAGGAAGGTTAACGTTGTGTCAATACGATTCACTAAATCTCGATTTAAAGATAAATATGAAGAGAATGATTTTTCATAAATTACAGTTGTTATAGCTCCCAAATCTAGCTGCATATAAAGATTATCGGAGATATTTCCTATTTGTACAGGCACGTCTATTGTCAGTTTATCAAAATATCGTCCAGAAACAGAATCTCCACCCCATTCAAAAGGGATCGATTTCATGCTTTGACCATGAACAAATGAACATCCTACTAAAATAAAAAGGATTATAAATTTCTTTATCATTTTACTTTTTTCTATTTACTAAGTTAATAACTGGCTACAACACATCTACATAAAAATATAAAATTCAGTTTGAATAAATTAAATAATACCAATTAAAGTTTTAAAAATTTCATTTGTTTGCTTACGAACATTGGTTTGGGATCAGTTGCCCTAGATAAAGTAGGGTGATTTAAGTACGTGCGAATCCCAAGGTGATACAACTTATTCTGGTGTTCAACATACGCAAATTTCCCGAAGCGAGTTGCGGGAAGTTAACTGCCCGAAAAACAGTTGAACAAACAGGTTCCAAGAGTTAAATTCTCTTGTTCGGAAGTCTTCATTGTATTTTTCTACACATTTATCGAACTCGTAACTGTCAATAAACTGAAGAAGTTGAGAGAAAACATACTTTTTTGAACTCATAGCCACATTTTTAAAGTGACAAAGCTACAGGTAAATTCAAATCAAAATCAAATGAGGGGTATAACATATAAATAAACAGGTGGTTGTGCTGAGTTTTAAAAACTTGACGATCACTAGTAACAATTTATAGTGATAAAATTGATCAAAATCTTTCAAACTTTTTCTCTGATACTTGAATTTCAGATGGATTAAAGATCCATATACCAAAATAATATTTATATTTGATAATGAAGAATACTACTGCATTTCTACTATGTCTATTATGCGCCGTTGCGGTTTTTCTGATCTTGGGTTTTAATTATTTTTCCTTATACCAATTACTCCCGATAGCGGTTTTTTACACTTTTCAAGTGAAAGTTTTTAGTAAAATAAAGCGCTCAGACAAAGCATCTTTTATATGCTATATTCTCTCAATATTAATATTGCTGGTATTTCCACTAACAGGACAGGTTATGTGGTATTTTGACATTAATAATCTGGCTTCAAAATCTTCTACAAGTGGCTTACTTTTCGTCTGGCTCCCAGTCTATGCAATTCTTCCTGGAATACTAACTTGTTCGGCGGCCTGGATAATTAAGCGAAAACTTAAAAAATGAATCTGGTATTTTTACACATCTTTTAAAGACAAAACTATCTTTTTTTGAGGTTTTACTAATTTAAGGATTATTGTCACATAAGGCTTAAGAGAGCCCCTAAAGCAGGAGATAATGGTACGTCCTTTTTATAAATCAAATCGGTGGTCATCATGCCTAGTTCTTTTGGTAGGGCGAATGTTTTTGTTTTTCGGTTACCGTAAAATTTGGAGATAATTTCCTTAGGAAGAAAGCTGAATCCGATACCCGATTCTACAAAATTAACCACACCCTCAATTGAATCATTTCAGTTTTATGATATTTTGAGATACCTTTACTTACTAACCAAGAATCTAATCTCGTCCTAAAAACACAGCCTTGATCAAAAACAATTGCCTTCAACGGTATCTTCAAGAGTAAGTCTTCTAATTTTTTATTCTTCGATATTAGGACATAGTGTACTCAACCAATAATCCTTCTTTTGTTTGATATAAATACCATGAGCTGACCTTTCGATAAGTCCATCATTCTCCATACAGAAAAGTGTCAATAGAATATTCTCGGGAGTTCCATAGTTTTTAAATCATCGGCAAAAAACAATTCGCCAATTGAAAACATTAAAACTTTGATTTCTATCTTGCTTACAGCTATTTATGACATTTAATACTCTGGTATGCTGCAACAAATATTTACTAAATTTGTTACAGCATAACAGAATATTTCTAATAAGATTGAGGCGGTTTGTAAGCAATTAAATTAAGCTCATAAAAAACAGATATTCCGTTCAATTACTTCTTTAAATGAGCTACAAAACGAGCTTCATTGAGCTATAAAAAACTTTGAAACGGATTTATTTCCCGATACAAAACTTAGAGAAGATATTCTCTAACAGATCATCCGTAGATACTGCACCAGTTATCTCTCCTAGGTGGTAGAGCGATTGCCGTATATCCATTGCAAGAAAATCGGATGTCACCGGGTTGTCGATACCATAGAGAACTTTGTCTAGTGCTTCCAATGTATTTTGGAGCGCCTCGACATGGCGAATATTGGTAACTAAAACGTCATCGGTACTAATATTTGATAGATTAACTTGGTTTAAAAGTTCATCCTTCAATTCATCAATCCCGACATTAAATTTAGCTGATATATAAATGGGCCTCAGCTGAGCATATTCCATGCGCTGCTCATCGGAAAGTAAATCAGCTTTATTAACTAAAGTGACAAAAGGAATGTCTAACCCTTTTATTTCTTCAATCTGTATTTGAACGTCATCAACCTGATCCTGAGTTGGATCGAATAAATAAACAATAAGCCGTGCCTGTTTCATTTTTTCGCGCGTACGCTCCACCCCCTTCGCTTCAATGATATCAACCGTTTCCCGGATTCCCGCCGTGTCGATGAAACGGAATGTTACCCCATGAATATTAATTTCGTCTTCGATGGTATCACGCGTAGTTCCCGCGATATCCGAAACGATTGCACGCTCTTCGTTTAAAAGCGCATTGAGCAGTGTTGATTTACCTACGTTCGGTTTGCCCGCTATGACCACAGGAACACCATTCTTCAATACGTTCCCTTGCTCAAAAGAAACGATAAGTTTACGAATCACACTGTGGATATTTGTTACAAGCGACCTCAAATGATCTCGATTGGCAAACTCGACATCTTCTTCCCCAAAATCAAGTTCCAATTCGATGAGCGAGGCAAAATTTACCAGGTCCTCGCGAAGGGCCTTCAACTGGTTTGAGAATCCCCCACGCATTTGCTGCATTGCCACTTGGTGAGACGCCTGCGAATCGGAGGCAATAAGATCGGCTACAGCCTCCGCCTGGGACAAATCAAGTCCACCGTTGAGGAATGCTCGCAAAGTGAATTCCCCTGCTTTCGCTGCACGTGCACCTTCTTTAATCAACAGTGATAGAACACGCTCAATTATATATTTAGAGTTATGGGTCGAGATCTCGATAACATTCTCCTTTGTATAGGAATTCGGCCCCTTAAAAATAGAAACCAACACTTCATCGATTATGTCCTGCCCATCTCGTATTGTTCCGAAGTGGATGGTGTGACTATCCTGCAAGGTTAAGTCTTTACCCTTAAATACTTTATTAGTAATATCAATAGCCGCACTACCAGATAGGCGGATTACAGCAATTGCACCATTGGCGCCTGGAGAGGTCGCCAAAGCAACAATAGTATCATGCGAAATTAAATCTGTTGACATAATGCAAAGGTACATATTACTCTCCGATACTTTAGCTTGAGGCTACAAATTAGTAGAAACGATAAACATCATTCAGTTTACACTTTATAAGATAATTCTTAGCGAAACAGACTTTCAAAACAAACAGTACATTGCCTCTGTTATCTCTATGTTTAAGGCGGGCATTAGTTCTTATTTTCTGCCTAAATAACGCTTTTAATCTGTTACAAATCGTTCAAAAGACACAGCATATTTAATCTTAAATTTATATTTTTACAAGCGAGATGCTTTTAACATAATACGACCAAAAAAATGGCTAATCACTCTATCCTTCTTCTTCTTTTATTATTTAATTGCTTTCGAGTGTTTAGCCAACAGGAAACCTCGTCTGATGAACTCTATAAGCAGGCTCGCTCGGCCGCATTCGAAGCAAAAGATTATGATAAGGCAATAGACCTTTCCAGAAAAGCTTTGAAGCAGTCTCCCGATTACACCGAGTTATCCGTCTTTTTGGGGCGTCTTTACACGTGGTCAGAAAAGATCGATTCTGCTCGCTACGTATTCCAAGGATTAGAAGATAAAGGAGTGAGAAACGAAGATTTCTTTTTAGCCTATGGAAGCTTGGAATACTGGGAGAATGAGAATACTCGTGCGGCTAATATAGTAGACAAAGGGCTCCAGGCACACGAGAACTCAGAACCCCTACTTTTGCTACGGGCTAAGATTGCACAAGACAATAAGCAGTACACTTTAGCTGCCGAAAGCCTAAACCGTCTGATATCGCTTAATCCTGACAATAGTGATGCAAGAAGTTTACTGGCATCAATTCAAGATTTTACAAGCAAAAATTCAATTGGCGTCACTTACAATTTTGTTCATTTCGACAAGCAGTTTGACGACAACTGGCACGCGATGAGCCTCAGCTATAAACGATTGACTCCCATTGGATCGGCAATTATTCGCGCAAACGTTGCGAGGCGGTTTGCCCGTTCTGGTTCCCAGCTTGAACTAGAAATGTACCCTCGTATTTCAAACGTATTCTACTTATATGCGGGTATCGGTGTATCAACTACCCCTGGAATTTTTCCTAAATTCAGATCAGGGCTCTCTCTGTATGCAAACCTGCCACATAGCTTTGAAGGAGAAATTGGATATCGTCAACTGAGATTTGATAGCAATATTTGGATGTATACCGCTTCGGTCGGGAAATATTATAAGAACCTTTGGTTTAACCTGCGCACCTTTCTTACGCCCGACAAAGACTTGATCTCGCATTCCTATGCCGGTACGATTCGTTATTATAACAAGGGCGCCAACGATTATATCGGTTTGATGTTCGGAACTGGTATTAGTCCTGAAGGAAACCTGAACAATCTATTGGATTACGAGACGTTTAAGTTAAAAACATACAAGGTGGGCGCCGATTACAACTTCTCAATAAAAAAATCTAATATCTTCAGCATCAGCGGAATCTATTATAACCAAGAATTTCGGCCCGGTGAAAGAGGAAACCAATTCGACCTTACCTTAGGATACATACGAACGTTCTAGCAGCTCTCACAAGGCCCCTCTTATTCATTGAAAAAATTCATCACCAACGAGTCGGGAAGCAACTGCCCACTGGAAAGGAACCGGTTATTCATTTGTTTATAGTCTTCAAACATTTGCCGCACCTCCTGAGGCTGGACGTCCCTACTTTTTCCACGTTCTCCAAACTCCCCCTCTAGGTCTAGCATTCGCCCTGAGGAAAGATGTTTCGAACCAACAACATAATCGCCAAGATGTGTTTTGCTTTGCATAATAGGGATACCGGAACGCCACTTTCCTTTATGCCCTTGCAACCCCTCTCCAACCCAAGCTACAGAAGAGGGTGTGGCGAGGCCATAATTCTCTCGATAATAAGCAAATATGGATGGTGCTACGTCGAAATGACTGACTATTTGGGTAAACTGTTTTGTTTGTTTTAAAAGTGGTGAATAAATAATAAGCGGTACCCTATAACGATCAATTTTATCCGTCATTTCAATCTCCGGCATTGCATGGTCGCCCGTAATTATAAAAATTGTATTATTAAAGTCATCTCGCCTACGGTAGTGATTAAAAAACTCTCGTAGCGCATCGTCCACGTTGACAATGGTGATCAATTGCTGTTTATATTGGAGAACCTTTTCCTGCCGGTTATCGGCAAGTTTGCTAACAATTTCTTCGAACGCTCTCTCATAACGTGGTTGATCATTTATCAAAAAAGGGCTATGCGAAGACAGTGTCAGCCCTATATTTAATAAGGGTGTGATGGTGTCCGGAGATAATGTAACCATTTTTTGTAGAACAGTCTGATCTTCAAAGCCCCAGCTTTCACCCCCGAACCGAGGTAACTCCTTATCGGGAGGGCTAAAAGAAGAATGATCCACTAATTGATCAACTTTGCTAAATCGTAGAAATCTAGACATATGATCGAAATCCGCATTACCACCGTAGAAAAATCCAGTTTTAAAACCGTTATGTCTGAACACATTAATTAGATTAAAATGTGCGGGATATGATTCAAGTTCTAAAAACCCATTTTTTGCACTCGGTAACGAACCGGTAATGGACGGCAGAACCGAGAAGGTTCGCCCCGAAGTACTCAACGTATACGGCCAATATAAAGAATGCGCTCGTAATGAGTCAAGGAATGGGGTAAAGTTACCGATATCACCTCTTGGCGAACTATAAGCATGCCCCAACCCTTCAACGATAATGATGACCAGACTCGGCGGTCGCGCGGCTTTGTTAAAATAATCACCGAGAACATCAGGTGTTCTCTCTGTATGCAAAAAAGGAAAAGAAACATCCAAATTCTGAATCTGTGGTTCGATAGATGTACTTTTTCCCAATGGGTTGAAAATCGGCACATTGACTAAGAGATCGTCAAGATTAGAAATTATGAAAGACCTCCATTTATTCGTGGCAGCATCTCTTTCCAATTCGGTAGTCAACGAAGGGTTTAATCTCGGATCACGTGCTAGAATGCTCGCGACAAATCCTAACACAATAAGTGTAAGGCCAAGATAGGGTGTTTTAAGCCTCCGATTTGACGCCCACCAAATAGGTAGAACACAAACACCGATACCAACAACCACGATTAATAAAGTCTCCCAATCAAACCGTATACTGGCGTTAACGATATCATAGATCTCGGACAATTTGTAATAAAATAAATCTGCACCCAGTAAGTTCTGGGATACGGCGAAGTATTTAGTCAACAACATTTGAACAACCAGAATACTACTAAAAGCAATCGAAGAAAGCAACACGGCAAACTTCCTTTTATTAAGAATTTCGAAGATTAAATGTATAATTGCAACAACCAGCACAGTTTCTAACCCAACGTCCACTGACGTGATCAGGAGTTCTTTCGCAACCGTAGATAATCCTTGTAGGTTAAATAACATGCTGTAATATGCCCCTTCCAAGTATGCTAGCAAAATATATAGCACCAAAAAAACGACACTCACTATACCGAAGCTTTTCAATCCGTCCTCTACTCTTAATTTTATTTTAGGCCAAAATGGAGTCTCCTGCTGCTCTCTCACAAACCCCTGCCTTGTCATTTCTCCCCAACTGTGGGTCTTCTTAAAGTAATCTAGGAACCCACGAACACTGGCCTTCAAGACCACGGGGTGGAAATAAAACGGTTCAAAAACGGCTGCAAGCAGCAGACGAAAGAAGTCCTTTTTCTTCGTGTATACCTGATAGCTAATGATGTCGATCAGTACAGCATATACCGAATACATGATCCCCGTGACCAAGACCAATGCGAACAGTGTAAAGAAAACTGTCCAGTTAATAAGTCCGAATATCAAAAAAACAAGCAGAAACAAATAGCCTGAAAATTCAATGAGTGGACCCAAAAATTCGAAAAAAAACCAGTACGGAAGGCTTAAGACACCCAATTTTCCGTACTTCGGATTAAACATCAGTTTTCGATGCTTCCAAAGCGTCTCCATGGTTCCGCGCATCCAACGGTTCCTTTGTTTAGTCAATATACCAGTTGTCTCAGGAGCTTCTGTCCAGCATAGAGGTTCTGGGATATTTATAACTTCGTGGGCCACACCACGTTCCTCCAGATACCGTCGCATACGGACAACAAGCTCCATATCCTCGCCGACGGTGGTTACGTCATACCCACCACAGTCCAGAACCAGCTGACGATCAAAAGCCCCAAATGCGCCTGAAATCAATATTAATCCTGAGGCTCTAGACCAGGCCATCCGTCCTAAAACGAAGGCCCGAATATACTCCAAAACCTGAGTGCGGCCGAGCCAGGTACGCGGAAGATTAACGTCCATAATCTTTCCGTTTACAACTTTACAATTGTTGGCTAATCGAATAACTCCACCGCACGCAATAACTCTCTTTTCCGATTCATCAAGAAATGGTTTAGCGAGCTTTAATAACGCATCCTGTTCCAGAATACAATCGACATCTATACAAACAATATACTTCCCTTTAGAGATGTTTATGCCCACATTTAGGGCGTCGGCCTTGCCGCCGTTAAATTTATCAACTATAACCAACCTTTTGAACGCTGGGTTTCGACTTTTGTATAACGCTTTTATTTCCTTAGTAGGAATGGTTCCTGAAATGAAAAAAGGAACAGAAATCAAATCGTAAGCCGCAATCAATTTGCTTATAGAATCATCTTTACTTCCATCGTTGACGATAATGATTTCTAAATTAGGATAGTACAATGATAGAAGCGACCGAACGTTCTCAACAATCGTCGCGCCCTCGTTGTAAGCCGGTGCTATCAGACTGAACATGGGCGCATTTGGATTGGAGGCAATAACCTGGTAGTCAGTAGATGCGTTCCGCCGTTTATAACGTAGTAGTGCACCCACAGCATATACACCCGTCCATGCGTAAACAAGAAACACGAGGACTGAATAGGCCAAAAACGCAAATAAAATGATTTCGTAAATAGTAGAAAAAACTCCAGCCATACTCATTTACTTAAAAGCGTGCTTAATGATCTGATCGATTCTATTTGTCGCCCCATGTTTCTCCGCAAGTTGTAATAAATAATCACCATACCCTATGCTCAATAATATTTCCGCAGATAGAATCTGAAACGCAGGCTCGGGATGATGCTCTAGCAAATCTCTCAAAAGATAGGCTGTATCCTTATCTCGAAGACCTCGAAATACCTTTAGAATTTCATACTGTACTAATTTCGGTTGACTGGGGTATAATCTTAACAAGTCTGCTGTCAGTGTCGTACCCCCGAGAGCATTCATCACAGCTATAACTTCTATTCTAACGCTATCTAAACGGTGTTGCATCAACGGTTGCACAGCGTCATAAAAGGAAAACAATTGAAATTTCTTTAACACGCGAAGTGTAAATATAACGATCGAAAAATTGCTACTATTAAGCCAAGTTTGAAGACGCTGTTCCCCATCAGTGGGAACCTCTTTAATAGCTCGTAACAGCCTTAATTGTTGCCAATCGGAAAGACTGTATTCCAAGGAATTCAGGAAGTTTAGCCCCTCAAAACCTAGAAAATTAACGGTTGCAAACTGGGCTTCGTGGCGTACCAGAATGGAACTGTGTCTTAAAAATCTTTCCAATTCAGAGGCTCTGTTAACTCCCGAAACTAATGCGAGATCCTGTATACCAACCGAAATAAGATGAGGCTTACCACTATTTATTTTAGTCCATACTTCGGTCTCTAAATTAAGTGAATTAAACAACTCTCCTAGATCCTTTCGTGCTTGTCCTGAAAATTTTCGATGCGCAGCGACCAGCGCTTCCAAAAGCGTATTCTTAAAATGTCGGTTTCTTATTTTTTTCAGAAACTCCTGATCCTCTAAAATTTCCTGAGGGCCTTCTACAATAAAAGAAGCCAATTTATCTTCCACAATACGCTTCCAGTTCGTTAATTTAACAAGGCTGATATACTTAAAATAGCTAACCGCAATAACAAATGTCATCAGGAACAGCATCAATATTAGTAAAATATATAAAACAAACGAAAGCGTTTCGACGTGGACGTTAGTCTGTTCCATTTCCTACCGTTTCACTCCTAGCCTCTGAATCCGGATCAGCAGCTCATTCGGACTGAACGGCTTAACCATAAAATCTGCCGCACCAAGTTCAAAGGCTTCCATGACTACCTCCTCCTGCCCCATGCTGGAGAGAACAATCACCGGTATTCTCTTTTTTAACGCACCGATTGCCGACAGAATCTCGATACCCGAGGCAAATGGCATCATAATATCTGTAATCACTAGGTCGATTTCAAAAGTCATTAATTTATCAATAGCCTCTTGCCCGTTTCTAGTAAGGATTAATTCGTACCCTTCCTTGTTTAAGCGATGCTCAATAGTTTTCAAAATTAGTTCATCGTCCTCTGCTATTAATATCCTACTCATTCTACTTCATTTAAATTGTTCAATAATTTTAAAACACATTTTATCTCATTCTGTAACAACTCAACATTCTCTGGGCTGACCATAAGACGCTGTTCTTGTGCTTCGATCTGTTCGGCTATAATCCGCAATTTTTTCAATCCTGCCGTACTTGCTGTTCCTTTAAGCTTATGCATCAAGCTTTTAAAATCGGTTGCTTCATTATTTCTGGCCTTATGATCAACCTCCATCGACATCTTCTGAAGCTCGCTTACCAGCAGCTCTATAAAATACTTTCGAAACACCTCGTCGTCACCGACTTGCATTTCTATAGCGTCTAATTCGAGATGGTCTGCGATAACGATTTGCGAATCGGGCTTAGCGCAAGACAAAACTTCCTGTATAACGGCCGCTAGTTGATTCTGCCGGACAGGTTTGGGTAAAAATGCAGTCATCCCCGCGGCAAGACACTTTTCCTTTTCGCCTAGTACGTTTCCGGCTGTAACTCCGATTATTGGCACTGCGTTATAGTCGGGTATTTGTCGAATCGCTAACGTCGCTTCAATCCCATCCACTTTAGGCATCTGGACGTCCATCAATATAAGATCATATAGGCGAACAGAGCATTTATCAATCGCTTCAGCACCATTCTCAACCTTCTCTAGCACAGCGTTAGGGAGGATCTCGTTCACCATCTTTGCATTCAGTACCATATTAACCGCATTGTCGTCAGCTATCAACACCTGCAGATTATCACCTAAATGTTCGCTATCTTCATTTTTCGATTCAGTCTTTGCCGTCACGCTCTCCTGGTTTTTACGAACAGCACGTTGCAGAGCGATATAAAGTTCCTCAGCTTTAATGGGTTTCATTAACGTCATCGATGTATTCTCTCCTTGGAAATCCCGATTTATTTCTTCTCGCTCGGAGGAGGTGTAAAGTACAACGACAGGAATAATTGCATCGCGGTCCTGGAACATTTCTTTAATCTTCACAATTGTCTCGTGCCCAGTCAGTATTGGCATATGGTAGTCCACCAGAATCACGTCGAATTTCTCACCTCGCATCAATATTTGCAAGGCCTCCATGCCATTTGATGCTGACACGCACTCTATACTTCTATACTGAAGCATGTTTTTTACAATGATTCTGTTTTTTTCATTATCGTCCACGACTAAGATCCGCAACCCCTCCAGCATATAGTCATCCTCGATCTCAACATCATCATATTTAACCTCAATGTCAAATTGAAAAGTCGACCCCACGCCTAACTCACTGGTCAGCGATAGCCGCGATCCCATATATTTTAGTAAATTATTGGAAATAGTTAAGCCTAACCCTGTTCCGCCATAGCGTTTACTAACTGAGCTATCTTCCTGTGTAAAAGCGTCAAATATCCGCAGTTGTTTATCTTCAGGAATTCCAATCCCTGTATCAGAGACCGAAAACCGCAGTTTGAGTATGTCATTTGTTCTATCCAGCTCCTCTACTTTGAATTCAATTTCTCCTTGTTCAGTGAACTTAATTGCATTCCCCGACAAATTTATCAGCACTTGTTTGATACGCGCTTCATCTACCCAAATATTTTTTGGCAGGTTTTGATCAATGTCAAGTAACAATTCCAAATTCTTGGATTGCGCTTGATAGAGCACAACGTTAACGACCTGGCTTGCCAAATTATAAATCGAACATTTCTCTATTACAAGCTCTAATTTGCCCGCCTCTATTTTTGAGAAGTCTAAAATGTCATTAATAATATTCAATAGGTTAGTACCCGAATCATTAACATAGTTCAAATATTCTTGCTGCGTATCGTTTAAAGGCGTTCTCAACAATAGATCGGTAAAACCAATTACGCCATTCAAAGGGGTTCTTATCTCATGGCTCATATTAGCAAGAAATTCAGACTTCGCTTTGCTCGCTAAATCTGCAAGCTCTTTAGCACGTTTAAGTTCTTTGTTAATATTAACCGATTCGGTGATGTTCTGCACAAAAATTATAAACCCTCCGACCTCGTCGTTCGAAGGTAACCATGGCCGTACTTCCCAACTGTAATGTTGCGGCTCTTGATAAGCCTCAACCTCAAACACTTCGTCATTGTTCTTATAGGTTTCCCCCGAGAGAACCTTTTCAAAGATGATTTTCGTTTCCTGGGAAAGAGCGGGAAAAAGCTCAAACAAATACCTACCAACCACTTCTCCTGTTTGGTTAAATTCTTGGACCCATTGCCTACTTACCGAAACACATTTATAATTCAAATCGAACATTGCAACCGACGCAGGAACATAATCTACAAAAAGTTGCAACATTGCTTCTTTACGCTCCAGTTCTAAATATAATTTCTTATGATTATCAATATCTTGAATAATACCGTAGACGCGCTTACATACCTCATCCTCAAAATCCGTAACTCCTTTTATTCGTGCCCATCGAATAACACCGTCAGAGCGTATTAGTTGGAGCTCTTCATCAAACGGAACACCATCTCGAACCGCATTTTCAAAACGCATTGAAAGCAACTCTTTAGTGGCCTGGGGGAAAAATGTGAGGATCGATGTTAAATCTGGGATAAAAGTCTCATTCACCCCAAGTATGCTACGTGTTGATCCCGACCAAGTTATGATATTCGTGCACAAATCTATTTCCCATCCGCCGACCTGTGCGACTTGGTTCGTTTGTTCAAGCAACTGCTTGGCATTCAGTAGATCCTTTTCAAGCTTATAACGTTCGGTCATATTTAACGCCGTGCTGACTACATAAGGCCTATTGTCTTCATCGAAGTCCAGCATATTATGATAAAGCCAGCTCGTTCGCGTTCCGTCTTTAGCCAAAAGCACCATAGTTCCGTTATCTTCTTTTTGCTCTTGTATTCTCGTCAAATATCCTTCAAATGCTTCCCTTCGTTCTGGAGCAACAAGATCGATCAGATTAAGGCCTACGACCTCATCCTTTTCATATTTTAGAATAGTCCTTCCCTTTTCGTTCACGGCAAGAAGATTGCCCTCCATATCATGCATGCTCATCAAGCCGATCGCGTTTTCAAAAAGTCGCCGAAAGCGCTTCTCCGAATTTTCCACCTTCTGTCGTTCTTCCACCTCATCGGTGATATTACGACCAAAACAAAAAATTTCCGAATTTACAGGATCGTATTTTAAATACCATTCGATAATGACCTGTTGCGTATCATCGATACTGCTGATCGATGTGAACTTATACTCGCCGGTTTGAACGACAAGGCGGTTGGCAGTTAATTCTTCTACGGAATTTATAGTCTGTATGATCGAAAAAAAGGATTGACCGATCACTTCTGACTTTTCCTTTCGATAAGCGACCAAAAAAGATGGGTTTAACTCTTTAAATATAAACGATTTATCCAGGACGCAAATCATATTTTTTGTCACCCGAAAAATCTCGGAAAAATATCCAGCATGGACATCATTCTTTTTTGCGAGCATAGACCTAGTGACAGCCACCCCAAGTTCTTTCAATAAAGAGATCTGCTTGGTCGAGAGTACCCTTGGTTCAAAATCTACAACGCAAATCGTTCCTAATGCGAATCCTGCTTTGTCAATTAACGGCACTCCAGCGTAAAAGCGAATATTCCCTTGTTTAATTAGTGGGTTTTCTGCCGTACGCGGGTCGTCAAATGTGTCTGGTATTACAAGTACATCTTTACTCAATAAAGTATATTGGCATACCGTATCTTTACGATCGACAGTGTCAAATTCTAGACCGATACAACTTTGTATGCGTTGAACATCTCTTTCCATGGTCGCAATCAAAGCTACCGGACATTCAGTTATCAAACTAGCAGTTTTAGCGAAAACATCCAGTTCAGGATCCTTGTTCATCCCCATAAGGTTGTTTGCCGACAATGCCGCTAACCTTTCATCTTCATTCTCTGGAAGGGGTAAATATTTCATATCGATTATTGCAGTGAACTGATTAGTTTAGCGTGAAATTACTGAATTTAGTGCTCATAACGCAGATCCTCCATCATTTTTATAATGTCTTAATTAAACCACTGAAATACACTTTAAGTTTAAAATTATTTAAAATATGCCGCCCATTAATTTTCAAATTTGTAGAAGTGGGTAATCGATTAGTATTGGCATTACTTTAAAAAAAGGCAAATGCTTGTCAACGCTAACAATGCATCATTCGGAATGATCCGTACCAAATCTTTAAACGCTATTTACATAAAATAATAATTAAGAATCATTATGATTATCGCTTCTAAAAATTAGGTATCGCACACCGTTTACAGCGTTCAACCGACGTCGATTACTATCTAGGTAAAAAATCATTTCCCAATTTCTATTATTATACCTGGGCTAAATCAACAAAAAAACGTTCCCATAAAACGCGTGTCGCATAATCCGTCACATAACATTATATTAATATTATAGTTATATTTAAGACATATTATAGTGATACTTTTAAAGCATATAATTCGTGGTCAAGAAAAAGATGATAAAGAAAATTATCCCTAGAGACATCAGTTGGTTGAGTTTCAATGGGCGAGTGTTGCAAGAGGCTGCTGACGAAGATGTCCCACTTTCCGAACGTATTAAGTTTTTAGGAATATTCTCCAACAACATGGACGAGTTTTTTCGCGTTCGTGTTGCAGGGCTGCGTCGCGCATTAGCCTTCAACGATAAAGAAGCCAAGGAGATTTTTTTTGAGAAGCCACAAGAAATTCTTGACAGCCTGAATGAACTGGTGATCGAACAGCAAAAGAAATTTGAACAGGTATGGGACCAGATCCAAGTAGAGATGGCCAAGCAAAAGGTATTCATAAAAAACGATACGGAGCTGAGTGCTGATCAGCGGCAATATGTCCGTGATTACTATGAAGATGAGGTCGAATCGAATATCATCCCTTTACTGCTTGAGGAGAGTAGACCTATGCCCTATCTTCGCGACAAGAGCCTTTACCTGGGTATCGCGATGCGAAAAACAGATTGGGAGTATGAGACACGCTTTGCTATTATCGAACTTCCTTCGCGCAACAACGGGCGCTTCCTACTTTTGCCTTCACCCAAGGGAGAAAAACATGTAATACTACTTGAGGATGTTATTAAGTTCAACTTACCCTATATCTTCTCTTACTTTGGATTTGATACCTTCAAAGCTAATGCGTTTAAAATTACCAAAGACGCCGAGTTTGATATTGACAACGATATCAATACTACACTAGTAGAAAAAATTGAAAAAGGAGTAAAAAACCGGCGGAAAGGTAAACCCACGCGCTTTGTATTTGACAAAGAGATGGACTCTTCGCTGGTAGAGCTATTGATCAAGAAACTACACCTCACTAAAAAGGACAGTATTATCCCAGGGCAAAAGATCCATAATTTCAAACACTTTATGGACTTTCCTAAGGTATTTAAATCGGAAAGCAAATCAGAAGAACGTACCTCTTTTGACCACCCAGAGTTTGCCGAACGGCAGCGCATCAGCGACGTGCTATTAAAGAAAGACGTTCTACTCTCCTTCCCGTATCATCACTTCCATCCCATGATTGATCTTTTGCGTGAGTCGGCAATGGATCCTGAAGTAAAAACCATACAGATTACCATCTACAGGATGGCTCAAAATTCAAAAATCGCCAATGCTTTAATTAACGCCGCACGTAACGGTAAAGAAGTCACCGTTATGCTGGAGCTTCGCGCCCGTTTTGATGAAGAGCATAACCTCGAATGGAAAGAGCGTTTTGAAATGGAGGGAATAAAAGTACTATTAGGTATTCCTGATAAAAAAGTTCATGCTAAGCTATGTATTATCAAAAAAAGAGTTAACAACAAAACCATACAATATGGTTTTGTAAGCACTGGAAATATTAACGAAAAGACAGCAAAAATATACGGCGACCACTGTTTGATGACTAGCGACAGAACCATCATGGCCGACATCAATAAAATTTTTAAGGCCTTAGACAATCCAAAGCAGGAAAGTACCTTTGCAATAAAACCAGTCAAGAATCTGCTGGTATGCCCTGTCACTATGCGTCAAACGATTATTGCTCATATCGACAAAGAAATTGAGGAAGCTGCAGCTGGAAGAAAAGCATATATGGTGATCAAAGTAAATTCGCTCAGCGATAAGATACTCATCCAAAAGCTTTACGACGCAGCTGAGGCTGGCGTAAAAATTGAAATGATTGTACGGGGGATATATTGTGCGGTAAACCAGAAGAAATTTAAAGAGCAGATCCATGCGATCAGTATTGTGGATGAATATTTAGAGCATGCTCGAGTCATGTACTTCCATGCCGCAGGTAAAGAAATAGTCTATATTTCATCTGCTGACTGGATGACTAGGAATCTAGACCATCGCGTCGAAGCGGCAGTACGTATAAACAACAAAAAGATTAAAAATGAGCTGACCGACATGCTAGCGTTGCAACTTAAAGATAACGTCAAAGCACGAATTCTAGATAACGACCTGGTCAATAACTATGTACAAAATAAGGCGCCTGAAGTTCGCTCGCAAGTTAAAATTTATCAATACCTGCGTGCTAAAGCGAAATATGATTAACTACTGGTTTCTATATTGTCGCAACTGTTAATTATTTGTTAAACAGATACTATTATGCGAGAATGGCACCTCAATTGCAAAAACTAGTGATAAATAAGAGTATTCACTAAGTTAGATAGTTATGAAAACGACAATTAAGATTTTAAGCCTGTTATGTATCGCACTGTTCACCTTTGCAAGCTGCAGCAAAGATGATGATCCTGCGGACAACATATTATTTGCAGACAAATACCGCGGAAATATTAGTTACACTTCAACAGGTGACGAAGAAGATGTCCCTTCCGCCGAGGGTACAGTAACGGT
>NZ_JABMCQ010000062.1 GCF_013179575.1 Sphingobacterium shayense | reverse complement strand
GGACGCTCTTCCCCCAAAATATATCGGAACACCTTAGTATTGACGAGACGAGCTTTAGCAATGGAGACTTATACACCATCGTAAGCAGTAAATCTGCTAAAGGTAGGAAGGGGACGATCTTAGCTACCATAAAAGGGACAAAAGCAGAAGACATTATTCGTGTCTTGGAACGAATTCCCTCACGCTCCAGAAATAAAGTTCGTGAAGTTACGATGGACATGGCCCCAAATATGGCAAAAGCCATCCGTAGATGCTTTCGAAACTCCAGACGTGTAATAGATAGATTTCATGTCCAGAAATTAGCCTATGATGCCGTGCAGGAGCTGCGAATCAAATATCGTTGGGAAGTATTGGATGAGGAAAGTAGGGCAATCGCTGAGGCCAGAAAGCAGGGCAATCCTTATGAACCCGAGCTGTTGTCAAACGGAGACTCCATCAAACAACTTTTGGCCAGATCAAGACACCTCTTGTTTAAACATCCTAGCAGATGGACAGAAAGTCAAAAACACCGAGCGGAGCTCTTGTTTCTACGATTCCCTAAACTAAAAAAGGCTTATGACATCGGTATAGCATTGGGAGATATCTTTAATAAATGCAAGGATAAGACTCTGGCATTTACAAAACTAGGCTTATGGCATAACCTGGTTGAGAACTCCGGAATATTATCTTTTGAAAGTGTGGCAAGATCCATTGCAGCACACCATCCGGAAATCCTACATTATTTCGATAATCGTAGTACGAATGCTTCAGCCGAATCCTTCAATGCAAAACTGAAAGCCTTTAGAAGTGTGTTCCGAGGTGTTAGAGACACTACTTTCTTCCTATATCGGGTGATGAAATTATATGGTTAAAAATCTAGCCCCCCAACTTTTCGGTATGATCCTTAAATTTTTGAGGGAGTTAACTCAATAATAAAAAACCCCGTCTATCAGATATAGAAGGGGTTTTTTGTTTGTACCTAGGGCGGGAATCGAATTCGCACAGCCGTTTATTACTTCGATTTTTTGCTGAAATTCCGTGTTTTGGGTTTCTTTTTGCACTTGATATACCTTATTTTATCGATTAATTGGTGGGACTTTTGGTGGGACTTTTTTTTGTTTAATATTGTATTTCCGTAGAGTTCTTGTTAATTCATTTTTATGCAATTTTGTTTATTCAAATATGCTGTTTAAAATTGAATACACAAAGTGCAAATTTAGTCTAGTCGATGATAATCAGGTTCAGTGGATTGGACAAATCGTACTGCTTCTGTCAGTTGGTTACGTAATAATTGAATTCTTTTCATAAGGTAGCGAAAGCGAAGTGATAATTTAAAATGCGTTATGGGAATTGTGTGTTGGATACAACAGCAATATATTATTCTATAATGTTACTTTTAACCCAAGGCACAAATGCCTCATTCCCACCTCTCCATTTGTTTGAAGAAATGCGATAAGAGGCTGTCTCAAAAAGGCAGTCTCTTCTGATTATAATCGTTCGTGAAGAGTAATATACGGAATTTTTAGTTATACATCCTTTTTAGAATCCTAAGTAAGAAAGAAATCAATACCTAAGTATTATAGGGTTTGATAATATAATTATCGTTCCTTACGCACATATTTATAAAAAAAAAGGATTCTTATAAAAAAATAGTATAAATTTGCATAGCGATGAAGCTTATTATAAGCAAGGTATATGTCTAACTTACTAAAGATATTCTTAAGTATATGCTTACTGGGATTTTTTCTAATTCCAGGAGAGGCTTTGGCATGCTCATCTCATAAAACCGAAATCGTTAAAAAAGATAAGTCTTGTTGCGATCATTCTTCTGATCATCAAAGTAAACAGGCTTGTAAAAAGAACTGTTGCAAAGATAGCGAGGGCGATTCCGGTTGTTCAGGAGCTTGTGATGCAAAATCCTGTCACAATTCTTCTCCTACACACTGCATTCAGAATCTTAAATATTCTCATAACACTTTCTTTTTTGAGAACGAAAAATCATACTCATTCTATAAACAACCCTATTATTCTTCAGGGGTTTATTCCATTTGGCAACCGCCTAAAATAGGTTAAAACTATGGCTTGATAGCCACAGGTAGGTCTTGTCGAGAACTAAATACAGTTTTCGACACTCATCTTATATCTTAATTATCTAAAATTTTCAAAATGAAATCATTATCAAAAATAGTGATGGTAATCGTCGTATTACTATCATCCATGAACAGTTTTGCGCAAATCAAAAATGCGAAAACAGAAACCGTAAAAATATATGGCAATTGCGATATGTGTAAAGCCAATATCGAAAAAGCTGGTAACGTGAACAAAGTAGCCAACGTAGAATGGAATGAAGATACTAAAATGGCTACGTTTACTTATGATGCTAATAAAACGAATCAAGATGAAATACTTAAACGTATTGCTTTAGCAGGGTACGACAGTGACAACTTCTTAGCTCCTGATGATGTATATACCAAATTGCCTGAATGTTGCCAATATGATCGAGTGGCTAAGCCAGTTGTAAAAGCTAAAGATGCGGATATGCTGATGCATAATGAGCATAAAGGCCATAACGATATGAACCAAACAAAAGTTACTGCCGCTCAAGAGGGACAACAGTTAAAAGCTGTTTTCGATAATTATTACTTTGTAAAAGATGCGTTGGTGAAAACCGATGCAGGTAATTCATTTGCAAAGGCCGCTGAACTGGTAAAAGCAATTAAAGCGGTAGAAATGACAAAACTTTCAAACGAAGAACATGCCGTTTGGATGAAGGCATTGAAAGATTTAACGGACAATGCTGGAAATATTGCCGCAACCAAAGATATTTCAAAACAAAGGGAAGCCTTTGCATTGCTGTCTAAATATATGTATGAGTTAACCAAAGTATCAAAGCAAGAAACACCTGTTTACTATCAGCATTGCCCAATGTATAATAGTGGTAAAGGTGCAAATTGGTTAAGCAAGGAAGAAGCGGTTAAAAACCCATATTACGGCAATAAGATGCTGACATGTGGAAATATTATTGAAACTATCAAATAACTAATCACAATATGAAGATTATTTTATACGCTTTGATGATTTTAGCTACACTAACTTCTTGTAGCGGAAACTCCAATGAAACCTCGAAAAAGAAAGAGCAAAACGTAACGGATAGCAATCCAAATGTTTTTAACAAAGGGGATATCGTGCCTAATGATTTGGTTTGCATGGTAAATAATGAATACATGGGTAAGAAGCAATTCGAAGTAGAGTTTGAAGGAAAGACATATTATGGTTGTTGCCAAATGTGTAAAGAACGTATACCTAAGGATGAATCGGTTCGTGTCGCAATTGACCCTTTTTCAAAAAAGCATGTAGATAAAGCAGCTGCGCTGATAGCTATTACGGGTAATAATGGAGAGGTTTCCTATTTTGAAAATAAAGCAACATTTACAAATTATATAAAACAGTTTTAACAATTAACAAAAATCATGACAATGAAACGTTTATTTTTAGGCTTAATCGCCTCTTCAATACTGGCTTTAACAGCATGTAACGGAAATACAGAGAAAAAAGCCGCAAGTACAGAGCAAACTTCTGCTCCTGTAACTGAAACAATACCTTCAGATAACAGTACAGAAAACCCTGAACAGGGCAATTTTTCTGAATTGTTTTCTCACTACCAACATCTCACATTTGCATTGTCGTCAGATAATGATAAAGAAGCCGCTAATGCATCCAAAGGAATGCTAGAAGCCCTTTCAAAAATCAAATCAGATGGATTCAGTGCCGAAGACAAGGCAACCTATAAAGATATTGCTTCGGACATTAAAGAACATGCAGAACATATTGTTGACAATATTGGCAATATCGCTCACCAACGTGAGCATTTAGTGATACTGAGCAAGGATTTCTACGATATAGCAAAGACATTTACTACCGAAAAGCCTTTATATAAAGTCTTTTGCCCGATGTATAATGACAACAAAGGAGCTTATTGGCTGAGTGATAGCAAGGAAATCAAAAACCCATACTATGGAGCGGAGATGCTTACCTGTGGAGAAGTTCAAGAAGAGTTAATGTAAGATCAAGGATTTTTTAGCATACAGGTTTCAATTCAGTGATAATCTGTATGCTAAAATTAATATGTCAAAACTGTATATGTATGCTTAATAATATCATTAAATACTTTCTCAATAATAGATTAATTACCATTCTACTATTGATTGTAGTAGTCACCTTGGGACTGATTACAGCACCCTTTAATTGGCATCAGAACCTTTTGCCAAGCAATCCTGTCCCGGTAGACGCTATTCCAGACATCGGCGACAACCAGCAGATTGTAGCAACAGAATGGATGGGGAGATCTCCTAAAGATATCCAAGAACAAATCACTTATCCCCTAACGACATCCCTTCTGGGAATTCCTGGAGTAAAAACAATTCGAAGCAGCTCCATGTTCGGCATGTCATTCCTCTATATCATATTCGAGGAAGATGTCGAATTTTATTGGAGCCGTTCCCGAATATTAGAAAAACTAAATTCATTACCTGCGGGCACACTTCCAACCGGAGTTATACCTTCACTGGGGCCGGATGCTACAGCATTAGGACAGGTTTATTGGTATACATTAGAAGCACGTAACCCTGAAACGGGTGAACCTACTGGCGGCTGGGATCCTGATGAATTGCGTACAATTCAGGATTTCTACGCCAAGTATAACTTAGCGGCATCAGAAGGGGTTTCCGAAGTGGCTTCCATTGGTGGATTTGTGAAAGAATATCAGGTTGATATCAAGCCTGACGCAATGCGTGCTTATAATGTGTCCGTAATGGATATTATGTCTGCAATTCAAAACAGCAACCTTGATATTGGTGCAGAAACGATCGAAATAAACAAAGCTGAATACTTAGTACGCGGATTAGGTTATATCAAAAGTGTTAAAGACCTGGAAGATGCTGTTATAACCGTAAGAAATAACATGCCCGTAAAAATCAAAGATGTAGGGTATGTGAACTTAGGGCCAAGTACACGACGTGGAGGACTGGATAAGGAAGGTATCGAGGCTGTTGGAGGTGTAGTCGTTGCTCGATATGGAGCAAATCCAATGGAGGTAATAAATAATGTTAAGGCAAAAATCAAACAAATGGAAGCAGGTCTTCCTCAAAAAACATTGGCGGATGGTACAATTTCCAAAGTAACGGTAGTTCCTTTCTATGACCGCTCAGGACTAATTCAGGAAACAATCGGGACATTGGAGAATGCCCTGGCCCACGAAATTTTAATATGTATCATCGTTGTCATCGTACTTGTCATTAATTTGCGTGCATCCATATTGATTTCAAGTATCCTACCGATTGGAGTATTGGCTACATTCATTATCATGAGGCAAATGGGTGTAGAGGCGAATATCGTGGCCCTTTCAGGAATCGCAATCGCTATTGGTGTCATGGTAGATGTCGGGATTGTCTTTGTAGAAAGTATCCTGCGATATATGGATGAAGAACGAGCCAGGAGTGTTGAAAGCCGCGGAAAAGCTTTTGTAAACTTAATTTCCAAAGCCGTATCCGAGGTGTCGGGAGCCTTGTCAACAGCCATGCTCACTACGATCATCAGTTTTTTGCCTGTTTTTGCCATGGAGGCGCAAGAGGGAAAGCTATTTAAACCGCTGGCCTATACCAAAACTTTTGCTCTAACTTCAGCTTTTCTCTTAGGAATCATCGTATTGCCAACACTGGCCTACTACGTTTATTCGATTCGATTGAACGGTAAGAAGCTGCGCCAGTTTGCCAACTATTTCTTAGTGGCAGCAGGTATTGGACTTTGGATATACTCGGGCGTTTTTATAGCCTTTGCTTTGACCCTGATCGGAATAAATAATCTGTTTACACCGAATTGGAAAGGAGAGAAATTTGCCAACTATATCAATGTAGCAATTACGCTTTTTGTGGCCATGTATTACCTGACGGTGGAATGGCTGCCGCTGGGTACGCAAGCCAGTACGACGCTTAACTTTGTATTTGTGTTTTTGGCAATTGGAGCCATCCTAGGGATGTTGTGGGCACTGGTGATCTATTACGAGCAGGTTTTGCGCTGGTCGCTTTCCCATCGATGGAAGTTTATGTCCATACCTATCATAACCCTGGTATTCGGATTGTTGGCTTGGATGGGAACCGAAAGAAGCTTTGGGTTTGTAGCCAAAGGTTTCGAGACGATCGGATGGAAATCGTTTAAGGAAACTACTTTCTGGCAGAAATCAACCGAAACGTTCCCAGGAATTGGAGAGGAATTTATGCCAAGTTTAAATGAAGGCTCTTTCTTGCTAATGCCGACAAGTATGCCACATACTGGCATTGAACAAAACCTGCAATTTATCCGAACCTTGGACAAACGTATTCAAAATATCCCAGAGGTTGAAATCACAGTCGGTAAATGGGGACGTGTAAACTCTGCTCTTGACCCAGCACCGACCCAAATGTTTGAAAACACGATCAATTATATGCCGGAATATATTTTAGATAAAAATGGGCATCGAGAGCGTTTTAAAACAAATAAAGATGGACACTTTGAACTGATTAATGGAGATACGTATCATCTTGATCAGGGATTTAGGCAAATTCCACGAGATAGTCTAATAGCAGACAAGAGTGGTAAGTTTTTTCGACAATGGCGTCCTGAAATCAAAACGGCAGATGACATTTGGCAGGAAATAGTTAATGTTTCTCATTTACCTGGTTTGACTTCTGCACCAAAACTACAGCCCATAGAAGCTAGAATGGTGATGCTATCCACTGGTATGAGGGCTCCTATGGGGTTAAAGGTGTCTGGTCCCGATCTTGAGTCGATAGAAGCAGGAGGAAAAGCTTTGGAAACTGCTTTGAAAGATATTCCATCAATCATGCCATCCACTGTCTTCTATGACCGTGCAGTAGGCGCACCTTATATTGAATTGCACCTAAACCGAGATAAAATGGCTAGGTATGGTATTACCGTAGCAGACCTTCAAGAAGTGATTAGTGCAGCCATAGGCGGTATGTCATTGACGAGTACAGTTGAGGGCAGGGAGCGTTTCCCAGTTCGTTTACGATATCCCCGTGAATTAAGAGATGATCCTGATGCCCTACGAAAAATAATCATACCTACAGCTACGGGTATACAAATACCGTTGGGTGATGTTGTGGATATTGAATACGCGAAGGGATCGCAAATGATTCAAAGTGAAAATACTTTTTTGATAGGCTACGTCATATTTGACAAAATAAGTGGAAAAGCTGAAGTAGAGGTTGTGCGTGAAGCGGATAATCTCTTACAGGAAAAAATAGCATCTGGAGAATTGACTTTACCCGATGGTGTAACGTATGTATTTGCGGGTAATTATGAACAACAAGAACGTGCGGCAAAACGCCTACTGCTTATCATACCGATGAGTTTATTAGCTATTTTGCTAATCCTTTATTTCCAATTCCGAACGGTTACCGCTTCTTTGATCCATTTCTCTGGCGTGTTTGTAGCGCTTGCAGGAGGTTTTATTTTATTATGGTTATATGGACAGCCTTGGTTCATGGATTTCTCTGTCGGAGGAACGAATATGAGGGACTTGTTCCAGATGCACAGCATTAATCTCAGTATTGCCGTCTGGGTAGGCTTCATAGCCTTGTTTGGATTGGCCACAAGTGACGGTGTATTGATGGGAACCTATATACACGATACGTTCGTTGCAAGAAATCCAAGAACAAAAGAAGAGATCAGGGAGGCTGTTGTCTATGCGGGATTAAAGCGCGTGAGACCCGCAGCGATGACCACCGCCACGGCTTTGATAGCCCTATTGCCAGTATTGACCTCAACGGGAAAAGGAGCGGAAATAATGGTGCCGATGGCAATCCCAACATTTGGAGGGATGTTGATTCAATCTATGACCATGTTTGTAGTGCCGGTATTCCAATGCTGGTGGAGAGAATCGGCTCTTAGAAAGGAAAACAGGTCTAAAAATAAAAATCAAATAACTGATGAAAACGAATAACACACATATATATATAGTTACGATCCTGTTTGTAGGACTTGGTTTCTTTTCGAATGCTTTCGCTCAGGAGCAAACGAAAGATTCACTATCACACTACATAAAGGTCGCGATAGAAAATAACCCGGGCGTAAAATCGCAAAGCTTAGCACATGAGGCCTTCCTTGAAAAGATCCCGCAAGCGGGAGCTTTTCAGGATCCGGAACTATCTTTGGAAGCATACACCATGCCCATGGACATTGTTGGTGGCCGCTCCATTGGGAATGTCAGTTTGATGCAGATGTTTCCTTGGTTTGGTACAAGAAAAGCAGCCCGGACAGAAGCAACGCACATGGCCAATATGCAAGATCAGCAATATCGGGAAGCAGTGAATAACTTGATTCTGCAAGTCAGTATTCAATGGTATACAATGCAAAAACTGAACGAGCAGCTACACAATAATGAAGAAAATAAAAAAATCTTAGATCAATTGGAACAATTGGTTTTAAGGAAGTTTTCTGCGCCATCTAACACCGCCCAGCCAAATGCAACTCCGACCGTTACCAGTAAGGCTGCTTCCTCACCTTCTACATCCACCACCTCATCAAGTATGGGTGGAATGAATATGGGAAGCAGTTCCACAAGTGCTTCGGCTACTAACCCCAGCATGAATATGTCGTCCGGGGCTGGAATGGGTGGAATGACGGGTGGTTCAGGCTCAGGTATGTCGGAAGTACTCCGGATTCAATTGGAGATTGCTGAAATTGAAAACAATATTGAAAGCCTTTATTCTCAAATCAAAACTGAAAAAGCAAAATTCAACGCATTGTTAAATAGAGAGGCCACTGAAGAAGTTGTGTTGGGTAAGGAGATTCAAAAAGTAGGCTTCTTATACAGCGAACAAGAAGCGTTGGCCATTATTGAGCAAAACAACCCTATGCTTGGAATGATTTCGGAAGAAGGTTTGGCTTTCAAAGCTAAAGCTGAGATGGATAGAAAAATGAGTTATCCCATGATTGGTATCGGTGTTGAATATATGGTTGTTGGGAAAACCAATAACATGATGCTTGCAATGGAAGGTATGAATGGAAAAGATATGATTATGCCCATGGTTTCCGTGAGCTTGCCACTCTTCCGTAAAAAGTACAACGCTCAACAAAAGGAAAGCGAACTATGGCGAAAATCAAGTGAAGAAAACTTTAAAAACACCTTCAACATCCTAAAAAGCGAGTATTATAGCTTCAAAAGCCAATTGGATGATGCAGAACGGGTGGTGAAATTATATGACAAGCAGACAACTCTTGCCCAAACGACTTATAACTTAATTGTAAAAGAGTTTATAACTGGCAAAAGTGATCTAACAAATGTCATTCAGGTACAGCGACAATTGTTGGACTATCAACTTAAAAAAGCAGAAGCTATTGCGAATTATAACACGATGGTTGTGTCAATTAAGAAATTATTAGCAGACAATAAATAACGAAACTATTCAAAATTATTAGTAATGAATAAACTGAAAAATATACTTAGAAATAAGGTAGTAACTTACGGAGCTATTCTGCTGGCTGGATTACTACTCGGCTGGGCAATATTTGGGGGCAATGAGTCCCATGATCATGGTCATGATCTTGAAATGGAGGTAACTGAGGACGGAGCTACCGTATGGACATGCTCTATGCACCCACAGATCAAGATGGATAAACCGGGTAAATGTCCGCTATGTGCGATGGACTTGATCCCCTTGAAAACATCTGGAGGAGGAGATGATGTCGTTGACGATGATGCGATTCAGATGTCAAAAGAGGCTATCGCATTGGCAAATATCCAAACTTCCATGGTTGGGCATCAGGACGCTGTCAAGGATGTACAATTGTACGGCACCATTCAAGTGGATGAACGCTTACAGCAATCCCAGACTTCCCACGTCAATGGCCGTATTGAGAATCTATATGTAACCTTTACCGGTGAGTCGGTTAAGGAAGGTCAATTGATAGCCAGGATTTATTCCCCTGATTTATTGACAGCACAACAGGAACTGCTGGAAGCAGCAAAATTGCAAGATATGCAACCCTTATTACTTGATGCAGCTAAAGAAAAGCTGCGTTTATGGAAAGTGTCAGAAGAGCAGATAGATAAAATTCTACAATCCAACAGCGTTTCACCGTATGTAAACATCCACGCAAATACAGGTGGCGTGGTCATAGCGAAAAATGTGAACCAAGGCGATTATATCAGCCAGGGAAGTGTGTTATACACCATTTCCAACCTTTCAAGATTATGGGCAATTTTTGATGCTTATGAAACCGACTTACCTTTTTTGAAAGTTGGGGATCAATTGGAATATACTTTACAGAGTGTGCCCGGAAAAGTATATAAAGGGCGGATAGCCTTTATTAATCCAATCATTGATGCTAGCTCGAGAACTGCAAAGGTTAGGGTTGAAGCCGATAATATAGACCGTAATCTAAAACCAGAGATGTATGCTACAGGACGTATTTCAGCTCCTTTGAAAGGAAAGGGTAAAGAGATAGTCATTCCTAAGTCAGCAGTTCTATGGACAGGAAAGCGTTCGATCGTATACGTCAAACAACCAAATACATCAACGCCAGCCTTTAAACTTCGGGAGATTATTTTGGGGCCTTCATTAGGTGACCAATACGCTGTTTTATCGGGATTGGAAAATGGTGAAGAAATTGTCACAAAGGGGGCTTTCACGGTAGATGCAAGTGCACAACTTGAAGGTAAAGTCAGTATGATGAACAATGACCAGTCACCGATACAAACCGAACATGATGATATCGAAAGTAGCGTTGTTAAAACACATGACATGTTAAAAGTCTCCGGAAATTGTGAGATGTGCAAAAGCCGAATCGAAAAAGCAGCGAAAGGTGTTAAAGGAGTGATTTCAGCAAATTGGGACGTAAAAGCCAAAATCATCCATTTGGATTTCAATTCAAAAGTCACCTCTAAGGGTGCCATAAGCAAAGCCATTGCCAATGTCGGTCATGACACCGAATTGGACAAGGCTTCTAAAGAGACTTATGATGGTTTACCGAGTTGTTGTTTGTATGCTCGTTAAGCATTAGTAATCTAATTAGTTCGTTATGGAAGGTATGAGAAAAAAAAATGCAATTTCTAAATCAAAACTAATCTTAATGGTTTTGCTAGCTGTTTTATTATTAATTCAGCTAGTAAGACCTCAAAAGAATACAGCAGCCATTCCAGCGGGAAAAGCTTTTGTTGATACTTTTAAAGTTAGTGAACAGGTTAATGCTATTTTGGCTGTTTCTTGTTATGATTGTCACAGCAACAACACGGATTATCCTTGGTACAGTGAGATTCAGCCCATGGCTTGGTTCATGGATAAGCATATAAAAGATGGAAAGGAAAAGTTGAACTTTGATGAATTACCTTCTTATGGTTCCCGGAGACTAAATTCAAAATTTACGCAAATTACCAAGCAAATTGAACAAGACAAAATGCCACTAAACTCCTATTTATGGATGCATGAGGGTGCTCGTTTGAGCATGGAAGATAAGAGACTGTTGGTTGATTACTTTAATTCGTTAACGGATAATGAGTAAATTTAGCGTATTAGTTGAACAGGTGGAACCTTCGACTTGCTTGTTGAAAGCACCGCAAATTAAATATTCTTAAAACTATTATTATGAAAAAATACACATGCCCAATGCACCCCCAGATACTTAAAGATGAGCCGGGGAAATGCCCATTATGCGGAATGGCTTTAGTTCCTTTTGGAAAAACTAGTGGTCACAATCACAGCCATCATGAACATGAGGAACGTAAGGGTTCAGCAGACCAACATGATAAACATGAAGGTCATCATACACATGATTTCCTGAAAAGATTTTGGGTTAGTTTAATTATTACCATACCTATTCTTGCGCTTTCGCACATGATCCAGGAATGGTTTGGATTCGATTTGAATTTTACAGGTGATAAATACGTGTTGTTTGCCCTTGGGACTTTAATTTATCTGTATGGAGGGATGCCATTCTTAAAAGGGATGGTTGGTGAAATAAGGGCGAAAGCCATTGGGATGATGACCCTAGTAGCAATCGCTATTTCAGTGGCCTATTTTTATTCTACGGCAGTGGTATTTGGTCTTCAGGGAATGGATTTCTATTGGGAACTGGCAACGCTGATTGTCATTATGTTGCTGGGCCACTGGCTGGAAATGCGTTCGCAAATGGCTGCGTCCAGGGCCCTTCAGACATTGGTGGCGCTCTTACCAAATGAAGTAACAGTAGAACGAGACGGTGAAGCTTTCAAGATAAAGTTGGAAGAATTGGTTAACAACGATATTGTCATTATCAAACCGGGAGAGAAAGTACCAGCAGATGGAGACGTCATTGACGGGCTTTCCTATGTAAACGAAAGTATGCTTACGGGGGAAAGCGTTCCAGTAAAAAAGGAAGCCAGGTCAACGGTTATAGCTGGAGCCATAAATGGGGATGGAGCGCTAAAAATAAAAGCGACAGGAGTCGGAAAAGACACTTATCTAAACAAGGTAATCAATCTTGTGCAAGATGCGCAAAGTGCAAAGTCGAATACACAAAACCTGGCAGATAAAGTTGCCAAATGGCTTACTTTCATTGCAATTGGAGTCGGTGTAGGAACATTTGTTTATTGGTATAATTCAAGTGGAGATATGGCATTCGCATTAGAAAGAATGGTAACGGTAATGGTCACAGCATGTCCTCATGCCTTGGGGGTTGCGATTCCTTTGGTAGTTGCTATTTCGACTACGCTATCAGCAACCAATGGACTGCTTATTCGTAATCGGACAGCATTTGAAATTACTCGGAATTTAACAACCATTATTTTCGATAAAACGGGGACATTGACCGAGGGTTCTCATGCCGTACAAAGAGTTATTGCTTTAGACAGTTTTACCGAAGATGAGATCATCCAGTATGCCGCCGCTGTGCAGCAAAACTCCGAGCACCACATTGCAAAGGGGATGATAAAACTTCTTAAGGAAAAAGGGCTTCAATTATGGAAATCTGATCATTTCCAATACATGCAGGGAATAGGTGTTAAAGGCACGGTAAATGGAAAAGAAGTTGTAGCCGCTGGGCCAAATTATTTTACGGAAAACAAAATTGAGAAACCAACGATCCCTTCGGAAATTGATCAGGACACAGAAACTATAAACTATGTATTCATTGAAGGTAAGGTAATCGGTATCATTACCCTTGCAGATCGTATAAGAGAAGGATCCCAAGATGCCATACGTCAACTTAAAGAAATGGGAATAAAATCATTCCTTTTAACTGGTGATAATGAAAAAATTGCGGCATCGGTTTCCAATAAATTAGGAATGGATGGATTTTTAGCGAATGTCCTGCCACATAACAAACAGGAAAAAGTAAAAGAATTTCAAGCGAAAGGTGAAATTGTTGCTATGACTGGTGACGGGGTCAATGATGCACCTGCATTGGCACAGGCTAATGTCGGAATCGCTGTGGGATCAGGAACAGATGTAGCTGCGGAAACAGCTGATATCATTCTAGTAAACAGTGACCCTAGAGACGTTGTCAAAATGATAGATTTTGGAAAACGTACCTATCGAAAAATGATACAAAACCTCATATGGGCTGTTGGTTACAATATAATTGCTATTCCATTGGCAGCAGGAATATTGTATCCGAATTTTATGCTAAGTCCAGCTATGGGAGCTGTTTTAATGAGCGCCAGTACCATCGTTGTAGCATTTAATGCAACCTTGCTAAAACTGAATAGGAAATAGAATATTAAAATTATACCTCGAAATGGGAAATACCGTATCGCAAATAATGGTAACCAAAAGTGATGGACGTATCGTGTCTTTTGATCCGAATAAGATCATAAGGGTTCTACGCAAAGTGGGAGCTGAAGAACAGGCTATCTCCTTGATCTTACAGCAAACGTATAAAATTCTTTATGAAGGTATTCCGACAAAAAAAATATACAAATCTGTATTTGAGAACCTAAAGAGGATGGATAAATCCATCGCAGGGAGATATAACCTTAAGAATGCAATCTTTGCATTAGGTCCTTCGGGGTTTCCCTTTGAAAAATATGTCGGTTCGCTTTTTATTGCAGAAGGGTATTCCGTAAAAACAGGAGTTTCCGTATCAGGCCAATGTGTGGAGCATGAGGTGGATGTAATTGCAGAAAATATATCGGAACTGAATATGATGGAATGTAAGTTTCACTCGACAAACAAGATATATTGTAGTATACAGCACTCGTTATATGTTCGTGCGAGATTTTGGGATATAGAAAATATTTGGAAAGAGGAAAGTACCGATTCGTCAAAGATTTTTTTTGGATGGCTCGTGACCAACACTAGATTTTCTACAGATGCTATTACCTATGGTACCTGTTCTAATTTAAAGATGATGTCTTGGGATTTTCCACTTAATAATGGTTTGAGAGACAGAATTGACAAATTGGGATTGCATCCGATTACAGCCATAGTGTCGTTGTTAAAAAAAGAGAAACAAAAGCTTCTGGACATGGGTGTTGTTCTTTGTAGAAGCCTGAATGCCGATATATTAAAGAGTCTGGGTATTGACGAAAGTAGAATACCCGATATTATGAAGGAGTCTACTAATTTATGCAGAAAAAATAAATATAACACAGATTAAGTCAAAGGGTTTGTTAAGTATTAATAAAAAACATTCAAATGAAAATTAAAATATACACATTGCTATCAGCATTCATGTTGATGCATCTAGGTATTCATGCTCAAACAGGGCATTTACCAGAGGATAAAGATCAAAAGGTTATTCCTGTTCTTCCCAAAAAAGATATCAAGGGAGGGAAAGTCGTAAAGTATGATCTTTATGTAAAAGACACATTGGTAAACTATGCGGGCAAAGAAAAAAGAGCGATTGCTGTTAATGGGCAAATACCAATGCCTACACTCACCTTTACAGAAGGAGATACGGCTGAAATTGTGGTTCATAACCAATTAAAGGAAAGCACCTCGTTACACTGGCACGGAATATTCCTGCCTAACAAAGAAGACGGAGTGCCTTGGCTTACACAAAAGCCAATCGAGGCAGGTGCTACATATACCTATCGTTTTCCGATTATCCAGCATGGAACTCATTGGTATCATTCTCATTCTGGTTTACAAGAACAGATTGGAATGTATGGCAGTCTCATTTTGAAGAAAAAAGACGATGATAAAACCTTTAGAAAAGGAATCGATGATTTGCCTACTGTTCCCATCATTTTAAGCGAATGGACCAACCTTAATCCTAATAACATCAATCGGATGTTGCATAATGCCAATGATTGGGCGGCTATTAAAAAAAATGCAACACAATCTTATGCGGAAGCAATTAAAGAGGGACATTTTAAAACAAAACTGACCAACGAATGGAAACGTATGTTGGCGATGGACGTTAGTGATGTGTATTATGATAAAATATTAATTAACGGAAATCATTCCACAGATTTGAAAACAGTTGATGGACGAGCACTAAAAGCAGGCGATAAAGTGCGGTTGCGAGTTTCAAATGGCGGAGCATCATCCTATTTTTGGTTACGATATGCTGGGGGTAAAATAACAGTTGTAGCAAATGACGGAAATGATGTTGAACCTGTTGAAGTAGATCGATTAATTATAGCTGTGTCTGAAACTTACGATATTGTAGTCACCATTCCAGAAGATGGTGTTGCTTATGAATTTTTAGCCACTACGGAAGATAGAACGCAATCGGCAAGTTACTACGTAGGTAATGGTATCAAACAACTCATTTCGCCACTGCCAAAATTGAAATATTTTGAAGGGATGAAGATGATGAACGATATGATGAAGATGAACGGTGATCTAGATGATATGGGGATGAAGATGAGTCTGAACAAAATGGATATGAATGTGGTCATGTACCCTGAAATTACTGGGGAGGCTAAAGAAGATCATAGCCAACATAACATGGAGAATAATGCCAATCGTTACGATGCAAATGCCTTAGGAGAAATCAAAACGTTGAATTATGCAATGTTGGAATCACCATATAATACTGAACTTCCCAAGGATGCACCGATCAAAGAATTAAAATTTACCCTAACGGGAAATATGAACCGTTATGTATGGAGCATGGATAATAAAATTCTTTCAGAAGTTGATAAAATCCCAGTAAAAAAAGGAGAAATTCTTAGAATTACGATTCATAACAATTCAATGATGCGTCACCCCATGCATTTACATGGTTTTGATTTCAGGGTCATCAATGGTAAAGGAGAAAAATCACCACTTAAAAATGTGTTGGATATCATGCCAATGGAAACGGATACCATAGAGTTTTTAGCAAATGTAGAGGGAGATTGGTTTTTCCACTGTCATATCTTATATCACATGATGTCTGGTATGAACAGGGTTTTTGCTGTTGATGATTACGAAAATCCTTATTTACCCAACAAAAAGCAAGCCTATAAAAAGTTGCAGAGAGAAAGTAATATGCCGCACTTTATGGTACAAAATGATTTTGCAACCAATGGTAACGATGGAGAAGCGATGCTTCAAAATGCACGGTGGAGTTTAGGTACAGAATGGCGTTTAGGCTACAATGATATGCACGGTTATGAAGTAGAAACACATTTAGGAAGATACATCGGAAAAATGCAATGGTTTATGCCATTTATAGGTTTTGACTGGCGTTACCGTAAAATGGGTATAGATGAACACGAAACCAATTTATTCGGACAGAAAAATGAAAAAGACACACGCAGAGCCATCAGTTTAGGTTTTATGTATACTTTGCCAATGTTGGTAAACTTTCAGGCAGAAGTCTATCACGATGGTATTGTACGCCTGTCATTAATGCGTGAAGACATTCCGATTTCAAAAAGATTAAGAGGTGGTTTTATGTTTAATACCGATATGGAATATATGGCAGATTTGAAATATATAATTAATAAAAATATGGGTATCCGTACACATTATGATAGTGATATGGGATTTGGAGTGGGGCTTGCGCTGAATTATTAGTAAACAGTGTATATCTAAAAACGAATTATTTTTAGCTTAAATAGCAAAACCCTTACTTTGAACACCCATTTTAACATAGCTCTCAATTTAGAGTTAATGATAATAGAAATTAATCATTATGAAAAACGAAGAAGATGTATTACTGCAAAGAAATATTAAAGCTACAGCAATGCGTTTGTTGGTGGTTGAAAAATTACTGAAACAACAATATGCGATTAGTCATAAAGAGTTAATAGAGCAGTTTGAAAATGCAGATAATGTTACGCTATTTAGAACGCTTAAAACTTTTGTGGAGCACAAACTTATCCATACTATTGATGACGGAACAGGAATTGTAAAATATGCACTTTGCCAATCTGGGTGCAGTTGCAATCTTTCAGAACAGCATACACATTTCCGTTGTTCACAATGCAAGCGAACTTTTTGCCTTACAGATGCAGAAATTCCAAACATCAACATCCCTCAAAATTTTAAATTAGAAGGCATCAATTTGGTGCTCAAAGGACGGTGCGACAAATGCAATTAAAATAGTTTGAAACTTTGCAATCGGATTGCAAAGTTTATTTTTCTATATTTGTCATCATAATGAAAGTGTTTTTTTCCATATTAGCAATTTATATGATGGCGGTGTTTTTAATGCCGTGTGCTGATACGTTTGAAAAAGAAACATTTCAACATAACGACTATTCAGAAGAATCACAACACAACCATGACAATTCAGAAACAAAGGATTTCTGTAGTCCGTTTTGTTTGTGTAATTGTTGTGGAACGGTTTCGGGGGTAGTATTCTATTGGAAGATCAGTTTTTCCGAAATCAAAACATTCGAACTATCTAAACCTAATCCACAATACATTTCTCAATTTATACCTCGGTACTTCGGTAAAATTTGGCAACCGCCACAGATTAATGCATAATTTAATGTTTTAGTGATTATAGTTTGATGTGAAAGCATTAAACTGAATAATTTAAGGGCTATTTATTTTGCCTAAATGCATAATCATGCGATTTCATCATTATTAATTCATCATTAATCATCACAAACCGTGTTAGATAATATTATAAAATTCTCCATAAAGAATAAGTTCATTATTGGATTGATGACCTTATTACTTATCATTTGGGGGGTATGGAGTGCCACCAAAATCCCCATTGATGCCCAACCTGATATAACGAATAATCAGGTTCAGATTATCACCCTATCTCCTACATTAGCCGGACAGGAAGTAGAACAATTAGTTACTTTTCCCGTTGAGCAAAGCATCGTCAATCTTCCTAATGTAGAAGAAATAAGAAGTATTTCAAGATTCGGACTTTCCGTTGTAACGGTTGTCTTTAAGGACGAAGTAGATATCTATTTTGCCAGACAGTTAGTCAACGAAAAACTAAAAGAGGCTGAAGAGCAAATACCAGAAGGAGTTGGAACTCCTGAACTGTCACCAGTCAGTACAGGTCTTGGAGAAGTGTACCAATACATTCTTCATCCAAAAGAAGGCAGTGAGGATAAATATTCCGCAATGGATTTACGGACAATGCAGGATTGGATTGTTGCCCGCCAACTTTATGGAACACCAGGAATTGCCGAAGTCAATAGTTTTGGTGGTTTGCTTAAACAATATGAGGTTTCTATTGCCCCAGACAGGATTAAAGCAATGGATGTCAGTATCTCTGACATTTTCACGGCATTGGAATCCAATAATCAAAATACCGGAGGTGCTTATATCGATAAAAAACCGAATGCTTACTTTATTCGGGGAGTAGGTTTGGTCACTTCGCTTGAAGATGTAGGAAATATTGTTGTAAAAACCCCGAACGGTATTCCCGTATTTATCAAAGATGTAGCTAAAGTGCAATTTGGTCACGCTACCCGATATGGTGCTATGACCTATAATGGGGAGGTAGATGCCGTAGGTGGTATTGTTATGATGCTCAAAGGAGAAAACACTTCTGAGGTTGTAAAAAACATCAAAGAAAAAATACCGGTCATCCAACAATCTTTACCTGATGATATAATAATAGAACCCTACTTAGATAGAATGGATTTGGTTGATAGGGCAATTAGTACGATTCAAAAAAACCTCATTGAAGGTGCGTTGATTGTAATTTTTGTATTAATTATCTTTTTAGGGAATTTTCGAGCAGGTTTGATAGTCGCATCAGCTATACCATTATCAATGCTTTTTGCATTGGGTATGATGAGGATGTTTGGCGTGAGCGCTAATTTAATGAGTTTGGGAGCTATTGATTTTGGATTAATAGTAGATGGTTCTTTGATTGTAGTTGAGGCGACCTTACACCACTTAGGCTTACGGAAATCGAAGTTGAAGCTTACTCAAAATGAAATGGATGAGGAAGTTTATGAATCGGCAAGAAAAATCCGTACAAGTGCTGCTTTTGGAGAAATTATTATCCTCATTGTCTATATTCCTATATTAACTTTGGTTGGTATAGAAGGAAAAATGTTTACACCAATGGCTCAAACGGTAAGTTTTGCTATTTTGGGCGCATTAATCCTGTCATTTACCTATATCCCGATGATGAGTGCATTGTGTTTATCCAAAAAACCAATCACCAAGAAGAATTTTTCTGATAAAATGATGAGCTATCTCCAAGGTATATATCAACCTTTATTGGAGAAAGCGATAAGGATAAAATATGTCGTTATTACCATTTCGGCAGGAATTTTCACAATCAGCATTTTAATCTTTTCAAATATGGGTGGAGAGTTTTTACCAAAATTAGGAGAAGGCGATTTTGCTTTTCACTGTATCTTACCGCAAGGGACTTCATTGAGCCAAAGTCTTGAAACTTCGATGCAGGCATCAAAAATTATTAAGGAATTTGATGAAGTAAAAATGGTAGTCGGTAAAACCGGTGCAGCCGAAGTGCCAACAGACCCTATGCCGCCAGAAGCTACCGACTTAATGATTATCCTTAAACCTCAAAAAGAGTGGAAAACTAAAAAATCGTATGACGAGCTTTCAAACGAAATGATGGAGAAACTGGAAAGTATTCCCGGTGTATTCTTTGAAGCCAATCAGCCGATACAGATGCGTTTCAATGAACTGATGACAGGTATCAGGCAGGATGTAGCTGTGAAAATATTTGGAGAAGACTTGGACTCTCTAGAGTTTTATGCGAATAAGGTTAATAATATCATACAATCAGTGGAAGGAGTAACAGCCCCACAAGTAGAACGGGTAGCTGGTCTTCCGCAAATCAATATTGAGTATGACCGTACACGGATTGCTAATTATGGATTGAATGTAGAGCAAGTAAATGATATTGTCAGCACAGCGTTCGCAGGTAAAGCTGCCGGAGTGGTTTATGAAAATGAGCGCAAGTTTGACTTGGTTGTACGACTGGATGAAGCCCATAGAGCTTCTATCGAAGATGTGGCTAATCTATTTATTCCAATACCAAATGGAGACCAGATACCGCTATCGCAGATTGCCGAGATTGACTATAAATTGGGTCCTGCACAAATCAGCCGTGAAGGAGGTAAACGCAGAATATATGTAGGCTTCAACGTTAAGGGAAGAGATGTAGCAAGTATAGTCAATGAAATTCAAGAAAAATTGGCTAAACAGGTTAAGCTACCGACAGGTTATTATTTTACCTATGGTGGTCAGTTTGAAAATCTTCAAAAAGCGACCGACAGATTATTGATTGCTGTTCCAATCGCATTACTTTTAATTTTCACACTATTGTATTTCACCTTCCATTCTTTGAAAGAAGCCATTTTAGTATTTACGGCTATTCCGATGAGTGCCATTGGCGGTGTGTTTGCGCTGTTAATACGGGATATGCCTTTCAGTATATCAGCAGGCGTTGGATTTATTGCATTATTTGGCGTAGCTGTTTTAAATGGAATAGTTCTGATTTCAACCTTTAACAGATTAGAAAAAGAGGGTTGGAATGAGATTATACCGAGAATTATTGAAGGAACTAAAACAAGGTTAAGACCTGTATTGATGACAGCAGCAGTAGCCAGTTTGGGATTTTTACCTATGGCATTGAGTACCAGCGCAGGGGCAGAAGTTCAGAAACCTTTGGCAACCGTGGTTATTGGCGGATTAATTACAGCAACGGCATTAACCCTCTTTGTACTACCACTATTATACCTTCTATTTATGAAAAGCAATAAACCACCGAGAAATAGCAAATTTAAAACTGTAACTCCGGTACTATTACTGTTGGTTTTCTTAGGTTTTTCTCAAAACAGTAATGCGCAAATCATAGATGTAAATCAGGCTATTGAAATTGCTTTACAGAATAACCCTGAAATACAGGCAAAAAATCTGGAAATTAAATCAGTTCAAAGCCTAAGCAAGACAGCTTTTGAATTACCCAAAACAGCTTTAAACTTTCAGTACGGAAATAATGATGGCTTTGAATATAATGATGGTATTCAGATTTCCCAGAACATACCATTTCCTACACTCTTCGGTGCAAAGAAAAATTTGGTCAAAGAGCAGGTTAAAGGCCAGCAGTGGATAAAAGTATTGACAGAAAACGAACTGAAAAGACAGGTTAGAAACTATTATTATCAGTTGGAATATTTAGAGCATAATGCTTCGGTCTTGAATTACTTAGATAGTATTTATGCAGATTTTATCAGAGTTGCAGAATTACGATATAAAACCGGAGATATAGGCAAACTTGATGTAAATACGGCAGTTACCAAGAAAGGCGAAATAAACTTGTTATTCCAACAAAATGAGATTTTTAGACAAAATGCTTATAAATATCTTAAAACCTTAATGCAGATAAAGGATGATTTTGTTATTGAAACTAAACCGGAATATGACCCGTTGCTTTTGAGTTCTTTTATTGACAGTTCTGCCATTAAAAATCATCCTCGCATTCAAATGTTATATCAGGATGCCAAAATTGCTGAACAAAGTAAAAAAGTAGAACGAGCAAATGGACTGCCAGATTTTACCATAGGATATAATAATGTCTCGTTAATAGGGATACACAGTAGGAATGGCGTAGAGCAGTTTTACGGAAGAGACCAAAGGTTTAGTTTTTTTGATGTAGGTATCTCTATCCCATTAACTTTTGGAGCTACCAAAGCGAAAATACGTTCTCTTGATTATCAAAAACAATCATTGGAATTGAATGCAAAATGGCAGGAACAACAGTTAAAAACAGAATTGACAAATGCTATAAATCAATATGAGCAGTATTTAACACAGTTTAACTATTTCAAGCGGCAGGCTCTTCCAAACGCTAATGAAATAATCCAAGCGGCAAAGCTCGGGTATGGGACTGGCGAAATATCATATGTTGAATATCTTTTTGCTTTGCAGACAACAGCCGATATCCAACTTAATTATCTAAAGAGCATACAGCAGATCAATGAAACTGTAACGCTTATCAATTCACTAATTAGCAAATAAGACATTCTATGAAACGTAATATAAATAAGTTGTTTTTTGGCGTTTTA
>NZ_JABMCQ010000061.1 GCF_013179575.1 Sphingobacterium shayense | reverse complement strand
TTCATTACTTGGCTTTTTAATGCCCCTTATGGTCTTTGAGGCGAATACAAGTGCCTGGATGATTACCGCGATTACAATCAGGATCACGAGCTCCAAGTAAGAAAACAAGTTGGTAAAATAAGTCATGTCTAAGACTTCATCTAACTTGTTTTTTCCTTCTTCTACTTGTATCGATGATAAGGTCTGCAACGTTTTTTCGGCATCGCGGGCCGTTAATAATACTGCGGTTTGATCACCCGTTCGATAATTTTGCGATATAGTCCGACACAGTTTTTTGAACTGCTCAAAATTAATTTTTTCAGTTTCCGTAAGCGTCGTTTTTTCGTATAACGCATTTAATGTGGCGACCTCCCTCAGGTAGCTGTTTATTTGTATAGAGTCTTCTGTCTTTTCTTTCTCCAAGACGTAAATGATACCGTCCATTTGTTTTGACAATTGATGAATATATTGCGCAACTACGAGCCTATCTTCGTAGAGGGAAGTAACCGCGGTACTTATTCGTTTCGCCGTCCGCTGTTCACGCATATTGGTCAACATCACAAGAACAATTACAGCGAACAGCAGTACTGCGGCTGTCATTTTTTGTTTAATCGCAAATGTCCACATAGTTTTCAATTGTAATTTAGCTGAATATTTGGGCTTATAATCCAGACAATTTAAGGAATTATTTTGATTAAAGCGCATTCACCGAGACAATATGAAAGATAAAAGATCCCTTTCAATCGATACAACCTACAGCATGCCGCTCATCAGTTTACGCGCAATTTTCTTTATCGGTTGTGGATATTTTTAGAGGAATAGGTTTATATTTTTCTAGTAATTTTCTTCGTTTCATAAGTTTTTATAAATAATATTTTGACAACCAAATGGTTGTTCTTATATTTGGACAACCATTTGGTTGTATTATGATAGAAAGAAGAGACATATTTCAGGCAATCGCCGACCCTACCAGAAGAATGATTATTCACAAATTGTCACGCGGCCCGCTTAATATTACTCAAATTTGTGAGAATTTTGATATTAGCAAACAGGCGATTGCAAAACACATTAAGGTATTAAATGAATGCGGTGTTATCTCCGTGAGTCAGAAAGGACGTGAAAGGGTATGTAGGGCTGATCTGCGTCAATTGGATGAGATAACAGATTGGGTAACAGAATCCCGCAGGCTGTGGAGTCAACGGTTTGAAAAGCTTGATAGGTTTCTCGCAGAAACTAAAAAATAATAATCATGACTGTAGAAAAAAAAGAACTTTTTATCAATCATTTCTTTGATGCGCCAAGGGATGTGGTTTTCCGGGCGTGGACAGATCCCGAGCAATTAAGAAAGTGGTATGCGCCGGATGAATGCAGCATAACCTTTAAGAATATCGAGGTTAAGAAAGGTGGTCACTACCATTCCTGTATTCACGATCCTATACATGGCGAATGCTGGATTAAAGGCACCTATTTGGAGGTTGTTCTGGACGAAAAGCTTGTTTTTACAATGGCAATGTCAGATCGGGCCGGTAATTCGGTGCGTTCGGTGGATGCCGGTAAAACGGAGGATTGGCCAGAGGAGCAAGTTACGACCGTCACCTTTGAGTCCCTAGGTGAGCAGACGAAAGTTACAATTCATCAAACCGTTTCAGAAGCAGAAGCTAAAAAAACGGGTGCTTACCAGAGCTGGATCAAAATGTTCAACAAGTTGAATTCACTTTTGAATTAAGAGAAATCAAGAAGATGAAAAGGACAATTATATATACTGTAATGGGAGCTTTGGTGTTATATTCCTGCGATAATACTGGCCAGTCAGGACAACACGATCATATTAAAAGGGCGACAAAGGATACCCTGGCTTTTAAAAGCGGATTTGAAGAGGTTAACGGCCTTAATATGTATTATGAGATCCATGGGCAGGGTAAACCTTTGGTCTTGATCCACGGTGGAGGTTCAACAATTCAATCCAATTTTGGAAATGTTATCCCGTTGTTCGCAAAGAATAGGACGGTCATAGCCTTAGAACTGCAGGCGCACGGTCGCAGCGGTGACCGTGACAGCGATTTATCCTTCCAGCAGGATGCCGACGATGTTGCAGCCTTGTTAACGAAATTAAATATTGAAAAAGCAGATATTTTTGGTTTTAGTAATGGAGGTACAACAACAGTTGAGCTGGCGATTCGTCATCCGGATCGAGTCGATAAGATTGTCTTGGGTTCTGCTCTTTGTAAACGTAGTGGTGTTCCATCTGGGTTTTGGGATTTCATGCATCAGGCAACCTTAGACAATATGCCTCAACCGCTAAAGGAAGCATATTTAAGTGTGGCACCAAATCCTGAAAATTTGCAGATCATGCACGATAAGGATGCAAAAAGAATGATAAATTTTAAAGATATACCCGATTATCTACTCAAGGCTATCAATGCTCCTACATTAATCGTAAACGGGGATAAAGATGTTATTACACCAGAACATGCTATCGAACTGCAAAGACTAATTCCAAATTCTCGATTAGCAATAATTCCGGGTGGGCATGGGGAATACATAGGGGAGATAACAACCTTAAAATCCGGTTCCGACGAGTCTCCTTTTGTGGTAGATATGATTGAACAATTTCTTGAGCTTAGTAGCGATAAAATTGCACGCAATTAGAACTTGATCAATCGACCTAGGTAGACTGCTCGTTAAATCGTTTTTTGCCTGAAATACTATACAGTAGGATTTTGTTGTTTCTATTGCTCAATGCCTAGGTTAATTAATTTTTCTCTGATCTTTTCTTATTTTTGGCGCATGCATAACAATATCGAAAGTATACAACAATATATCGAGGAAGAAAGACAGCGTTTACTAACTCATCCTTTGTATCAAAACATATCTAGTATTGAAGACCTGAAAAGGTTCACAGAAGGGCATGTGTATGCCGTTTGGGATTTTATGTCATTGTTAAAGTTCCTGCAAATGAAATTAACCTGTACGACCCTCCCGTGGATTCCAAGTGAAAATCCCGATACACGGTATCTCATAAATGAAATTGTTCTAGCTGAAGAGTCGGATATTTCCGAAGGAGGGAGGCGCTTAAGTCATTATGAGCTTTATCTAGAGGCAATGAAAGATTTAGGAGCCGATTACTCGCTCATTGAAAATTTCATTTCTCGGTTAAAAAATGGGACGAATATAAGAGATTGTATCGCCGATACGAACATTGATCTTAGAATTAAGGAATTCTTAAAATTTACCTTTGACTGCATTGACAGCGGAAAAGCTCACATAGTGGCTTCGGCATTTACTTTCGGGCGTGAAGATTTGATACCGGATATGTTTACTTCGATATTAAAACGATTAAAGGCCCAGTTCCCTGACACAGGACTTGATGGATTTATTTATTATTTTCAACGACATATTGATTTGGATGGGGATGAACATGGACCGCTGGCAATGCGCATGATTCATAATATTGCAGACAACGATGAAAATAATTGGCTGGAGATGAAAGAGGTAGCGAAAGAAAGTTTAATCAAAAGGATTGCACTTTGGGATGCCATACACGATACGCTACAAAGCGAATGAAAATATGTTAAGTTTACCTACATTAAAAAATCAACAATAAACTATTAACATTCTTATTACAAGTTACTTATTGTCAAATAAAGGGATTTTTTTTATCCAATGAAATTTTAAATTAAGAAATATCTACCTCGCTTGTTAATTCACGTTTCTGTTTGTAGAATTCTTAACTGTCGTTTATTACTGCTTCTCCGAAACCTTTTATAAGCAAAAGCTGCACTGGATCTTGCTCGACAAGAAAAACTTGAAAAATGGGTTGGCTGCTTTGTAGAAAGATCATAATCGATAAAGATACCATGTACAGGAGGCTCAAGGTTAAAGTTCAATATTGAACGGGATTATTGATACTGTATCGATGTATCAGTTGACTTTAAACCCAGACTTAAAACAAAATCCTGGTTGGTGATTTAATTGGTCGGTTGAATTTGTAAGTCTAGGTATATGTCTCAAGCTTTAGTTAGTTTTAAAAAAATAATTCTATATTAATGTCTGGCTAATACTATGAGATAATTCTTGTAGGAAAAACCAAGTGATTTGCTTCAAGCAGATCAAAAAGATATTCTACTTTTACGTGGCCATTATATCAAAAAATTTGAAATGAAAATAAGACCGATTAAATCTGTTAGACTGCCTGTTTTTTTAGCCGTTGTTTTAATTTTTTGTAACTCAATTTTAGCTTTTTCCCAGGAGGATTCCGCGGTAAAGCTATACGTCGCTAAATATGGTAAGGATAGCAATTCTGGGACTAAAGAAAAGCCTTATGCTTCTCCATCGGCGGCCCTACTGCATATTGCGAAATTGAAAAAGAAAAGTCCATCCATAGCAGTTGAATTGCGTATTCTTAAAGGTCATTATTATATTGATCAGACTCTAGTTATAGGGCCTGCGATGTCCGGTAATAAAAAAGCTCCTTTTACACTTAAGGCAGAACCAGGAGAGGAAGTTGTTTGGTCTGGGGCCAGGATTTTGAAGTTAAACTGGCAGCAAGCATCCTCAGGGCTATGGCATACGCAAGTGCCAGATGGCCTTACTTTTCAGAGTTTGTTTGTTGATGGGAAGCCTTTGATTCGCGCTAGATACCCTAATTACGATACAGATGTCCTGCCGTTCAACGGATATGCAGAGGATGCTATAAGCACACAACGTGTAAAGAGTTGGAATAATCCTCAAAATGCCATCGTACACGCTTTGCATGAAGGACGGTGGGGTGGTTTTCATTACCGAGTAACGGGAAAGAACGAGCAAGGTGATTTGGAGTTAGAAGGTGGGCTGCAGAATAACAGACCCAGTAAAATGCATAAAACCTATCGGTTTGTAGAGAACGTTTTCGAAGAATTAGACGCTGATAATGAATGGTTCCTTGATGAAAGGACCTCAACCCTTTACTTTAAAGCCCCCGGAGGACAAAATCCGAATAGACAGAAATTTGAAGCCCCCGTGTTAGAATCTATTCTTACGCTCTCTGGAACTGAAACGAATCCTGTTCATGATGTAAATGTACAAGGGATACATTTTACTCATACATCACCAACTTTTATGAAGACAGAAGAGCCCTTACTTAGAAGCGACTGGACGATTTATCGTCAGGCAGCGGTTAAGATTGAAGGCTCGGAACGTTGTCAGATTGAAAATTCGAATTTTACAGACCTAGGAGGGAATGCAATTTTTGTAAGTAATTATAATCGAAACGTTCGTTTGGCGGGTAACTTGATCGAACGCGTGGGAGCGGGGGGAATTAATTTTGTTGGAAATCCAGATGCCGTTCGTTCGCCTTCTTTCCGATATGAAAAATTTGTCCCTGAGTCTGAAATAGACACTGTTGCCGGACCAAAGTCCAATAACTACCCTGCGGAATGTGAGGTCAGTGATAACTTGATTAGAAATATTGGCTTAATCGAGAAGCAGGTCGCCGGAATTCAAATCGCTATGGCATCTAGGATATCAGTTCTGCATAATACCATTTATGATGTGCCTCGAGCAGGGATTAATATTGGAGATGGTAGTTGGGGCGGTCATGATATAGCGTTCAATGATGTTTTTCGCACTGTACTTGAAACTAGTGATCATGGCGCGTTTAATTCCTGGGGACGGGACCGCTTCTGGCATCCGGACCGTCAGGAAATGGACCGTATTACTGCGGCGCACCCCAATTGGGTGAAATTGGATGCTGTAGAAACGACCCGCATCAGGGAAAACCGTTTTCAATGTGACCACGGCTGGGATATCGACTTAGATGATGGTTCGACAAATTATGCTATCTATAACAACTTATGTTTGAGCGGCGGTCTTAAATTGCGAGAGGGCTTTTATAGGACAGTTTTTAATAATTTAATTTTGAATAATGGATTTCACCCACATGTTTGGTTTAAAGATAGTCACGATGTCTTCCGGACCAATATCGTCATGAATGCGCATCAAGATATTCAAGTGAAATTTTGGGGAGACACAGTCGATTATAATTTTTATACCAATCCCGATGACCTGATAAAGGATCAGACAAAAGGCATTGAGATCCATGGGTCAATTATTGACTTGACCTTTAACGAGGCCGCCACAGGCGATTTCGAATTGAATTCAGGAAATTTAAAGAACTTTAGCAAGCTTAACTTGGAAGATGTTGGTGTAAAATCCCCTCGGTTGAAAGCGATAACAGACGCCCCGCAGATTCCGGCAGTTGTCGTGACGGACCCACGCACTACAGGTGAATTGTTTACGTGGAGCGGAGGAACATTTAAATCAATTGAAAGCCTAGGGGAACAGTCTGCTGCGGGATTGCCAAGTATGGAAGGTGTGCTGGTGGTCGAACTTAGTCCTAGTTCTCCATTAATTAAAGGGGGCCTTCAACCGGGTGATGTTATCCTTGAATTCCAATCGGAACAGATTAAGAACGTTCGAGACTTGGCGCGCATTAGCAAACGTGACAATTACGTAGATAGCCTAATACTATTTGTTTTCAGAAACCAAGAAAAACTAAAGATTCAGGTGAAAAGATGATAGAATTGAATTTTGAGATACATATTGAATAACCACTGTTTTAGTTTATCTGCTTGTACGTATTCGTCTGTCACTCTAAGCAAACTTGGAGGATAATAAAAAGTTAAAAGACCGAATCTCTGGTCACAATATAAGATTTGTCTTTAAGTTGATAGATAGACTTTGAAAGACCAAACGTTAGGTATTGTGGTCTGAAATTCTCAATTCGCAGTACGACGTTCCCTTTGTCATCTTTCCCTATTTGCTTTGTACCCTTGGGCAATACGTGATTTAGCCGCTTCAAGAATCTCTTCTTGCTTTTATCCGAGAATATCAGCTCCAATGGCTGCATAATGGAGTGTTTGTTATATATCAAGATTGGTCTGCCGTTGATAAACGCGTAGTAGTTTGGAAACGATTCGTCATCCGCGCGTCCAATCGGTGACTGATCTGGGCTGATGTGAAAAGAGTGTAAAGTATCCCCATGACTAAATGTGTTGAAAGTGAGCCTAATATAACCATATCCATTTTTGAACCATAAATTGTCTGGCTTACCCGCGCTTCTTGTTTCCTGTTCGATAATCACTTTTGATATTTCGTTGACAAGAAACGTATCTTTAATTGAAATACGTTGGATATCGATTTCGCCCATAGTTTGGGCGTTTAATTCGTGACCGACAAAGATAATCGACAGGATCACCATGATGCTCTTAAGACAAAATTTCATACGGATATAGTTTAACAATCACAACAAAAGTAAATGTTAGATTTCTATGTGGTTAACGAATATTACATATTCTACTACGTAAAAGTACAATAGTTAAACCACTATGATAAAAAATAAGTATTATGAATAGCTTCAAGAATATCGAGGTTAAAAAAGTGGTCACTACCATTCCTGTATTCACGATCCTATACGTGGCTATAATGAAATTTAAATTTCTATTTTTATCTTTTTAAATTTAACAATTGGTCTGCTTTTTCAGATAAGGAATCGAGCGGGAGTACACAAAGTGGTTCTTTCACTCCCAGATCTATCTGTATATCAGGAATAATTTTCCCAGTATAAACCTTTCCATTTTTATCCATATATCTTGAAGTTGTAAGCCTTAATATAGACCCGTCCGAAAGGGTAAATGTAGAATTTCCACTTGTTAGGCCCCTGGATTTTTTGCCAACGATCAGTGTGTTCTTATAACCTCGCAACATGACTGCAATCATTTCCGCCGCGCTCGCTGTTGTTCCATCAGTTAACATCAACACTCTAGAATTTGATCTATCTATTTTATTGAAATTTTTGTCCTTAATCTCAAACTTAGAATCTTTGCTGGAATAAGCTTTACCGTTTTTATAGATCCAAGGCCTCCTTTTGCTATTGCGATAAACGAAATACCCTTGAATACCGTCTTCTAATAACGGCCCAAGCCCTGCGATCATTGGCCAGACCACTCCACCTTTATTACCTCTTAAGTCAAGAATCCAAAATTTTGGCACATATTTATTTAGGTCGGTAATAGTTTTATATAAAGTATCTGCATAATCGTGATAAAAACTATCGACAGTAACGGAAAGCGTTGGCAAGTGAATATAAGCAAACGAATCTTGAACAATTTTACCACTGGGGAGAGATCTGTCTACTACATTATTGGTCGAATTGCTTTTTTCTTCTTTTTCAATAAAAGCACTATGTCGATCTCGTAATTTTCTTAACAAATACCTGACCGATAGATATTCTTTCTTTTCGTTGAAATTTGACAGCTTTAGAGCTTTTTGGACGTCTTGTTTGTAATTAAGACTATCTTTGTTCAGAGCATGTTCCTTAATTATGTTCACTACCTCCGAGATATATTTTTTGGTACTTCGAGAATATGAGGTGTCCTGCTGTTCAATAGTTTTTTTTTTCAAACTGAACTCGTCAAACCAAACCCTACCTTTTCCATTTAAACTCATACCTATTTGAATTCCATCTGTCTCTGGAGGAAGGATCAAAGATAATGACATTTCTTTCCATTGAGGTATCGACTCATTGGACTTTATAGGTATTGAATATAGAATTTTTCTTTTATTATAAGAGTTCACCCATAGATTTATGGTCGAAGCTTCGTCAAGTATTCCTTTGACATGGAATTTTATAAATATTTTTTCAAACGCTTCACAAGTATAATTGAATGTTTGATTACAGTAACTAAGTTTGCTTTCCTTGTTATTAATTAATAGTGATTTTTTTCCACAAAACTTTTCTTCTCGATCGATGGTAATGTTCTCATTACTATTATAACCGGGATGCCACCCTCCTTCAACTTCGAATCCTGAATTCTTTATTTGCTGTCCTTTACAAGCAAGCAAAATCATCATAAATAGAAAACTAATATACCCTTTGATCATATTTCATCAGTTTACAACAATTGTAAATGTATACGAACCCGCGTATTGAAGTTCTGTAACATCTAACGCTCGCCCTTTACCAACGCTCACCCTTTATAGGACTTGAATCAGTAGTTGTTGTCGTTAACTCCCAATATTTCTATGTTGAATCAGCGATACAATAAATACCATTCATTCTTTTAGTGTGGAGTACACAGTGTTTCTGCCATCGGTACAAAGGTATCTTAAAAGAAAACTCGTTTACCATAGATAACACTTCGACTAGGTTTTACAAACACTAAATATATAATCTATAAAATAAAATGCCACATTTTAGACGATTTTTTTTTGGTTATAACGTCTTGAAAACTATGATTCGGGATAAAAGAAGGCATAAATCGGACGATTACACGGAAAATGGCCTTTTCTCTAATCTAAATGATTTATCGCGTTATAAATAATGAAAATTAACTTACGGCAACAATTTCTATAGATGGTTCGGAAGTAACTAAAAGACCGAATCTCTGGTCACAATATAAGATTTGTCTTTAAGTTGATAGATATACTTTGAAAGACCAAACGTCACGTATTGCGGTCTGAAGTTCTCAATTCGCAGGACGACGTTTCCTTTGTCATCTTTCCCTATTTCCTTTGTACTCTTGGGCAATACGCACGTTGGATATCGATTTCGCCTATAGTTTGGGCGTTTAATTCGTGACCGACAAAGATAATCGACAGGATCACCATGATGCTCTTAAGACAAAATTTCATACGGATATAGTTTCACAATCACAACAAAAGTAAATGTTCGATTTCTATGTGGTTAACGAATATTACATATTCTACTACGTAAAAGTACAATAGTTAAACCACTATGATAAAAAATAAGTATCATGAATAGCTTGTGCTACGTTTTTAACTATAAATCGGGTGCTATTTGAACAGTTGTCTGAATTCTAAAGGTGTCTGACCGGTTTTTTGTTTGAATAGTTTACTGAATGACTGCGGATGTTCAAAGCCTAATTCATAGGCGATGTTACTAACAGGTAATTCGGTTGTACTCAGTTTCTGTTTAGCATAATCAATCATTTTATTTTGAATGTGCTGCTGTGTATTTTGTTGGGTATGCAGCCGTAACAATGTTCCCAGATAATTAGATGAAATATTCAGCTCGTCAGCAATCGTTTTCACGGTAGGGACGCCATTTTCCAACGATGCGCCGTTATCAAAGTGATTCAAAAGTATGTTTTCAAACCTGTCTAATAGTTCAAAATTTGATCTTTTACGCGTAATAAACTGACGTTCGTAGAATCTTTCAGAATAAATGAGTAACATTTCCAACTGTGATATGATAATCTCCTGACTAAACCTATCTATATTCGACTGGTATTCTTTTTCTATATTTTGAAGAACGTCTACGATTATTTTTTCTTCTTTATCTGAAAGGAAAAGGGCCTCATTCACCGAATACTGAAAAAAATCATATGATTTTATCTTTCCCGCCAACGATGTATTCCATAAGAAATCGGGATGAATGAGTAGAAGCCAGCCTGTAGGATCAACGACTATATTTTGATTAATTTCCAATTTTAAAAACTGAAGTGGAGAAACAAAGGTCAGTACTCCTGAATTAAAATCATACTGCTGTTGGCCGTAGTTAAATTTGGCGTTAACATTCCTTTTTAAACCAACGGAATAAAATTCTTGAATCCACTTCAGCTCATTGTCGTCAACAGGGTAAGAAACCTTGCTATAGTCTATCAGACTGATTAGAGGGTGTTCAGGATAGGGGAGACGGCAAAAATCATGAAATTCTGCTATCGAACTAAAGCGAAATATTTGTTTCATGGGGACTAATTTAATTTTTTATCTTCATATAAGATCATACTTCAAATGGGGCGAGACGCAGCTTCAGTTTCTCAGACACGGATAAAATTCCTATTATTTATTTACCGGGCGTAGTTTTCACTATCGTCTCGTCTTCTGGATACGTACACTAATACATTATAATTCGGTGCTGATGATCGTCAGCACCGAATAAATAACCGAGACGTACCGTTTTTTTTAATATTGTTTTTTCAAGAGCCTCCGATGACTTACTCTTTACAGAATTTTCAGCATGGATCTATAGGTGAGAATAACCAGTGACATTCCCGGATAGCGGACCAAATGTTATGTAAACTAGATCGTCAGCTCCTTTCTCCGTTGGCCTCACTATGGGCGTTGGAGCATGGTTGTTCATCCAAGAGCGTTCGCAGGTCCTATTGTTCCATTTTCTAAGCTGACTAGTTATACATTCGTAGAGGTACCGAGTGCTTCGTATTCAGCCATGGTTTGCTGAATAAGCTCGGTTTTCTGGTTTGCGATTGCATATGCATCTTTCCCTAAAAAAAGATGTACCGGCGGCGTGGAGAGGTCGCTTACATTTATCAATATTTCTGCAGCTCGCTCAGGATCGTTAGGCTGATTGCCGTCAATATCGTTAAGATGTGCCTGCTCGGAAGCTCTTGCGCTGCTGTATTCCGCAATAGGGTTCTCCGCGGTTCGTATAGACCCGCTCTTTAGAAAATTTGTCCTGAAGTATCCAGGGTAAACCACAGAAGCGTGCACTCCAAAGTCTTTCAGCGCTTCAGCCAGTCCCTCGGTGAACCCTGCAACGGCAAATTTAGATGAACAATAAATATCAAATCCTGCAAAACCTCCTGAATAACCGCCTATAGATGCTATATTGAAAATGTGACCAGATCGCTGGCGACGTAAGTAAGGTGTAGCATTCCTGATTACATTGAGCGAACCGAAAACATTCACATCAAAATTTTCTCTTACTTCCTTGTCGCTCAATTCTTCGATCGTGCCAATTAATCCGAAGCCTGCGTTGTTTACCACGACGTCAATATGTCCAAAATGATTCACACATTGATCGATTGCTGTTTTCACATTTTCGTTGTCGGTTAAGTCCATCGAAATAGGAAGGAATGAGTTGGATGGATGTCCCACTTCTGCGACTAAACTGTGAAGGTCACGCGAGGTTGCAGCGACAAGATAGCCGCGTTCTAGAAGTTTCTTCACTAATATAAGCCCCAATCCTTTTGAAGCTCCTGTAACAAACCATACTTTTTTCGTTTCCATTTTTTTGTGTTTTATGTTTAAAATGATAGCACAAAAATGACGATATAGTGAGAACTCCATCTAACTGAATCAACGAATAACGTAGTTAAATCGTGAATGTACACTAATCACCGAAAGTATTAAGTTCTGAGCTTGCTACTTTGGAAGCACATCGGTTGATACCAAAACATCGAATATACTCCAACACAAGACATCACATACTAGGTGTTAACCAAGTATGTACAAGAAATTTGGACGGTCTTGAATACATTAATTGAATTTGGACTTTCCAGTCGTTACGAAGTGATCAAGTCGCTGAATCAAGAATAATACAGGTTTCATTATATATTATATCTAAACTTAAAGCGATAGGCAAACGATCACTCGTTTGCCTATATACATTATCTTGTTGTATAACCACCGTTTGCAAAGATAGTTTGCCCCGTAATCCACCAACCATCAGTCACCAAAAACTCGACCAGAGGAGCAATATCTTTGATGTCAGTCAATCCACCTAAATCAGAAGCCGATTTATGATAAGCCACGGCGTCGTCGCTCTCCTGTCCGTAGAAAAAAGGGGTGTCCATTGGGCCAGGAGCAACCGCTGTCACCGAGATACCACGGGATCCAAACTCTTTGGAAGCGGCTCTTGTAAAATGTTCCACAGGCGCTTTTGTACCGGCGTAGGTGGAATAATACCCTGTAAATGCAGCAAGCAACGAAGTTACTATGGTATTAATCTTACCGTTGTCATTTAACCTTTTGCCTGCTTCTTGAATAAAGAAATAAGCTATTTTAGAGTTGATATCGCTCATACTGTCGTATTCTTCTTCTGTAGTTTCTCCAAACGGTTTTTTCATTACCTTACCAACCGTGTTTATTGCGATGTCAACACCTCCAAATTGTTTGATAGCAGCATCAAACAGTTTGGTAATATTCTTTACATCGGTTAGGTCTGCTTGGAATAGGAGTGCCTCTCCGCCTGACTTTGTAATATCTGCTAATGTTTTCTCAGCATCTGATTTTGTACTCTCGCTGTTGTAGTGGATTGCAACTTTTGCGCCCTTGGTAGCAAAATTACGGCTTAATAGACCGCCTAGATTCTTTGCACCGCCTGTGATCAGGACTACTTTTCCTTTTAAATCGTTTCTAGCCATGTTGTTTTATATTGATAATACACAATTGTTATAACAAAGGTGGCAATACAGAACGTGTAAATCGTGGTGAACTTTTCGGAACTTTATTTTGATTTTCTAAATTGGCCGGGAGTTTGGCCAACAAATTTTTTAAAAAATTTTGAAAAATTAGAAGGATCGTAGGTCAGCATTCTCGCAATGTCCGAGACTGATTTATCTGTTTCGAGGAGCATTTGCTTGGCGTGGTCAATGATTTTTAAGTCGTAAAAATGACAGGGGTGATTCCCTGTTTCCTTTTGAACGGTGTCGGTTAAATGTGTATGGGATACATGTAGCGCGCTTGCAATCTGGTTTATTTCCATAAACTCGGGTGCGTTTCCCGAAACCACATCTACAACGTGTTTATCCAAGAACTGAAAATAATTTTGGGTGATCTCTTGGCTCCTTTTTAATATGTCTTGGGTTGTCTTGTTCATTCGATTGAAATTCAAATATTAATTATTGGGATTTATACTATCGGCTGATTAGCTAATAATCGCTTGTGATTATTTCATATTACACACCAAGTTTGTTCTATTTACCACAATTCACGATCCAGAATTCAACGATCAACCAAATAATGATAACATCGTAGCCTGAGTCAGCAGACGGGCTAAACGCTAAAAGCGGTTGAATTTAAATGTGTACAGGGGAAGTACTCATAAAAGACGAGGGAACTTTTATGAAGTGAAAGGACTACCAAAGCTCCCTATACAAGGAAAATCCTTGAGGAAGCAAAAAACCACTAACTTTGACTAACAGTGAGGCATAAGTACGTATTATTGACCTCTTTCACTAGTGCACTTTCACGCGGAATGCTTGATGTACTTTCCCCGGAATATCCAGTTTAATTATCCTTTTATTGTTTTGTTTACTATCTTACTTTCAATATAGTATTTGAATGCACGGATAGCCATTCAAATTTAAAATCATTAATGGTGCTGTATCTGAACAACTGATTGGAGATAATGAAAAAAATTACTTTTTTACTTTTTATAATTTTGTCTGTTTCAGCTTTTGGACAGTCGGTTCAGAAAATTGTTAAAGATTTTGACGGAGATTCAATAAACGACACAGTTCGTATTGACAATGACGCTAAAAACTTAATTTGTTTATTATCTACCCTAAAATATAAAAAAATACAAAGCCGAAAAATATGGACACTCAATTTTGGAAACACGCTGGTTTCAACAGAAAAAGGCTTTGAATTTTGGAATGATTTTGATAGATCCGCATTTAGATGTGTTTTTGAGTATGATCAGAAAGCAAAGAAAATGCAACTTGTACAAATGAGGCGAATTGATGATATTTTGAGCTACGATTACGGGGAAGAAGCTAAAGGAAAATCAAGTGTCAATCTTCTGACAAATGAATATATAGGAGATTTTTATAAGGTAAGCCAAGGGAAATTACGAAAGATGCCGACCATCAAAACCACAATGATCATACCCAAAACATATCTTGAGAAGTTTAGCGATTCGTTATGTTTTGCTTATGAAGCAAAATGTTTAGATCTCTATAAAAAATGAAGTAAAATAGTCCTGCATACGAATTTCAAACAATCGCCCGGTTATAATAGCAATGAAAAAATGGGGCAACACAATTGTCTATTCCTGAAACTAGATTCTGTACCTTCTCTTTTTGTCAAAGTTATTTAGTTCTGTATATTATTAGTATGTAGTTAAGTTATTAAAAGAACCCATACTGAACATATTGATATAATTTGTACATAGCAGCACAGATTAATAATCCTACAAAAGGCAGTATTAAATGTCCGTATTTCAAATAATTGTCATACGAAGTTTTTTTCATTGGAATATTTTTCGCGTTAAAAAATTCTTCAATATTATATTGAGCTTCTTTCTCGATATAAAAGGCTTCATTTTTTTCTTTAACTTTCAACCGAAGCGAAATAAGCTCGTTCAAAGGCATAGAAATGTAATAGTTTTCTATCGATGATAGTTGAATATCCTTATCGTTGATCAGTATTTCATTAGGATTAAAGCTGAAAATCACCGATTTCTTTTTTAATTGATTAAGTATGAAAGCATAGGTTGCCGCACCTACAGAAAGATATAAAATAAAACGAAACCTGGTAAAATAAGAACATAGGAAAATCACCACAGCAAAAACGGGAAGCCATTGATAAGCAGCTTTCATGATTGTTTGATGATCATATCCTTTAGATGTAAATGAAAAAATCTTACTCATATTTATAGTCTATACTACACAATAAAATTTATAATAATTTCACGTGTATTTGTTTTTCGCCATAGAATTTTAACCATCGTAATCTCCACAACCCGTTTTCTGAAATTTTTTGGGCTGGGAGGTGAAAAAGCTCTTTAGATCATTACCTACAAAATTACTCGGAAACTTACCTCTCAATACTTTCATGCGATAGATTTCTCCATTTTCTATTTTTTGAAAACTAAGTTCTAAATCAGGGCTTGATACAATCATTTTTTCGTCATCAACTTCTAATTTACCAACGTTAAAAACGTACTTGTTTTTAATATCTTTAAAAAATATGTTATTATCACAGTAATTGAAAATTATCAGTTCGTTAGCATCTTTGTTTAAATATATTGATGGCGAATTACAGTTACAAACAGTTGAAAAATCCAAACCATATTTCTTGAAAATATCAGGTTCTTTTGGGTTAACAATCGATAGTCCCGTAAGGGGTACATTAAACAACAGAGTGAAATTATGATCACGTGCATTGTTTTTCTGTACTGACGCGATTGCTTCCTTCAAAATAAAAGTAAAAAAATATCCATCACGGGAAACAACTACATATTTGTCGTCTACCAATACCAGTTTCTCAAATGGGAAGTCGGCGTTGGTATTAATTATTTTTATATTATTATCATTTTTCAGACTTAAATTTTCCTTTATACAATCCCACTGCTCCTCATCAAAAGCTGAAAATGCATCAGACTTTATTACATTCTTTTTATCAATTTTTATAATTTTATCAGCATATAGATCATCTGCCTCCTGCTGCGAAAAATATCCTATTTCACTATTACAAAAACCAAAACTTTTATAAAATTTAAAGCTGCTGCGCTGTGTTTCGATTGTTTTATTTTGCTCGGGCTTCTTTTCTTGGAGTGGCCTGGTAGTTTGTTGGCATGAAAATAACATAAATACCAATAAAGGGATTGAAAAGTATTTAATGTGATGACTCATAAATCAATTTTTTACTTCAACTTCTTTTTCGTCCGGTGCTCGATTAGTTGAGAATGTACGCAATTTTATACCTTTTACATTTATACAATTATATTAATATCAAGGACACAAAAAATAAAATCATGTAGCCCTCAATTTTTCTTTCCAGATTTCATCATGATTTTTTTCTAAAGATATCTTAAGTATCGTTATTAACGACTTTTCTTATGAGATACAGTAAAATGAGCAAAACAAATGCCGTTATAATTGAATAATTGTATTTCCAAATATCAGTGCCAATAATATCTTATTGGGTTTTGAAGATATTTCTTTCAATGCGAAAAATCGCATTGCTTTTAGTTTAGGTCCTTCTATAGCTTAGAGCGAATGAGAGACTACTTGAAATATTATGTCCATAAACCATAAAAAAATAAAAGATCTGTATCCACAGAGCTATAGAGGTATTATTCAGTAATCAAATAAGTAGTTCATCAGGCGGATAAATCGAGGCGATGAATGATCGTTATACCGAAAATTGGAATTCCCTTTTTATTGCTTCCATTAAAGCTTCAGGCTCTGGAGTTCCGACCCTGATAGTTGTTTTACTTCGCCCATCTTGAAAAGTTATTTTAACGCCTTTTGTGCCTTGAATATTGTAAAGCATCCCCTCGCGTGTAAAACGAATACCTAATCCCCAGTACAAAGGCGTTTTTACGGTTCGCAATTCGTGAATATTCTTTGGTTTAACCTTGATTCGAATTAACCCTATGCCATAAATAAGATAAATGGTTTTGTTGTGAACGACGATTTTAAGGCGGTAAAAACATAAAAGTGCAACCAAAAGAATTCCACCAACGGTCAACAATCCAGTTGTATCAACTGGGTTTTGTCCCAAGTCATAGCTGTAACCAATTATTAAAATGATCAGTACAATAACGAAAATAAGACTGATTATCCATCCAAACTGTATACTTTGATATTTCATACGGTTAAAATTGTGTAAAAATGAATTGGTTCGATTCTGCTTTTAAATATGTCTTGCATTATAAACTCCTGCCTGCTAAAGAAGTTTTTTAATAAGGCTTTATTTTACGTACCCTTATCGTTCAAAAGTTCTTGTTTAATTTATTGTAACTATCAGAAATTCATCTTCAAAGGATAAGTGAATCAGCAATTGGATTAAAGTTAACATTAAAAAAGAGTACTTACAATTTTTTTAAAGCAATAATGATTTATCTACCGGACCTGATTGGGGTAGGGAATGCGTTCTTCTGTAATAGAACGTCAGTAAAAGTTGGTGGACATATATCGGCAATAGTCGTTTCGTTGCCTGTCATTGGTGTGAACAAACCGGTCGCTCACAAAGTAAATGACAACATTAGAATCATGTCTGTTGTAATATTCTAGCAAATTAGCGCAGAGTTATATCTAGACATGTAGTGCTATTTAGATCGCGATATACCCATTTTAAGTCTACAAATAGGTGTTCTAGCCCCGCATATATTATGTTAGTATCGAACAAATTGAATCTTATACTGGTTCATTCATCGTCCGATTCAGAAGTTGGTTTCTGTTGGTATTAACAGATAATTTAAATCAGGGTGGTAACAATCAATATTATGCTAATCATCAGAAGACCCCAGTATACATATTTGAAGAACGATCCATCTTTTAGTTGATGGTTCAAGTATCTGCCCAGAAATATTGCCGGAATAGTCGTAATCAAGGAGACGCCGAAATAGATGTTTACTTCAGTAGTAATAAGTCCTTTTGCGTAATACCCTAGCACACTGATTAAGCTTACGGGTAGAAAGTAAGCCTGTAGGGTAGCGCGGAAATGTTTCGCACTCCACTGTCTTAATGTTCCGTAAATTACTAACGGAGGCCCGTTTAACCCGTAGGCCCCGCCAAATACACCGGACAAGAAGCCACATATGAAAAGCCAGAGTTTACTATCCTCTTTAAGCACCTTGTTATTTTTAATGTAAAGGGAATAAAGGCAATAGAGTATGATGAGTACACCAAGGCCTATTTTTATTAGATTTTGATTGCCGTAAACAAGAATAAATATACCTAATGGGACACCTAGGAGCGCATATAAAATTAGCCACTTAGCACTATTAAAATGGATACGGCTATGGTCCTGAATGACGATAACCAGGGCGATCACAATAGAGAGCATCACCGACAAAGGAACAGCAGTTTCGACAGGTAAAAAAAGAAGAAATAATGGAACGGCTATCAACGATTCTCCGAAGCCTAATGTTGATCGTACCAAAGAAGCTAGAAAACTAATAATAAGGATAAATGTAATAGTAAACGTCATTGTATATCTGTTCAGGGCATGATAATTCGGTTCTTTTAAACCGAGTATTTCATATAAGTTTTAACAAAATTTTGGGCTTTCGCTTATTCTCAAATTTAACAAAAAACGGCCAAATAACCAAGAAAAACTGAGACCTTGTTATGTGTTTTTGGGCGGTTTCATATTAGCAGTGACAGGCCCTTTGCAAATCCTTTCACTTGCTGCAGGTGCTGTGTTCTGTGATGAATCAACCGGCATGCAGAAGTTTTCTTTAAAGGGGATTTCGCAGAGATTGGATCAGTGTCACATCCCACCTAAACTTTCTTTAGAGATAATAGGGGACTCTTGTGCATTTCACGCCATAATATTTCACATATATTTGTTTTTTTAGGTATGTTAATTGCGGACGATACAGCATATTCATTCCGTGGCTTATCGAGACCTTTTTACATTGTCTTCTAGATAGGCTAAAATGCAGTATTAATCGAATGCTTTTTTTAGTTAATTATTTCCCCTTTGTTAGCCGCTAATTTTTTCTGCCACGCTTTGCGCTGCTCAGATGTAATTCGTTCCCAATCCGTCACCTCGCCGGTAATCTTAAGTGGTAACGTACTACGATAAGAACGGGAAGGGTTGCCAGGGAATTTCTTGTTGGTGACGTTCGGGTCATTTTCGAATATTCCTGTTGGTTCGACGATATAAACGCGTTCAGGGTCATCACCCTTCGCTAAAGCTGCTGCAAGCCCCGCGCCGTTAATTATTGCGGTAAAATATATATGGTTCATTAGCAGTTCGTCCTTATAATTCGATTTGCCGCCCGCCAACAGTAAATCGCCAATCTTTAAGTTCGCCTTGGTTCCGTGGTAAAAAGGGCCTTTGTCAGTTGGTACTTCCTCATTCGCCTTCGCTAAGTCTAGATTCTTTTTCACGTTTTCTAGGTCACCTAGCTCCGCGTAACAGTGCGCAATATTTAAATAAAGAGGAGGGAGTGCTCCGTTAATTTCATAATCATTTATTTGTAACGCCAGTTGCAAGTCCTTCTGAAGCCATATTAATCTTTCAGAAACATTGTCTTGTTGCTGTGCTACGTAGTGGGCGGCGATGAATTTTTCTAAATCGTGTGTTGCTTCGTCCCATGCTTGAAGAAATAATTTTATTGCTTCTTCAGGTTTTCCTTTTTCTTCCATCTCCATACCCTGTAGGCATAATTTAACAACGGGGTTGTTTGGGCTGAATTCCATATTTAACGATCTTGTATGTTAGGGTAATGCAAGGCTCATAACGGCCGTTAGTTCTCAAATATACGTAATTCTCCTGTTTAATTTCGCTCCAAGTAGCGATGTAACAGACGCCTTTAGCGTTTACATCGAACAGTTCCTGTGACGAAGCGTTGCCGTGTGATTTACGTAACATTCGGAACAGAAAATTATGCCAGGGTTTACTTATTTACGATTCGCAGAACAGTCGAAGGAAAAAATTAAAATAAATTTGTGTAGTTAAATGGCTACGCATATATTTGTAGTCAAATGACTACGCAATGAATGTAAGACGAGATGTATTCCAAGCTATAGCGGATCCAACAAGACGGTCGATCCTTGTTTTGCTTGCGACGCAATCGATGACGGCAGGGGTTATCGCTTCGAATTTTGACACAGCTAGACCAACAGTATCAAAACACCTTCAAATTTTGACAAGCTGTCAATTATTAACGCAAGAACAGAAAGGCCGTGAGGTTTACTACCATCTCAATGCGGACAAGATGAAAGAGGTTGCGGATTTTATAGCGCCTTTCAGAAAGTTATGGGATGATAGGTTCAACAAGTTGGAGCAGGTGATGAAATCATATAAATAAAGAAATAAACGCATGGAGCAGAAAACCAAAATTGCCGCCGAAGACGGTAAACAAGAAATCTTGATAACGAGAACCTTCGACCTACCCGTACACTTGCTTTTCAAAGCTTATACAGATGCCAGCCTCGTTGAGCAGTGGATGGGGAACAAGGTGTTGAACCTAGAAAATAAAGCGCACGGCAGCTATCAGTTTGAAACGGTAGACGAGAGAGGAAATGTTCTATTCCGTGCCAACGGTGCGATTCATAAAATTATTGAGAACCAAAACATCACAAGAACCTTTGAGATGGAAAATACAGGCTTTCCCGTTCAGCTTGAGTTTTTAGATTTCCAGTCAGTCGACGATCAAACCAGTAGGTTGGTGATGCAGATCGTTTTCAAATCCGTTGAAGATCGTGATAATATGCTTAAACTGCCATTTGCAATGGGTATCAATATGGCACATAACCAACTGCAGAAAGTAATCAGCAAATTAAAATAACCATTATGAAAAAAAGAGACAAAATCATCTATTGGATCGCCACCATTTGGCTAAGTCTAGGAATGGTATCAACCGCAATCGTTCAGATCATCCGGATGGATGAAGAAGTGAAAAAAATAAACGATTTGGGGTATCCGGCTTATTTTCTAACAATCATCGGCATCTGGAAACTCTTAGGTGTGGTAGCTGTTCTCGTTCCTAAATTCCCACTGCTCAAAGAATGGGCTTATGCCGGGTTTTTCTTTTTAACCACCGGGGCGATCTTTACACATTTCGCGGTGAGGGACGGAGCCGTCGACTATTTTGGTCCCGCATTGTTACTCGTTCTAACCATTATTTCCTGGATCTATAGGCCGGCCGGCCGCAGAACAGCATAGCATTTGATTGATCAGGTAAATTTTAGTGGAGCTAAAGGCATTGGTCCATATTGCGGGCCGCCCCTCTGGTACAGGGAGCGGAATTAATTACGACAGCAAGTCACTCGAGAATCCCACTGTCGTAACTCTGTTGGAAGGGTTAACATTACAGACCCCAAAAAGCGCCAACCAGAGATAGTGGTCCCACTTGTAGGATGTGCAAAGAGGAATTTTAGTTGGAATATTAAAGAACTAATCGAGACGGGCTTTTTAAAAAGAGGATATTGAGTTAACACCCATATATCAACTTAAATCGTAAATTTGACATTAATCGTTCAATAAACGGAGAACGTGGATACGGATAGCTATGGCAACACTTTTTATTAAAAATATGGTATGTAACCGCTGTATAATGGTGGTGCAAAATGAGTTGGACAAACTTGGTCTGAAAGTCAAAGACATCAAGCTGGGTGAGGCAACACTTGAGAAAGAACCTACTTCCGAAGAAAAGGTTGATTTGGAAAACAATCTTCATTCTCTAGGATTTGAAGTGATTGACAATAAAAAAAGCAGGATTATAGAGAAAATAAAGAATGTGATCATTGACCAGGTGCATTATCAAGATAGTGACATTAAAACCAACCTGTCGGATCTGTTAAGTGAAAAGCTTAACCACGACTATAACTATCTCTCCAATCTTTTTTCAGAAGTCGAAGGTACAACCATTGAGAAATATTTCATTGCTCAAAAAATCGAGAAAGTGAAGGAGTTTTTGGTGTATGACGAGTTGTCATTGAGTGAGATCGCATATCGTTTGAACTATTCTAGCGTTGCGTATCTAAGCAATCAATTTAAAAAGGTGACGGGCCTAACTCCGAGTCATTTTAAGAAAATCCGGGAAGACAAACGAAAACCGCTGGACCAAGTATAAGGTTTTTCCTAAGCTAAGACGCCAGCGCGCGTATGTTTTTCCGCGTTACATATTAAGTAGGTCAGGTTGAATTTCGTTTACCTGACCATTTTTGTTCCATAAATCTTACAAATCAAAGCCATAATTCCACAATATTAATCGTCCTTTTTATTATCACCTTTGTATTATAAATTATAGACAATCAAGATATGGCAACAAATAATAACAAAGAAACAGTTTACATTCCTTTAGAGGACGTAGAAAGCGAACATTGTGCGTTGATCGTTGAAAAAGGATTGGAGAAAGTGAAAGGTATAGAAACCCACAAGGTAGAGTTGAACAACCGTAGAGCGGCTATTACAGTCGAGAAAAATGAAGTAGTGGGTGAAGCCGTTAAGGCAATTAAAGATCTGGGCTACGGCGTTACGACGGTTAAGAACACTTTTCCGGTGTTGGGAATGACCTGTGCTTCCTGCGCAGGAAGTGCTGAAAGCATTGTCCGCTATGAGGCTGGGGTGGTTGACGCCTCGGTGAACTTTGCAACAGGGAACCTGACCGTTGAATA
>NZ_JABMCQ010000060.1 GCF_013179575.1 Sphingobacterium shayense | reverse complement strand
AAAGTTCTTTGCATTTAATTGATCCGCCCATACATAGCGAGGAAACTTGGCTCCTGGATTTTCTGGCGTCCACGTGTCATTCACAAGTGTTGTAGCATTGAACTCGCCTTGAAAGAAACCAAGCGCCCACATCTGCATTTGATCCATCTGAATATGCCCTAAAGCATAATCCATACGAGCGAATAAAGAAAGGTTCTTGTAGCTAATGGTTGTGTTAAAACCTCCGGTCCATTTCGGTAACGAATTACCTAATTTTACACGATCGGATTTATCAATAATACCATCACCATTGATGTCATCCCACATTGCATCACCCAACTGTGTTTTTAAATAACCGGTCAAGCCCTGTTCTTGAATAATCTTTTCACTAGCGACTTTTTTGCCAGCGGATGCACCATACCAGACCTCGCCTGCAGCATCGTCACGGACATTATAATTTGTAAGATCTTCTTCGTTACGGATTATTCCTGTCATACGGAAACCATATACATCTCCCCATTCCATACCTTCTTGTAATCCTTCTACCCAAACCAAAGATTGAGTGCTTGGATCATACACTTGTGATCCCCCTTGGCGATTATTTTCGTTTCCGTTAAACGGAAGTTTCATTACCGTATTACGAACATAGGCAGCATTCGCACCAATTGACCATTTAAAATCATTCTTATCGATAACTTTGTACCCTAAGTCAAATTCGACACCGCGGTTCCGCATTGTACCATTGTTGGTGCGTATAGAAGATATGCCCGCTGAAGTAGGCAGATTTATGTATGCTAATTTATCGTCGGTGATACGATTATAGAATGCCGTAGAGAAGGTTAATTTGTTATTAAGAAATGCAAGTTCAGCACCAACTTCCGAGGTGTTGGTCTTTTCCCAGGTTAAGTCTCCTAATGGGGGTTGCGTAAATAAAAACCCGGTATTTTGATTATACAAGCCAGTCGTTCCGTATTGTCCTTGGACTTGGTATTCTGTTATAGGATCATTAGTTCCGATGCCGATGTTTCCATTTTTACCCCAGCTAGCACGTAGTTTCAGAAAATTCAACCACGGTGCGCCCTGTTGTATAAAATCCTCTCGAGAAACGACCCAACCAATCGACGCCGCGGGAAAAATTCCCCAACGTTTTTCAGGTGACAGGCGGGAAACCCCATCAATGCGGTAAGTAACGGATGCCATATATTTGCCGTCATAGTCGTAATTTACATTACCGAATTGAGAAATGATACGATCGTTGTAGTGGAAGGAGCTTGTTCCACGTGTTGGATTTTCTGCGGTGTTCATTGTGAGATCCAACGAATACAATTCATCAGAAGGTCCTAAACGCCCTGAAGCCCCTAATCCGCGACGATAAGAGTCATAAAATTCTCCTCCGACTAATGCATTTACATTATGAATCCCAAATGTCTTGTCGTAATTTAATACTGCATTATAAGTCTGTTTTATATTTCGCCAGAAATTTGCAGCGTTACTGCGCTGTCTGTTCCATCCAGCGTCGGGATTGGTGTAACTAAGGAATCCGGAACGAAAATCTTTGTCGAACGTTTCGCGGTACTCCTCTTCATAATATAATATACCATTTAACTTAAGAGAAAGATCAGGATGAAGTTTTACAACCAACGCTTGATTTAAAGTAAATTTGTCGTTTTGATAATCGCGTTTAAATTTATCAACATTAACGAGTGGGTTGCCATCACTCGCATCCCGTCCCAAGATCCATTCGCCGGTAATAGGGCTTTTGGAACGAAGCGTTGGAGGAGCAGAGCTCATACGGCCCCAATAGTTTGATTCTCCATTATATAAGGTCTGATCGCGCCAGTCGGCTCGCGTGAAGTTGACACGAGACTCTGACGTTAACCAATCTTTGATTTTATAATCAGCATTAACGGTGAAATTGTATCTACGATAGAACGTGTTTAAGGAAAGTCCTTTTTCATCATACACACCGACGTTACTGTAGTAAGAACCTTTATCTCCAGCACCAGAAAAGGATAAATTGTAGTCTTGAGTCGGAGACATCTTATGAAACGCAACATCTCGATAATTGAATTCTTCATAAACTAGGTCGTAATATTGACCGTCGGGATCATAGTTTCCAGATATATCCGTCGGCACAACATCCCTCATTGTTTTCCAGCCCTCGTTTAATAGAAACCGGTTTTGATCAGTTAAACGCATTAAGCTCCAACGAGCACGGGTGTCATAATTTCCGTCTAGTGGTGTTGTGCCGTCGGGACCGAAATAAAGGTTTCCTGTTCCTCGCGGGCTAGGACTACCTAACGTAGTGTTTGCCAATGTACCAGCTTTGATCGCACCAACAGCACCTAATCGATTCCATTTGATATAGTCGCCAGCATTTAAAAATTCATAAGGGGAGTTTAAATAATTGATCCCTCTATTAACTTTTAGATCTAGTGATGAGCTTCCCAATTTCCCCTTTTTAGTAGTGACAATGACTACCCCATTGCTTGCTCTCGCACCATAGATCGCTGTTGCTGCAGCGTCTTTTTGAACATCAATCCGTTCAATCTCCTCGGGGTTTATATCGGATAAGCTGCTACGAACTTGTCCGTCTACCAAAATAAGGGGACTTCCTGAGCCGTCAAAATGTGTACCACCACGGAGCACGATGGACGGCATTGCGCCGGGACGTCCAGAGCCTGTTGTTACGCGTACTCCTGGGATGGTGCCCGCAAGGGCTTGAGCCGGATTTGCACGCATTCCTGATTCCAAGAATTTTTTATCTAAGGTCGAGACTGATGCAGTTAATTTTGAACGTTTTACTGTTCCGTACCCCATAACAACTACTTCCTCAAGTTGTTGATCATCGGGTGTCAATATAATCTCAAGATAATTTAAATCGGTTACAGCGATCTCTTTAGAAGTGTATCCGATAAAACTGAATACAAGTTTATCCCCTCTTGTACTTCGAATGGAGAAACTGCCTTCGGCGTTTGTAGACGTCGAACTCTCGTTAGTAGAATTCAGAATGCTAACGCCTTGTAAAGCAGTGCCGCTTCCGTCCGACACCTTTCCTTTCAAAATTGTCTGCGCATAAGTAATTACTTGGACGAGACATAAAAAAAGCACTAATAATAGCTTTTTCTGGTTAGTAGAATACATTTTTATCATAATGGTGTTATTAAATTGGATTATGTATAACATAATAACTATATTCAAATGTATGACATAATATTTTATATGTCAAGTTTTTTTTGATATAATTGTGAAAGAAAATATTTCTTAATTCATTGATACTATGGAAATACAAGATAAATTGGGTGAAATCGATACCTCGAGTTTGGTAGACAAAGTCGAGCACCGTCTTATGGAATACATTAAAGAGAATCAGCTTAAAGTAGGGGATGTACTTCCAAAGGAGTTGGATTTGTCGGATAGCTTTGGTGTGAGTAGGACGGTTATAAGAGAAGCGCTATTAAGATTAAAAACTATTGGCTTGATCGAGTCAAAAAAGCATAAAGGGGCGGTTATTTGTAACCCTGATGTGCTCGGACCTTTGCGAAAAGTGTTTCATCCGGCGATTTTGGATCATACAACTCTAAAGGATATGTTTGAAATGCGTCTTGCCCTTGAAGTTGGTATGGCAGATTTTATTGTCAATAAAATAACCGAAGAGGATATCGTTGAACTCGAAGGAATAGCTAAGGAGATCGTATCAGGGGACACTGCTGCGCCCTGGCAAGTAAATGATGAGATAAGGTTTCACGGAAAATTGTATTCAATTTCGCAAAATAAGGTGCTTTTAGAGTTACAGGAACTGCTGATCCCTATTTTTCAATATGTTCACCAGAGTAGTTTCCTTGAACGACCTATCGTAAAAGGGGACTTTATTTCTCACGAAGAGTTGGTAGAGGTTTTGAAGAAACGAGACGCCGAGGCATACAGGAAAGCTATTCGACAACATCTTAACAATCATTTTGCACGTATATTAAATGTTATTCCATGAAAAAGTACGTCATAAATTTTCTGCAGGTTTTTGTTGGTATAATTTGTACTGCATCACTGCTTTCTGCTCAGGAACCATTAAAATGGGTCGACGTTCATAAAAAGGGTGCTTTGCAGGGGCGGCTTGATGATAACACCTTATCTGGTTATAATAGACTGCCGGATTCGGTAAAGGATAATGTGCGAGAGCCGGTTTGGTCCTTAGGGACAAACGGAGCAGGTGTCTATGTGGATTTTAAAACCGATGCCAAGGAGCTCTTTATTCGTTATACCGTAAGTGGCCCTTTAGATATGCCTCATATGCCTAAAACGGGAGTTAGTGGATTAGATCTCTATGCACTAGACAGCGAAGGGGAGTGGACTTGGGCGCCAGGAGACTATAATTTTAAAGATACGATAACATATAAATTTGGACCGGTTAAAGCAGATTTGGAAAAAGCATATAAATTGTACCTTCCATTGTACAATAGTGTAACTTGGATGGAAATTGGTGTCGCTAGCAATGCTACCATTGAATTCATAAAGGAGAAGGAGAAACCTATCACGATATATGGGACATCGATTGCACAGGGTGGTTGTGCAACGAGACCGGGTCTAGCTTGGACCAGTTTATTAGGTAGAGCGCTCAGTAACCCGGTTATTAACTTGGGGTTTTCTGGGAATGGTCGCCTGGAAAAACCTATTATTGATTTGATTGCGAAAACACCTTCACGCGTCATTATTCTCGATTGTTTACCTAATTTGACGGGTATAACTCCCGAAAACGCACATCGGATTGATTCGTTGATCCAAGCGGCGGTTCATCAGTTAAGGGCTGCACAACCGAATACACCTATTATTTTGACTGATCATTCATCTGGCTTTAACAAAAATATCCTTGATTTGAAGTATAATCAACTCTATGAACAAACAACCCATGCAGGATTGAGGAGTTTTGAAAAGTTGAAGAAAGCTGGTGTGAAAAAATTGTACCACCTAAGTAACGCGGATATTGGATTGGACATTAATTCAACAGTAGACTATGCGCATCCAAATGATTACGGGATGATGAAAATTTCCGATGCGTATCGGAAATTAATAGGAAAGATTTTAAAGTAGTTTACGCTATATATTTTATATATTTTTTTTCTTTTCTATATCCAGTGCTAAGAAGGCTACTTGTCTCCTTAGTATTTTGGATTATAGACTAGATTATTTTCAGCTTAAACCAAAGGAGATAAACCAAAGCGTCCCTTAGCTTTAAACTATATAAACGCCTATCTCTCCATTGGTAACCGTAACCGATAGAAAGATGGAGCTCTATCATTTGATATACGATGCTTTCGGTACTAATTAGAGAGAATCAATGAAGTACGGAAACTATTTTCCGGACCTAACCCGTTTTATTTCAATCGTACCAACTATTTCAAAGGTTAAAAAAATCTAGTTATGTTATGCTATAATGTTATCTTGCACTTGATAATTAGAGTTAATTTAGAATATTTTTTAATGAAAAACCTTAAATATATTATTGTTTTATTGGTATGCCAGTTTAATTTTCTTCACGGCAATTCGCAGGATATCGACTCGGCCATTTTCCGTGTTGCAAGTTATAATATCCGATACGCGGCAAAAGCGGACGTGGAAAGCGGTAATGGATGGGATATTAGAAAAAAACCTGTAGCAGATTTAATTTTAAGGCATGAGTTTGACCTTGTAGGGACACAGGAGGGAGATTCTGCCCAATTAAAGGATTTGGAAATCCTGCTTCCAACCTTTAAATATGTCGCGTATCCCTACGGAGGTAAGGGCAACCTTCATAATGTCGCTATTTTATATAATCCAGAAAAGTTTGTTTTGCTTGAATCTGACGTTTTTTGGTTAAGTGATACACCGGCAGTTCCGAGTATTGGTTGGGATGCTTCGGACAGGCGCGTTTGTCAGTGGGGAAAGTTTAAAGAGAAGAAAACAGGCAAGATATTTTATTTCTTTAATACACATTTTTATTGGCGTAAATATATCGCTAAACAAGAATCAGGGCCTCTAATCAAATCGAAAATCAAAGAAATTGCTGGAGATTCACCAGTTATTCTCGTAGGGGATTTTAACTCTACTTCTGAGACACCTCAAATTAATACGATAAACGAAGTTCTTTCGGACAGTCATGCAATATCCGAATCGCCCAGACAAGGGGTTGAAGGTACAGGTTTTCCTGGAGGCGTATTTCAAGGAGCGCCGGGTGGACGAATTGATTACGTTTTTGTAAGCCCTAGTATCCGCGTATTAGATTATCACGTTATTTCAGACGTTTACAATGTTGATCATTATCCTTCAGACCATTTGCCTGTTTCTTGTTTAATTAAATTTTAAAACGATCTTCGCGGAGTGGACATGAGAGATGTTCTATGCATTCTAATGCTCTATTTTAATGTTGTATTTGGCTAACAATCCGGTTAAACCAGTAACAGAAAATTTAGCTTTTGCTATTTTATTTTCTTCTGGATCAATAGTATAGTTGAACGATGACCTGAAGTCTGCTTTTTCAAGGATGGTCTGAGAGAAGGTTGCTTTCTCCAAATCACAATTCTGAAATATTGCTTCAGAAAGTTCCGTCTGTGAAAAATCTACATGTTGCAAGTTTGAGTTAATAAAGTGGGTTCGTTTCAGTTTTAATTTAAAAAAGGAAGAGTAAGAAAGTTGACATTTCTCGAACGTAAAGGATAGGCCAAAGACGTCACAAACTTCAAATATTAGCCCCATCATCTTACAATTAATAAATTTAACTTCTTGAAACGATGTGCCTGTCAATATTGCTCCACTGAGATCGCAGTCAACGAATTTACAGTTTATGAACTTCGAATTTGTGAAGTTGCCCCGACTAAGATTACAGCTTGTGAATACACAGTCTTCAAATTCGATTTCTTTTGTTTGAAAATCTCCGCTAGTTTTATTGAACGTTTGTTCTTGGATATAAATAGAACTCATTTTTGTGTGCTTTTCTAAGGACAAATTTAGGTTTTCCGATCCTTAATAATTTGAAGAATCGGTATATTTGTGAAAACAAAAGGTTATGGATGAGCTATTCGGAGTAGATGCCACAAAGCAATGGACCGATCTTGGGAGCGGAGTTTGTCGTAAGATTCTCGTGCAAAACCAAGATCTTATGCTTGTGTCAGTAAAATTTGATAAAGGAGCAATAGGAGCAATACACCAACACGCACATGTACAGACCTCATACGTACACGCCGGTAAGTTTATATACACCATAGGGGACCAGCGAGAAATATTGACAACCGGTGATAGCTGTATTGTGCCCGCCTATATGTGGCATGGTTGTGAATGTATCGAAGAGGGTGTACTGATAGATTCATTTACACCTAGAAGAGATGATTTTTTGTAAAGGTCTCTATATTCTCTTTTGTGAATCGATGTCTTTCTGTGTTCAATTCACAACAGTTTAGCTCTTTCAAGCGCATGTAGTGATTAATTTTTATTATTTTTGTCAAGTTTAATAGTGGATATTTTTCAAGTGCCAACGCCAATTGCATGCTTGTTTCATTATTAGCAAAATTCGGGGATAAACAATTATTATCCCCGTTTTTGTTTTAAAATACATTTTCTTCCTAATCCCATAGTTGATTATTGGACTTCAAACTTTAAGGTCATTCCAAAAGTCCGAGGGTCGCCAAGTACGGCCGCATAATGCCCTACGTTACCTGCACCAGGAAGCAATTGTTCAAAGTAGTCTACGTTCGCAATGTTGCGCGACCATATAAAAAAAGATATCCCTTGCTGACTTCGAAAGCCGATTCGTGCATTTAGCAAAGTATAGCCACCGACGTTCAGGTAGGCAGAGGGGGAAGGACTTGAGGAGAATTCAGATCTGTAATAGCCATCGACTGCCAAAAAAAGTTTACCTTTTTGTTTTATTAGATCCGTCGAATTAGATGTTAATTCCGCTCCAAAGGACGTGACCCATTTCGAGATTCCGGGAAGCCGACCTCCCGATATGTCTTTGAAGTTTTGACTACCAGTTTCTTCAAGTGGTACGGGGGCGTTTTTAAAGGAGATGTACTTGCCATCTGTATACGCGAGTGAGCCGTGGATGGAAATATTTTTATGCAGGAGAGTTCTAGCGTCAATTTCTATGCCTCGCACCCGAACTTTCTCCGCGTTGGCAAGATAACCTCTGTTTACAGAAAGATCTGCAGCCTGTACTTGCGCTTGGTAATCTTGGACATCTGTGTTATATAGTGTAAGGTTAAACAATACATCTTTTATCGGTTGACTTTTTAATCCAAATTCATAATGTCGTACTCTTTCGGGTTTAATTGTTGCCAGTTCTAACATTGGCTGACCGTTGCGATTGGGTAGACCTCCAAGATTTAATCCGACAGGTTTGAAGCCGGTGGAAACGGTGACGAACGTATGTATCCTAGGAGTAGGTTTAAAACTCACTGTTATTTGACCCGAGATGTCGGTTTTATCTGTTGAAGATTCAAATGATTGATCGCTATAGACTTCTTTCTTTAACGCTAAGAGTTCGGGATCGTCTGTTTGAAGCCCTCCATAGGTTTCACGACGAAAGTTCACGGATTTATCATCATAATTTACGCGTATTCCTGGAAGAAGATTTAAACCAGGCAATACTTCCCAATCAACCTGAGTGAAGAACGCTCCACTGAACGTCTTAAGGGAGGGATAACTTCTTATACCATATCCTTCAAACAGTCCTTGGGTTTCCCATAGTTCACTATCTGAATTTTTTGAAAATCGCCATTGGTCAATTCCTGCCTCTTCGATGTGAGCGGGATCAGCATTGAGTATCTGTCCGAACGCGAATAAACCCGCAACAGCGCTTAGATTTTGAGTGAGATCTCCCACCCATCGTATTTCTTGCGACCATTGTTCTTGTCGCGACGGTGCCTGTGATAACGCTAATCCTTGAAGGCCCGTGAAATCGCGGTCGTTTGATGGATCCCAGTTCCAATATCTCCATGCGGATGTGGAGGTAATTGTACCACGACCCACACGGAGGTCCACGTTTGCGGATAAACCTCCTAAATCTTGATTGGATTGCCATTGCGTATCATGGTCGATGATACGGTCAAAAGGATTTTTACTAGGCAATTCGTAACCGAGATCAGCTAGGATAGACTCAAATTGCCTATAATTGGCACGTTGCGTTTTGACAGTACCTGCATAGACTTGCGCATAGCCGTTCGGCCTTTGGCGTGTAATGTCTCCGATAAGTCGTATGTCTACTATATCGGACGGTTGGAAGAGTAGTTGACCACGAACCCCAAGATTATTAAGATCATTTGTCATTTGTTGGGTTCTGGTATTATATAGGGTGCCCTCTCGTTGGGTACCACTGAATGAAATTCTTGCGGCAAGTTTTTTTGTCAGAGGCCCAGTTATAGACGCTTTTCCTTGAATATATCCGTAATTTCCATAACTCAGTTCTGCTGTCGCGCTCGGGTTAAATTGTGGTCTTCGGGTGATAACATTGAATGCACCTGCAACAGTATTCTTGCCGAAAAGAGTTCCTTGGGGACCTCGTAATATTTCTATTCGGTCTACATCAATAAAGTCCAGTGTAGTTGCTGCAGAGCGCGCGTAGTAGATACCATCCACGTAGAATCCGACGCCTGGATCAATACCGTCGTTTGTTAGTCCGAAGGTAGTTCCGAGACCGCGTATACTTAGACCTGTGTTACGGGGGTTAGATGAATAAAGTTGAACCGAAGGTATCAATTCTTTTAATCGATTTACATTGAAGGCTCCAGCTTCTTCAACAAGTTGACCACTAACTACTGAAATAGGAATGGGTACGTTTTGAAGTTGCTCGGATCTCCTTCGTGAGGTAACGGTGACTTCAGAGATGATGTTATCCGAACTTATTTTTAGTTTTAGGCTGTCTTGCGGTATTTCTAGAATATTAAATGTACCATCTTTATATCCAACGGACTTGACGATTATTTGAAAAGGAGGATTTACCTTTTTCTCGAGGCTGAAATTTCCATTTTTATCAGACGCTAGTTGTTCCTTCGTTTCTTTTACTGTTAGCGTGGCATAAGGTACATCGTCACCGTTGTCGTCGTATACAGTGCCTTTAATTTGTTGAGCAGAAATTAATTCACCGTAAATAATAAAAAGGGCGAGTAAGATTTGTTTCATTGTGCTTTATTAGTGTTTTAGACGTTTTCGTTGATAGGTCGGTTGATTTGAATCTATAATTTGACACCCAGCTTGGTTATTGAAAAAAGCGGAGCATTTGCTCTAGCCTGCGATCTATAACGATAAGCCGATTAGGTGGAACTTATTTTGATTGCGGCAGATTTTTTTTCGTCTTTTCTTTAGTAGAAACATGAGTTTATGGACTTAGTGGTGGATGATTTTATTAGTTGTCAAGACCGAATGACAACGGGTCAAATATATAAATAATTTTTAATAGTCTATTATATCCATAGAATTTATATAGTTATTTCTGAAGACATGAAAGATCGCGATTATTGTGATGTTTAAACGGCAGATACACAGAGTATATAAAAATTGAAATGTAGATGCTAGATCGGTTTTCAGAGTAATGGAACGAACTATTTAGACACGAAACCGAGAAAATACCATTTTTTTTGAAGGGTAGTTTTGGTAATTATTAATAGATTCTTACAGAGAGCGATTCTTCGATTGGAATGGATCAAGTACACCTGCAGGTGCAGTTTTACAACCAAAAAAGCAACCGTCGGGTAGACCGTGGTACTATTCAGATTAAGGCATAAATGAACGAAATTGAGGCTCGGTCGTAAAGAATATCCTTAGATGGGAAATTGTTGTATGGTTGCCAATATTACTTTCGGGAGGGAAACGATTTCAGCGCAACCTAAAGGACCTCATTGGTGTTCGCTGTGGAGTACTAGGGGAACGCTTAGTGTCCAGATTCAAGAACCGGAGTATAAATGTCTTTTTCGAAGGTAGCGAGTAAGGATACCTCGTGTCCTTCAAGTCGTATCAATTTAACGATATGAGCTATCTCTCGTTTCGAGGATTCTATCCGTAAAATTTTTTCTTCGTCTTCAATGTCAACTGTTGCCAATTGGATTTCATGCGATCCCTGATATAGTTTTTCAATTATGTGCGATCGGTCGAATGTTGTCGAAATAGAGGTTTTGAAAATTAGCACATAGTTCTCCATAAGTGTAGTGTTTTGAAAATAATTTTGATCACTATTTTTACGAAACCAAGATGCAAGAATTTTTTTTATAGTTCTCGGGAAATTCGATTAACCCAGCCTAAAGGTCGGTAAAGATCCGGATTTTCTCGGCCGGTAATTTGACGTGCAACTTCCCTCTTAGATGCGTTTAATTTTTCGGAAAGTTGGGATCGTTTTTGACTTCCTTAATTTGTTCTAGATGACGAGTTGCGTGGGCAGCAATAAAGAGCAAACTCTGATATCCGTCAACCATACCGGTCGGAAACGTGCTCACATGGCTTCTCAAGTCTGTTTCGTTTGCTGCTTTGATGTACTTTATGATCGGTTTTCTACCATTAGAAAATGCTTTTAAGGCAGACTGGCTGTTTGTATATTTACCAACTGGAGTCAGCTCTTTTGGCGCGCTAGCTTTTTTTGATCGGTCAGCGACAAAATGTTTCACCTGTTCATCGCTAACTTCGATGTTTGCTGCTTTTTCCGGTTGAGCAGGTTTACTCAACTCTGATTTCACCAACTCAAATAACATTGCATCAGTTAAAATGATGTGCTCAACACATTGGCTAATAGACCATGATCCTGTGTCGGGTTTGAAGACTAATTGCTCGCTACTAAGTCCGTTCAATTCAGTTCGCATGTTGTTCGCTGTTTGTTCGAAATATGCAAGCAACGAGTTGATGTCTGCGGTATCGCCGTCTTTATGTATGGACATCGTCTGGATCTGTGCTTCCACCCTCTGGCTTGACATAGAAACAAGTAAACCTAATGTTATTGCTAATACTGCAGTATATGACTTTATTGTTTTCATAATATATGAATTAGATAGTATAAAGCTACTATAAAATATGCTTTATTCAACTTGACATAGGGCAAGAAAAAAATAAAATCGATATCAGTCGTTAATAGTCAGTTCTCCGCGAATATTCTTTTCAATCCAGTATGCCACGGATTCTTGATCCTCAAAAATTCCCTGAAGATACATCAGCTTCGTCACGGCGGCCTCGAATGTGAGATCATAACCGTTAAGAACGCCAATGGCTTTAAGGCCTTGTGAAGTTTCGTATCGACCTAACTCCACAGATCCGACTTTACATTGCGAGATATCGAGAATATTTTTTCCCTTCCTTACAGCATTCGCTAACATCTCTAGAAACCAATCGTCGGTCATGGTGTTTCCCGAGCCAAACGTTTCCATAACCACGCTACGTACATCCGACTCCAAAATAGCGTTGATAAATATCGGGCTAATGCCAGGAAAGAGCTTGAGTACCCCTACGCGATCGTCGAGTTTCGAATGCATAATAAATTCTTTATCCGTATTATCTAGTAAAGCATCTATATTATAGTTGATATGTATTCCCGCTTCAGCTAGTACAGGATAATTGGGGGAACGGAACGCCTCGAATTTTGCGGAATTGTATTTAAATGACCGGTTTCCACGGAATAATTTGTTGTCAAAAAGAATACACACCTCCTGAATAATGGATTTGCCATCGCATTTTGCAGATGCAATTTCTAGCGCCGTCATCATATTTTCTCGCGCATCTGTTCGGATTTCCCCGATGGGTAGCTGCGAACCCGAAAGTATAACTGGTTTTTGCAAACCTTCCAACATAAAGCTGAGTATAGATGCTGAAAACGACATCGTGTCTGAGCCATGTAGTATAACGAATCCATCATAAAAATTATAATTCTCTTTAATGATTTGCGCCATTTCTACCCATATTGATGGTTTCATATTTGAGGAGTCAATAATAGGAACGAATGAGTGGACCGTAATTTTATAGTTTAATCGTCCTAAATCCGGTAGGTTTTGAGCGATCAACTCAAAGTCAAAAGGGACAAACGTACCCGTTTGCTCATCTTTAACCATGCCAATGGTACCGCCGGTATAGATTATAAATATGTTATGCATGACTATGTTAAATTCTGAAAATTCTTTTTGAATTTGCGGTTGTTATATTCGCGATATCGAGAATGTCGAGTTGATAAATGTCGGCTACTTTCTGAGCAATATGAACGATATAGCTACTTTCGTTTTCTTTTCCTCGAAAGGGCGTAGGGGCGAGATAAGGTGCATCGGTTTCCAGAACAATATGATCGATGGGAATTTCTTTTAATACTGTGTCTAACCCCGATTTTTTATAGGTAACCACCCCACCAATACCTAGCGCAAAACCGGATTCTATAGCTTGTATTGCTTGTTCTAGGTTTCCTGTGAAACAGTGTAATATTCCAAATAACTTTTCGTCTTTAAGTTCGTGGAGTAGCTCAAATAACTCATCAAAGGCTTCCCGGCAATGTATATTGATTGGAAGTCCTAAAGATTTTGCCCAGCCTACCTGAATCCGGAACGCTTCTTTTTGTATTTCTAAAGTACTTTTATCCCAATATAAATCGAGTCCAATTTCGCCGATTGCGTATATCTTATGTTCGTTAATCGCTTTTTCGATCCGATCGAGTTCTTCTCGGTAGTTATTTTTTACTGAACAGGGGTGAAGACCCAACATGGGAAAGCAGTTGTCGGGATACAGTTTCACCGTGTCCATTACCTGCGATACAGAATCAGCATCAACATTTGGTAAAAACAATCGTTTGACACTGTTTTCAAAACAACGTTGCAGCTGTTGGTGAAGTTTCTCCGTGTGAACATTGTAATAAATGTGTGTATGGGTATCTGTGATCGTAAAAGGCGTAATAGACATAGTTGTTGATATCTTGCCGCTAAATTTAGGTTTTTCATACTAGAACACCTAATAGAATACAAAAAACGCGAGATTAATAATAACCTCGCGTTTCTGTTGTTAAATTTTTAACGTATTTATTTCTTCGTTGCGGTACTATCTGCCGCGGGTGTTTCGGTCGTAGGTCCAGCGATGATGTCTACAACTTCGATATTAAATACTAAAGGTGCGTACGGAGGAATAGTGCCTCCACCACGTTCGCCATATCCTAACACCGAAGGTACAAGTAAAGTAGCTTTAGTTCCCTTATTAAATAGTTGGAAGGCTTCTGTCCATCCTTGAATAACTGGGTCGTGTCCAACGCGAAAACGAAGCGGTTCGTACTGACGAGTAGGGTTGAACGAGTTGTTTTTCTTTGCTATTTCGGGATCATTTGTGTCAAATACTTTTTCATTTACCAGAGTACCTGTATAGTTTACCACTATCGTATCGCCTAATGCAGCTTTATTCCCTTTTCCTTCTTCTTTTACAATGTACTGTAAGCCAGAAGCTGTTTTAGTGGGCTCTAATTTATTTTTAGAGATATAATTAGCAAGCTTGCTATCCTCTGATTTTTTTAGTCCTTCGATTTCGCCTTTAAAATAACTGTCAATTTGAGCGTATAGGGCTGAATCAGTTAATTCTCCTTTTTTGAAGTGCTTTCTAACTTTTACGCTAAATGTAACAAATTTATCCGCAAATTCAGGTTTTGGTTGTCCAGTCTTTGCTGCCATAGTATCCAAGTTTAAACGAAAAACAGCGCTATCGCCTTCTCCTAAGAGCTTGAACATAGAATTGTAATCCCCCGCGTATAAACCAGGGATCGAATCGGGAGCAATATTTACGATTTGTGGTAAGCCAATATCGTAGGTGCTTTGTAATAACGAGTCATTTCGGTCTGATTTGATAATCATGTCAACCGATAAAAGATCGCCAGCAACCGCTTTCTCTGCACCCGCATCTTTGGCGATGTTATATTCAAGACCACCGTCGCCTTTTTTGAAGTTTTGACAAGCTGCTGTCGCTAAGATAGTAACTGCAGCTGAAAGGAATAAAATAGATTTCTTCATTTTTCTGATATATTCACTGATTTATTTTGTTAATATTTCTTTATAATCCGGTAAAATAGATTTAAACCTATTTACGACCTGACTTAATTCTTCACTGGAACTACCTCCTGAGGCATTTAAATGCCCGCCACCATTGAAGTGAACTTTGCATATCTCGTTACAGGGAATCTCGCCAATTGAGCGCAAAGATAATTTAATTAATTCAGTTCTGTCAATAAATAAAGCTGCTAATCGAATGCCTTTTACCGAAAGTGCATAATTTACTAAACCCTCAGTATCACCTGTTGTGACATTGAATTTCTGCAGATCTTCTTTGCTGATGGCAAATAGAGCAGTATTATATTCAGGAATCACTTCAAGGCAGTTTAATAAACAGTAACCTAAAAATTTTAACCGGTTCTCTGTTGCGCTGTTGTATACCTTTTCGTGGATTTCCCAATTTCTAGCGCCAGCGTCAATTAGGCTTGCTATTATATGGTGTACTGCGGAAGTTGTTGAGCGAAATCGAAATGATCCGGTGTCCGTCATAATTCCAGCGTATAAACACGTTGCAACATCCATGGATATTCCATTTTGATCTCCGCATACTTCAGTGACAAATGTATATACTAGTTGCGCGGTGGCAGCGGCGTTGGAATCCCAGTAGCTAAGTTGTGCAAAGTCTTCTGGATCTAGATGGTGATCGATCATCCATTTCTGCGCTTTTGCGTCACGAATTAGCGATTCAAGGATATTCGTACGATTCAAAGCGCTGTAATCGAGACAAAAAATTATTTCCGCACTCTCTATTACGCGCTCGGCATCTTTTACCATATTTGGGTGGATGATCACCTTGTCTCTACCTGGCATCCAATCCAAAAATGTTGGAAAGTCGGATGACAACACTATCTCTACATGATGACCTTTTGTCTTCAGCCAATGATATAAACCGAGAGAAGATCCCAAAGCATCTCCATCTGGTTTGTGATGCGTTGTAATAACGATTTGTTTAGGTTCGTTGAGTAACTGTAAATTATTTTGTCCTTGTAACATAGTTATTGTAAGAATGCAAACCTACTATTATTTTATTAGTTCAAGAAATTTTTAGTTCGACGCGAATCTTAAAAAATGTTAAGAGATTTTTAGCAAACATTCTAGCGATCGCGTCGCATTGATCTCATTTAACAAGTATGATATGCTGTTGTTTTTCAGTAGTTTATTTTTTAAACGCATATAGTTTTTTATCCCGACGCACGCACAGCAGATAAATGCCGCTATTGTAGTCGATTTTACCATAGTAAAAATCAGGCAGAGATTCAATCGGGAAACCATCGTAGAGATTCCCCTTTGGGTCGAATAAGTAAATCATCGAGTTTCCTCGCGATGCAATACCTAATAGATAATCCCCGCCCTCATTAGGAAAAAGTTGTGGTTTGTCTTCGATTTTCTGCGTGAAATTATAATCGTATGTAATCAAAGTGTCCAGTAAGCCTTGAGAAAATAGCTGCTTATCGTCGATTGTGAATAATTGCAACAGTTTGCTAGGGTTTTGTGAAACAAATGTATGCGATGCTTCAGGTGACCAATTTCCGATTTTTATTGCTCGGGGCGCTTGCTTAAAATCGAGAAAATAAAGTGTACTAGTTGTGTCTATTGTGAATAGGCCGCTTTGTTTTTCTAAATTTTGACCCATACCTATTGGGTTTTTAAAACCAGTCCCCGTAATATTCTCTTCCTTTAAAAGATTCCCATTAGAATCGAATTGATAAAAATTACCTGAATCCGTGCCTAAGTATACGTGGTTGTCAAGTACTTTGATATCAAATAGTATATTGCCTTCAATTGGTTTATCATTCCAATTGTCTTTCTTAAGACCATCCATATCATATACGAGAAATTTGTTTTTTGTTGGAATAAGGATTAAAGGTTCGTTGTTTATTTTCGCAACTGTTGGAGTGTAAGATGGTTCGCTGCTTAAGCCTGTAGAAAAGCCGGGGAAAGTTTTTCCCTCCGGCGTTATTCGATATAGTCTGCTTCGATCAGTTACCAGTACTATTGACCGATCTTCAAGTTGCTGGACCTGTCCAACGATTCTTCCTTGTAGGACCGCCGACCACAATTTTTTGCCGCTTGGGAGGATACCGTGCAACGTATGATCTTGTTCCTGAATTAATATAAACTGGCTGGTGTCCGAGTGCTCGAAAACCCACGGTTGCGTGATAGGTCTGTTCTCAAATTCATACGTCCAATCGGGAGTCGCTCCAAGCGCATTTTTACTTTTATATATTCCATAGATATTTGATGTGAACGCTCCGTTGTTTCCAGAAATTTGAATTGACCAGGAATAGAAATCTTTGTATCCGTAGTTGTCCGTGTCGTTAAATATTTTATAGAATGCAGGTTTTAATAAACGATTCAATATAGAACCAGATTTTTCAGTGCGGAGGAAGTAAGTGATATTAGCCTCGTTTCCTTGTGTTCTCTCAAAGTTCTTGTAGCCTAAAGTGTTAATGAGTAGATTGTCGTCTTCAAAATCTTTTTGGTAGGTGCGTAGTAATGATAAATGATTCGATAAGACAAGTATGTTGTTGATGCAAATAAAATACGGGCGTGAAAATGGTTTCATGGGATCGCCGTATACCATATATGGTATATTCGAATTATCGAAGCGGTAGATTGAATCGGCTACACGTGTTGAAAGCTTATTTTTTAATATGTTTGCCTTGGTGGTGTCTTGAAGTGCTATAAATGCTAGCTTCGTACGATTACTCTGTTCAACAACAGCGAATTCGTTGGCAAAGATCGTACGAATATCACTGTCCCAATTCATGTCGGTGGTTTCTGAGGTGGTGACCAGTTGGTCTTCCATCTTCGCGTATTCTGAGCGAAGAGTAAAAAGATCTTTGAGGTCATTATAAAACTGCTTTTGATCACTTAACGCAAATGAAAGGAAGGACGACGTATTTTCTGGAAAATAATTGAACAGTCGTTGGGTCGTCTTACTTTGTCTGCTAAATAGTTCAAGATAGCTCTCTTTGTTGTGTGAAATTTCGCTTTCTCCACTAAGGATAAGCGCGTCGTTTTTAAAACTGAGATTCCACGCTGATTGTCCCTCAAGTTGTTTAATCAGAGTAAAAAAGTCACCAGGCTTGTTGCGGGTGAAGCTTTTAGCGATCGGTGTGATTTGGTTGTGAACAAAGTAAATACTTAATGGAGAGTTTCGACTGTTATTATCTACAAAATAATCTATAGCCTCTTTATTGAGCTTTGGAGAGGCGTCATCAACGACCTTTTGAATTAAATCAACTGAGTATGAACCGAAGAAAATTTGCTTGTAATAAGCAATATGGAAAATTGAGTCTTTTATTCCATTGTCAAGGTTATAGATTTTTACGCCAAGTGTATCTTTTGTAGTGACTTTACCTTCTGCTAATTGATGTATAAGGGTATGGAGCTCTGATGCTGGAATCTTGTCCGTCGTTGGCAAGGTAAATAACGTAGCGAGCCCGTCTTTATCCGGGTGTTGCGATATATAAATCTCAGCTCCATTAAGATACGGTTGCAGCCTTTGGTTACGTACAAATTTATGTTTTAGCTCTCTCCATTTCTGCATCTGCGAATGTCCTACCATCGATTCAAAAATTTCAAAATCTTTGAATATATTGTCTATGGTTACGTCGTTTCGGAACGTTGCGATGACGAATGTCGATTCCGGTAGGAAGGTGAGCGGTCGAATTGTTTCTTTCTTGCCTCCATTGACATTAGCAAAGTAATAAATCGAGGCGCCGATTACCGCGATAAAAAGTAAAATTGTTGTAATTATGGTGTTTCTCATCGTGCACAAGCCTGTCGCTACCCAAAAATAGAAAATAAAAGATTATTTCAATGTTTTAGTGCTATCTTTCCTAGGAATAGAATGATCGGATAGAGATAAATTATGACTTTGTTTTTATCTGAACCCGTTTGAAAGGCGCTGAAACATATAAATACAAAAAATTGAAATGCTTATTACATTTAATTTTTTACATTTATGCTTTAAAAATGGCAGCGAGGCGTATTGTCTATTATTTTGAGATTATCAGATTTTTTGGATAAAAGGATAAGAATGTCTTTGTCGCCTAGCATTACTTATATTTTGAATTAGGAATACCTTATGAATAAAAGAATTATATTGACAGCTTCCTTCTTGGGGTTAACAGCTGTTATATTGGGTGCATTTGGAGCACATGGTCTTGAGGGGAAGATTAGTGATTATCATTTGAACACGTGGAAAACCGCCAATCAATATCATTTTTATCATACTCTTGCCTTACTATTCCTATCGACATTCTCTCGGGCAAAGAATGCTTCAATCCGCGTATCCTTTATCGCATTTGCGGTAGGTATTTTATTATTTTCTGGGTCACTATACCTGCTTAGCACGCGTGAATTATTAGGATTACAGGAATTAACCTATTTAGGGCCAATTACACCCGTTGGTGGGCTTTGCTTTATAATTGGGTGGGTTGGATTGTTCATCGCGGCAGTCCGTAACCGATCCTAAGGCTTAGAAAGACTAGTGGAAGGCCTTTATTTATTCGTAAATGAAGGCTTTATTTTTTAAATTTTGTCTATGTACGAAGCATCATTATTTCAGCAAAATCGACAAACACTGTTTGTCGAGGTAATTCTACCGCTTTTTATTGCCAAAACGTATACCTACCGGGTGCCTGCCGAATGGAATGAACATGTTGAGGTCGGTAAGCGAGTTATAGTGCAATTTGGTCGCAATAAAATATATTCGGCCGTCGTTTACCGTATTTCTTCCGAAGCACCGTTGAAATATGAGGCGAAGTATATTTTGAATGTTATTGATGAAGAGCCAATTCTAGCTAAGGAACAGCTTGATATTTGGGAATGGATGTCAAGCTACTATATGTGTTATATAGGGGAGGTTATGCAGGCGGCATTGCCCGCAGCGCTAAAAATGGCTAGCGAGACGAAGATTGTTGCATCAGACGACGCTGATCTAGATCGTAGCACGCTTTCAGATAAAGCATGGCTAGTTATGGATGCGTTAGACGTTGCAGGTGAGTTAACTGTAAATGATATAATAAAACTTTTAGGTCAAAAAACAGTTTTTCCCTTGCTTAAATCTTTATTTGACAAGGGACATATTCTAATCTCTGAAGAGATAAAAGACAGATTTAAAGCCAAAAGAAAGAGCTTTTTAGAGTTTGCTGAAGAATTTCAAGATGAACGAGGTAAGCGGTTGCTTTTAGATTCTCTTAATCGTGCCCACAAACAACAAGATGCGGTAATAGGTTTTATGCAGCTTCGCAAGACCAAGCAAGAAGTTTCCAAAACAGAAGTAATGGAGGCGGCGGGTGTAAGTTCTAGTATAATTAGTTCGCTCATCGATAAAGGTGTGTTTATTGTTAATGAAAAGGTAGTGTCACGATTTGAAGGTGATGATCTCGAAATAACAGGTGAATTTAAGTTTAACGAAAAACAACAACAAGCATACACGCAAATTACTGAGGAGTTTAAACAAAAGGACGTCGTGCTGCTGCATGGAGTGACAGCGTCTGGAAAAACGCAAATTTATATCCGCTTGATTGAAGAGGTCGTTCGTCAGGGCAAAAATGCATTGTTTTTGTTGCCAGAAATAGCGTTGACAGCGCAGATTACCGAACGATTAAGAGTTCATTTTGGAGATAAACTAGGTGTTTATCATTCTAGGTTTAACGATAATGAACGCGCGGAAGTCTGGTATAAAGTTCGAAAAGGAGAGTTTAATGTTATTGTCGGTGCACGCTCTTCAGTATTTTTACCATTTAAAAATCTAGGCTTAATCGTCGTCGATGAAGAACATGAGGTTTCTTATAAACAATTTGATCCTGCCCCACGGTATCACGCGCGAGATACCGCTATTTTCTTAGCACATGCGCAACAGGCTAAGGTTGTATTAGGATCCGCAACTCCTTCTATTGAAAGCTATTATAATGCTAGGTCGGGTAAATATGGATTGGTAGAATTGAAGGAACGTTTTGGCGAAACACAGCTGCCGGAAATATCCATCGTGAATATCTCTGAAGAAGGGCGAAAAGAGCAAATGTTTTCTTATTTCAGTGCGATGCTTCTTAATGGTATTAATGATGCACTCAAAGAAAAAGAGCAGGTGATCTTGTTTCAAAATCGAAGAGGACACACACCATTTGTGCAATGTAATAGTTGTGGTTGGGTTGCCAAATGTGTGAATTGTGATGTTAGCCTTACCTACCATAAAGCGAGCGATCAGATGCATTGTCACTACTGTGGACATAACGAACCGCCAGTTCAGATATGCCCAGCATGTGGAATGTCTCATATAGAAAGTAAGGGCTTTGGTACGGAAAGAGTCGAAGAGGAACTTGAGCTATTATTGCCACACGCTAGAATTGGCCGCTTAGATTTAGACTCGACAAAGGGTAAGTATGGCTTTGATAAGGTTATCACTGCGTTTGATGAGCATGAGTTCGATATTCTTATTGGTACACAAATGGTGGCGAAAGGTCTGGACTTCGGTAAAGTTAACTTAATCGGTATTGTGAATGCGGATTCTATGATAAATTTTCCTGATTTTCGGGCGTTTGAACGTGCTTTTTCTCTTTTTTCTCAGGTAGCAGGTCGCGCAGGTCGCCGACAAAAGCAGGGGAGAGTAATAATACAAACACATACACCAAATCACCGTGTTTTAGAACAGGTGATTGCGCATGATTACGAAAGTATGTTCATGACGGAGGTTAAGGAACGTAAAAACTATCAGTACCCTCCATTTTATCGTTTAATTCGAGTTGATGTTCGTCACACTGATATACAGGTAGTGCATTATAGTGCATCAAAGCTTGCGAGTCTCCTGCGTGTACAGTTGGGAGAAAGGGTTTTGGGTCCTGAGCCTCCATTGGTTTCTCGTATACGTAACTATTTTATACAAACAATCACGTTGAAAGTCGAACGTAACAGCGTGAGTATTGTAAAGGTGAAAGAATTAATTCGTAGTTCTATTCAGCAATTTGAAATGGATAAGCACAATAAGGGAATAAGGCTATCCATAGATGTTGATCCCTATTAATTAGAATAGATGAATTGATTCAGAAAGAGATTTCGCAAAAGCCCATCTATTAATCGACGTTACACCCGGGTTAAGGATTGGTAAGTAATAGGGTTATTACTAAATCTGGAGTTAAGACGATTTTTGGTCTGCTCAACATGAAGCACCACCCTATAGAGGGTAATTTATTCTGTGATGAACTGCCAACTGCCTGTTCTATTTACGGTCTATATGTGCTTATGAAAAACCTAAAAGTACTTTTTCGGTGCATTGCGAAACCTTGTTCTATTTCTGTTTCTCTTGTTCTTTCCATTGTTTGGAGAATGATTTTTTCGCGACATTCGGGAGTTCGCGATGAGTTCCCCAAGCTTTTTTAAAGAATAATTTCATGAAAAAATTCTTTGTCTTACCGCCAACAAAGTCAATGAGTTTTCTGCGTTGAATGCCATAAGTAAAGCCCTTCCAAGCTTGTTTTTCCGATGTTGAAATTAGGTTTTGATCGACGGCTTCCTTTCTGTTTAATAAGAGCATTTTCTGTATATCAATTCCTACTGGACAGACCTCTGTGCATTTGCCACAAAGTGAGGAGGCATGACTGAGATGTTTAAATTCTTTTAAGCCTTTAAGATGGGGTGAAATTAATGATCCAATAGGTCCTTGGTATGTCGTTTCATAGGTGTGACCGCCAATGTTTTGATATACAGGACATACGTTTAAGCAAGAACCACATCTTATGCAATACAATCCTTGGCGTTGCTCTTTTTGAGCTAGTAGGCTTGTTCGTCCGTTGTCCAGCAAGATGACATACATCTCTTCGGGTCCATCCAATTCAGAGGATTGTCGTGGTCCGCTCAAGACGGTGTTATAAACGGTTAGGTT